>JBMOLK010000024.1:0-23566 GCA_049325575.1 Bacillota bacterium | reverse complement strand
GTTTAGTGTAAAATTTAAAAAACTTAGTTTATAATATCCATCAAATGTTTTTATTCAAAGCTCCAGAGAAATACCCGTACAAACCCCGGGCAGGATGCCTGGGGTTTGCATCATCTTTCGTAGAACGTCCAGTGTCTCCGACGTGCTCGAACGGTCTTCTTTAGGATGACCCACGTAAGCGCGCAACTGCGCCCGTGAGAGCATGTGGCTGCGCCTTTCTACATGGTATGACCTCAAAAAATTACTTCATGTTCATTCTTTACGGAGACACATTGATATGTGGAGTTCCCTGCCCCACGAAGCCAGAACCATCCACGGATGGTGGTGCCTTGGTAAAACCTCCATCAGCGTCATTGTTACACTTTATATAAAAATTATATACTAAGGATTGCAAAAGTTTAAATACTTATACTTTTAATCCCTATAATAAAACGTAATAATCTTATTTGTAGTTATCGATTTGCCATCTATTATCAAATCATAATCTGAGCATTTGGTAGTAAATGCCACTGTAACATTGTGACCTCTAATTTCAAAATTGTAATTTGCCCCTTCTCTATTGAGTATGCACTCAACATTTTCTACAGCTTCACTATTAATAAGTATTTTATATTTTAATTTAAAAATCAAATTTGGCAAAAATTCAATTTTATACTTTTCGTTATCTATACTAATGGTCCATTCTCTCTTTTTTATTTTAATCACTCTCCCAAATCAGGTCATAATATTGAACTTTTGTTAAGCAAGAAATCTACGGGGGAATACCCAGACAAATCCGAGACACGATGTCGAGGTAACGCAGGGAATTCCATATATCTACTTATCTCTGAACAAAAGTTCGTTTAAGCATTCATTTTTAATTCTTATACGAACTTTTGTTCGTATAATTAAGCTATAACTAATCCTTTATGAGTATGATCCTCACATAAAGGACTTTGTGATAGCAGCTGCTGCACTAATACTATTTTAACAATAACTTCTTTATTTTACCACTATAGATTAAAATTTCCCTCACCTGTATATCTTTTATATGAAAGTGGAAAGAATTACACTTAGACGATCTTTCTTACACACTAATGGAAAATACCGGGGAGGAATAGATATGAGTACAAATAAGAAATTTTACGAGACTAATAATTTTGAAAAGGTTATAAAGGAATACTTAAAGCAAGCCAGAAGCAAGCTGGAGCATGAGCTTACCGGAACCAGGGAAGCCATGAAGCTTATTGCAGGTGATAAGACCAAAAACTTTATAAAGGTAATGGATAGAGGACTTGATAAGGAGGAGAGGGAATATTTGAGCGCCCTCATTGTGTCAAGCATGTACCAGTCCTTTTGTTATGGTTATGGTATAGGTAAAATAGAGGGTAAAAATGAAAATAAAGTCTATATTTAGGGTTATAAAATGTAGAAAAGACACCATATAACGCATGGTAATTTATTACAATAGGAAACGTTAAAAATTCAAAATTTATATAACAAAAAACATGTTGACTTTACTCTGGTACGCTGGTAAAATATTTATCAATTATACTTAAATAGCTGATGCTATGAAGGAATAAAGATGCATTTGATTGCCCAAGAGAGCTGGTGGTTGGTGAGAATCAGCGCATGATGTGCATGTATGACTCGTTCCGGAGCTTCATTGCTGAAGTAATAGTAGGCAATGACGATAACTACGTTATAGTTGGGGCATATACTCATTATGCTCACTGAGGTCATACCGGCAGCGGTGTGTCAAAATCAGGGTGGTACCACGTAGGATGCGATCCCTTCGTCCCTGCAAATATCTGTTTGCAGTGATGAGGGGTTTAATTTTATAAATAAGGAGTTAAATTATGAAGCTTACAGGCGCACAGGCTATTATAAAAGCTTTAGAAAATGAAAAGGTAGATGTAATTTTTGGCTATCCGGGAGCGGCTATATGTCCATTTTATGATGCCCTGTTGGAGTCTGATATAAAACATATACTCACAAGACACGAACAAGGGGCTGCTCATGCAGCCAGTGGTTATGCCAGGGTAACGGGAAAAGTGGGGGTATGCGTTGCAACATCAGGACCTGGGGCTACTAATCTTATTACAGGCATTGCGACAGCATACATGGATTCTATCCCTATGGTAGCAATTACGGGGCAGGTGTCATCAGACCTGATAGGCAGAGACGTGTTCCAGGAAGCTGATATAACCGGTGCAACTGCGCCTTTTTGCAAGCACAGCTATCTTGTAAAAGATGCAAAAGACCTTCCAAGGGTAATAAAAGAGGCGTTTTATATAGCATCTACCGGAAGACCGGGTCCTGTTGTTATAGATATACCGATGGATATACAAACCCATGAAATAAAGTTTGAGTATCCGAAGAATGTTGATATAAAAGGTTATAAGCCCAGTTACAAGGGCCATTCTCTTCAAATAAAGAAAGTGGCAGAGGTCATATCAAAGGCAAAAAGGCCTGTAATATGTGCAGGCGGCGGTATAATAAATGCAAATGCATCCCAGGAGCTTATAAAGCTTGCGGAAAAGTGCAGCATACCTGTAACTACTACTCTCATGTGTATAGGGGCCATTCCTTACGAGCATGAATTAAACTTGGGGATGCTGGGAACCCATGGCGTATATACTGCAAATTATGCCGTTCATAACGCAGACCTTTTAATTATCATGGGTGCCAGGGTTGGAGACCGAGCTATGAGTACGCCAAACCAGATCGCAAAGAAAACCCGTATAGTTCATATTGATATCGACCCTGCGGAGATCGGGAAGAATATTGAGGTATCAATACCTGTTGTGGGGGATGTAAAGCAGATATTGAAGGAGCTTGTAGAGGTTTCTGAAAAAGGCGATATAGATGAATGGATTGATACGATTAAGAAGAAAAAAGAGGAACATCCATTAAAAATTAATCCAGATGCCAATGAAGATTACGTTAATCCAAAGTATGTATTGTCCCTACTGTCAAAGCTTGTGGATGATAAAGCCATAATAACCACTGAAGTCGGTCAAAACCAGATTTGGGCTGCAAATTACTTCGGGGTAAAGAAGCCAAGGATGTTTATAACATCAGGCGGTATGGGTACCATGGGATACGGGCTGCCATCGGCAGTAGGAGCTAAAATAGGATCTCCCGGCTCCAAGGTAATTGCAGTAAGCGGTGACGGAAGTTTCCAAATGTCCATGCAGGAGCTTGGGACTATAAAACAGAATAAACTAGGCATTAAGGTGCTTTTATTTAATAATTCAAGGCTTGGAATGGTGCGCGAACTGCAGAAGTTAAAGTACTGCGGGCGTTATTCCCAGGTATTTCTTGATGAAAATCCAGACTTTATAAAGCTGTTTGAAGCATATGGGTTTAAGGGTAAAAGAATAGATAATAATTCAAAAGTAGAGGAAGCATTAAAGGAAATGCTTTCGGATGACAGCTCTTACCTCCTTGAATGCATAGTAAGCCCGGAAGAATCAACATTATAGACTCACGATAAATAATTGCATAATACCATATTAGTTTATTTTTTAAGTCTTGATTTCAATTTTAATATATGGGAGGTTATAAAATGGCAAAGCATACGTTATCGGTTTTGGTTGAAAACCATCCCGGTGTTCTATCAAGGGTAGCCGGTTTGTTTAGCAGAAGAGGATTTAATATTGACAGCCTTGCTGTAGGTGTCACTGAAAACCCTGATGTTTCAAGGATGACCATTGTAGTTGACGGTGATGACTATATAGTTGAGCAGGTAGGCAAACAGCTTAACAAGCTTGTGGATGTGATAAAGATAAAGCAGCTTGACAAGGGAGATTCCGTAAGCAGAGAGCTTGCGCTTATCAAGGTTAGTGCCACTGCTTCCACAAGAGCTGAAATAATTCAGATTGTTGAAATTTTCAGAGCCAAGATAGTAGATGTCTCTAAAAATACGCTGACCATAGAAATATCCGGAGGCACAGAGAAGGTAGCTGCTTTGGAGGATATGCTAAAGCAGTTTGGCATAAAGGAAATTGTAAGAACAGGTACAATTGCCATCGAAAGAGGCAACAAATATATAAAAGTAAAGAATAATGATGAGGAGTGAAATCTTAATGGCTAAAATGTATTATGACAGTGATTGTAATTTAGGTTTATTAAAAGGTAAAACAGTTGCGATTATAGGATATGGAAGTCAAGGACACGCACATGCACAGAATTTGCAGGACAGCGGCGTTAATGTTGTGGTAGGTCTTACACCGACTTCAGCTAGAAGACAGCAGGTTGTTGAAGACGGCCTTAAAGTACTTGATACTGCTGAAGCGGCAAAGGCTGCAGAAATAATTATGATGCTTGTTCCCGACCAGGTTCAGCCTGAAATCTATGAAGAGAGCATCAAGCCATATCTTGAAGAAGGAAATGTACTTATGTTTGCCCACGGCTTTAACATCACATTCAATCAAATAGTTCCTCCTTCAAACGTAGATGTTATCATGGTAGCTCCTAAAGGACCGGGTCACACTGTAAGAACCCAGTATAAGGAAGGAAGAGGAGTACCTGCACTTTTTGCTGTTTACCAGGATGCTTCAGGCAAGGCCAAGGATTATGCACTTGCTTATGCTTCAGGAGTAGGCGCAGGCAGAGCAGGAATTCTTGAAACTACATTTAGAGAAGAAACCGAAACAGATCTTTTCGGTGAGCAGGCAGTTCTTTGCGGCGGCGTTACCGAGCTTATGAAAGCCGGTTTTGAAACTCTCGTAAATGCTGGATACCAGCCTGAAATAGCGTATTTTGAGTGTGTACATGAGATGAAGCTTATTATAGACCTTGTAAATCAGGGCGGCTTCTCATATATGAGGTATTCAATCAGTGATACTGCAGAATATGGGGATTATGTGACAGGTAAGAGAATAATAACAGATGAAACCAGGAAAGAAATGAAGAAGGTTCTGGAAGAAATACAGAGCGGTAAGTTTGCTTCAAACTGGATTTCCGAGAATAAGTCAGGCGGAAGGGCAAACTTCCTTGCAATGAGGAGAAATGAAACTGAGCACCAGGTTGAAAAGGTAGGAGCAGAGCTTAGAAAGATGATGAGCTGGCTTAAGAAATAATATATACTACTTTGTAAATTAAAGCTATAGATAAAGATAATTTTGGTACGGTTAGAAAGAATAAATGGGTCAGGCGGGTCATATGGATATGGCGCGCCCCATTTACCCGCCACACCTGTTTTGTCCTGAAGCCCTAACCAAATAAACATATATAAAGATAAAAAAGATATTTATAAATATGAGATTGATTTGTGTAAATAGGAGGTATAGGTATGCCTGATAGAATAAAAATATTTGACACAACTTTAAGAGATGGGGAGCAAACCCCTGGAGTTAATTTAAATATTCATGAAAAGCTTGAAATAGCAAGGCAGCTGGAAAGGTTGGGAGTTGATGTAATTGAAGCAGGATTTGCAATTGCATCACCCGGTGATTTTGAAGCTGTAAAAGCAGTGGCAGAGAATATTAAGAATGTTACTATTGCCAGTCTTTGCAGAGCAGTAGAAAAAGATATAGACAGGGCATGGGAAGCGGTAAAAGGGGCTCAAAGTCCCAGGATTCATACCTTTATTGCAACTTCAGACATTCACATGAAGTATAAGCTTAAGATGTCTGAAGAGGAAGTGCTGGAAAGAGCTATTGCAATGGTTAAGTACGCAAAGAAATACTGCTCTGATGTTGAGTTTTCAGCAGAAGATGCCAGCCGTACCAGACCGGAGTTTTTATTCAGGGTTGTTGAGGAAGTAATAAAGGCTGGAGCTACCGTTGTGAATATTCCAGACACGGTAGGTTATACAACGCCTGCTGAGTTTGGAAGTTTAATCAAGTCTATCAAGGAAAACGTCAGTAACAGTGATAAAGCAGATATCAGTGTCCACTGCCACAACGACCTGGGGCTTGCTGTAGCCAACTCTCTTGCTGCAATACAAAACGGAGCTACACAGGTTGAGTGTACTATCAATGGTTTGGGCGAGAGGGCTGGAAATGCGGCAGTTGAAGAGATTATAATGGGTATCGAGACAAGAAGGGACTTCTATAATATAAACCATAAGATTGATACAACCCAAATATATAGAAGCAGCAAGCTTGTCAGCAGCTTGACCGGTATTACGGTTCAGCCCAATAAAGCAATCATAGGCGCAAATGCATTTGCTCACGAATCGGGAATCCACCAGCATGGTGTATTATCCGAAAAGAGCACCTACGAGATAATGAAGCCTGAGTCCATAGGCCTGGCACAAAACAGAATGGTATTAGGAAAGCTTTCAGGAAGGCATGCCTTTGAAGAAAGGCTTAAGGAATTGGGTTATACATCCTTAACATCAGAAGAGATTCAGAAGGCTTTTGAGAAGTTTAAGAGCCTGGCTGATAAAAAGAAGGTAGTCCTTGACAGAGATATAGAAGCTCTGGTTGAGGAAAAGGTATCGGAAGTGCCTGAAATATTTGAACTGGACAGCTTCCAGATAACCAGCGGCAATAAGAGTGTTGCAACTTCCACAATAAGCCTTAAGAGAAACGAGGAAGTTATAACAGAGGCCGCAACTGGTGACGGACCTGTAGATGCTGCATTTAATGCAATGGAAAGAGCTGTGGGCATAAGCTTTAAGTTGGAAGACTATAACTTAAGGGCAGTAACCGAAGGAAAGGACGCACTTGGTGAGGTTACTGTGAGGATTTCCAAGGACAGCAAGATTTTCGTGGGCAGAGGTGTAAGCACAGATATAATTGAGGCCAGTGTGAAAGCTTATTTGAATGCTATTAACAGGGCAATCAGCGAGATAGGCGAGGATAAAATCACAAACGATTAAATATACTAATACAGTAACATAAGACTTGAATTATTGCTTTGAATTGATTATTGTATAACTTGGGCAGTAATATAAACTAATAGATTTGTGAGGAAGGATGTAGGCAATGAAGAAGGTATTGATATACGATTCAACTTTAAGAGATGGTGCACAGGCACAGGGCATTTCCTTTAGTGTTGAAGATAAGCTTAAAATTGTTGATAGGCTTGATAGGCTTGGTGTAAGCTATATTGAGGCTGGTAATCCCGGATCAAACCCCAAGGATTTGGAGTTTTTTGAACGTGTGGGAAAGATTAAGCTAAAGCATGCCAAGGTAATTGCTTTCGGAAGTACTAGAAGAGTGAATATTCCTGTAGATGAGGATGCAAATGTAAAGTCGCTCTTAAAGGCTGATACTCCAGCTATTGCTATATTTGGTAAGAGTTGGGACTTCCATGTTACCGATATATTAAAGACAACACTGGATGAAAACTTGAAAATGATATATGATACCATATCCTTCTTCAAGAGCAAAAACAAGGAAGTAGTTTTTGATGCAGAGCATTTTTTTGACGGGTATAAGGCGAACCCGGACTATGCTATGAAATCACTTAAAGCTGCCTTTGATGCAGGTGCAGACAGCTTATGCCTGTGCGATACCAATGGAGGCTCGTTTCCAAACGAAGTCTATGAAATAACTTCAAAGGTTGTTAATGAATTTAAAGCAGATATAGGTATCCACTGCCATAATGACACAGGTATGGCCGTGGCCAACTCAATAATGGCTGTGCAGGCAGGGGCCGTTCAGATTCAGGGTACAATGAACGGGTTTGGCGAGAGAAGCGGTAATGCAAATCTTTGTACAATAATACCCAACCTGCAGTTAAAATCAGAATATGAATGCATACCGGAGGAGAATATATCGGACCTTACAGCAGCAGCCAGATATTTAAGTGAGGTTGCAAATGTTATACACGACGAAAGAGCTCCATATGTGGGTAGATTTGCTTTTGCCCACAAGGCAGGTATGCATGCTGATGCAGTTAACAAGAACTCTACTGCTTATGAGCATATAAGCCCTGAGGCCGTTGGAAATGAAAGACTTTTCCTTATGTCAGAGGTTGCCGGCAGAAGTGCGGTCTTGAATTTAATTAATAATATTGATAATACTATTACCAAGGATTCACCGCAGACCAAGGTTATACTTGAGAAGCTTAAAGAATTGGAGTTTAAGGGCTATCAGTACGAAGGCGCCGAGAGTTCATTTGAGCTGGTAATAAGGAAAGTGCTGGGCAAATATCAACAGTTTTTTGAATTGGGAGAGTTTAAGGTTGTTGTTAATGAACCGTCAGTAAGTAGTGCAAATTCTTCTGCTATGATAAAAATCAAGGTGGATGGGCAAAATGAAATAACAGCAGATGAAGGCGACGGCCCGGTGAATGCACTTGACAAGGCAGTTAGAAAGGCACTGGAAAGGTTCTACCCGCAGATAAGTGAAATGAAGCTGACAGACTATAAGGTTAGGGTGCTGGATTCAAATTCTGCTACTGCTGCAAAGGTTAGGGTTCTGATTGAATCTACAGACGGCAAGGAAGTCTGGACCACCATAGGAGTTTCCACCGATATTATAGAAGCCAGCTGGCAGGCTCTGGTAGACTCTATAGAGTATAAGCTGATTAAGGATAAGGAAGCTTTACAAAAGTAATCCTGATTCACAGTTTTAATAATCTTAAATAAAGGAAGAGTAGATTGATTTTAATTGGCAAACTAGTCAAAGGAACAAATACAATTAAAGAATCAACCGTTATAAGAGATGATGACGGCACTTCCTTCAGGGATTTATTGGAGGAGGGTCTTATTACTCTTTGCAGAGAACTGGATATTCCGGTTCCCCTGTGGCTCAAAAAGAATACTTCAGAGTTTGCAAGATATCGTAAAACCTTCTTTACAAGTGACCAGTTTGTGGAGAAAGTAAGGTTTGATAAATTCGAAATCAGACTGGAGTCATAAATAGAAAATATGTTTAAAGCCCCAAGGCTCTCTAATTTGATTATAATTAGGGGGCTTTTGTTTTGTTGAGCGTCCTAGGCATAAAGTAGGTTTGTATTTGGGCTCTTTAGCTGGTATAATTATTATATACCTGAATCACCAAATATTTTCTCTTCTATTTGGAGGCAATCTATGCACCCTGTTACCATAAATGAAAGAGTTGAAAAAATAAAGGATGACGAGAACCAAATAAATATATTTGTTGAGGAGTATAAGCCCTTTATTGCTTCATGCGTTGAAAAGTCTGTTGGGCATTATGTTTCTTACGGGCATGATGATGAACTTAGCATAGGCCTTATAGCCTTTGTAGAGGCTATAAACTCATACGACAGCACTAAAGGCAATTTTCTTTCCTTTTCACAGAATGTCATTAAAAGAAGGATAATTGATTATTACAGGAAAGAGAAGAAGCATGAGAGGGTAATTCCAATAAATGAGCAAGTCAATGAAGAAGACGGGGAAGAGCTTGATTTGACCATAGGCAAGTCTTTGGAAGAGTATTCCAAGGAAGAAGTCAGCGAGTATAGAAAGCTTGAATTGGAGCAGCTTAAGAGGGAGCTTGCGGAGTGGGACATATCTTTTTTTGAGCTGGTTAACATTTCCCCTAAACATAACAAGACAAGGTTAATGTATTCTGAAATTATAAAGTTCATTCTTTCGCGTCATGAAATGGTAAAGCAGATAAAGCAAAAAAAGTATATTCCCATAGCAGAGATAGAAAAAAGTTTAAAGATACCCCGAAAAAAGATCGAAAGGGGACGAAAATATATAATAGCAGTATTGATTATACTAACAGGTGATTACGAGTATATCAGGGATTATGTGAACTGGGGGTGATATAATGAAAGCAGTAGTAGTGGATATAAAGGGTAAATATGCTGTTGCTTTAGACAAAAAAGGAGAATTTATAAAGATCAGGAATAACGGTAAGCTTAATATAGGCTATGAAGTTGATATTCCATCTAAAATAATAGATTTTAACGTAAGAGCTATTTCAAAGGTAGCTTCAATAGCTGCCGTACTCATATTGGTTCTAGGTGTATCTCTTGGAGCGTACGGGTATTATCTGCCTTACAGCTATGTTAATGTTGATATCAACCCGAGCCTGGAAATGACTGTTAATATTTATAATAGAATTATAGAGGTCAAAGGACTTAATACTGATGGAGAAAAGCTTCTATCAAGTGGTTCTTTAAATAATCTGGAGCTTAATGAAGGTATAAAGAGTGTCCTGGAAAGAGCTGTAGAAGAGGGCTATCTTAATGAGGAGGCCCAGAACGCCGTAATGATTACCGTCTCTAGTAAAGATAGTAAAAAGGTTAGTGAGATACAGGAAGAAGTCCAGACGCTGGCTAAGCAAACTCTTGAAAATGATAAGGTAGATTCCGAGGTAATAATAGAGAGTACAGCACTTGATAGGCGTAATGAAGCAAAAAATATAGGTATATCGCCGGGTAAACTTGTATTAATTGAAAAACTTAAGGAAGTAAGTCCTGAAACAGTTGTTGATGAATATAAGGAAAAGTCCGTAAAGGAAATTGTTAAAACTATCAAAGAAAAGAGGAAAGAGCTTAAAAAGAGTGATGACTCAGATAAGGATGACACTAAAGAGGATAGCGGTAACGATGCTTTAGGCAAACCTTCACCTAAACCTGAAGATGATAAAGGAAATAAGGGAGATAAGGAAGATAAGCCTGACAGTAAGGGTAACGGGGAGAAGGATAAGGATAAAGTAGAAAGTAAAGATGTTAAGGACAAAGGACAGGATAAAAAGGACAATGACAAGGATAACCTGACGAAGAATGGAAAGAGGCCGCTAAACAAGCCTAAAGAGACTAAAGTAGACTCTAAAGCTTCAAAAGGTAGTAATTCTTCTTTTGAAGATAGGGAAGAAGCTCAAATTGTGGATAAAGAAGAAGTGAAAGAAGAAACAGGAGCAGAAGAAGTGAAGGAAGAAGATAAAGAAGAATTAAAGGAAATCGAAGAGGCAAAAGAAGTTGAAGAAGAGGCTGAAGAAGTAAAAGAAGATGAAGAAGAGGAAGGTGTCCAAAAGGATATAAGGGAAAACTTCATCGAAAGGTATGTACCAGGAAGAGATTAAAAAATCTATATAAAACGAAACGACTTTAATGTTAAGGAGCTGACCTAAGGTATTTAAACCTTGGTTTAGCTCCTTTTTTGGCACCTAATGTTTTTAACAGGCAATAAAAATTATAAGGTGAGAAGTTATATACTTGCGGTTATGGAATAAATTTGATAGAATCGTTATTAAATTAATGGTATTTATACGAATTATTACAATAAAACTTTAAATAACCAAATAAAATACAACAATTTTAGATACATTTTTTAAGTATTATTTTTGGTAGGATCATGTTATTTGATATCAGAATTTAAATAAGCATTTATATTTTTCAGTACGGGAGTAGAGCCAGTCATATATAGAAATAATCATATTAAAAGCTAAATAAAAAAGATTCAATTTGTTGGTAACAGAATAAAGTTTGAAGTAAAAAAATTTTGAGGATACAAATACACATTTTATATCAAATCTATGCTTTATTGAGAGGGGGACACGAGAATTGCACAAGGTTAATATAAAACTAAAACAGTATACACCTCTGATTCATTTTCAAAATCGGCCTAATGCGTTTATCAGGCTGACGGAGTTAAAACCAAAACTGGACGCATATTTAAAGAAAAGGATGGAAGAAGAAAAAGTAAATATCGATAAGTTTTTAATAGATAAAAAAGCAGAGGAAAACAAAAAAGCGCTTGCATATAAACTTTCAGTTAAATTAAAGGATGATGAAGATAAATTAAAGGATGTTCAAGAGCCAAAAGACCTTCTCAAAAATGATTATGTTTCAATTATTAACTCCGGCAGCAAATATGAGGTATTTTATGATGAAGACATATGTAAAATATTTGAATTGGAAATACAGACAATACATAAAGAACTTCGTGATATAATAAAAAAATACATAGTAGCATTTTTTATGGTAACTAACTTTGGCTACAGACAGAATAAAGGATTCGGTTCCTTTGGAGTTGTAGAGATAGATCAGCAGAAGGTTGATTATTCTGAAGAATTTATTAAGAAAAATATTGAAATTAGCCACAAAAATTATGTATTGATATCATTTAATGAAAAAAAAGACACTAAAGACTTCATATCACTTAAACTCAATAGTCTTTATCTGTTTTATATCATGTTAAAATCAGGAATTAACCAGAATGGGTATTATAAAAAAAGCTTTCTCCGACAGTATTTCAGTACACCTACGGAAAAGACTGAGATAAAGAAGAAATTTTTTGATACCGGTTATAGAGAACGCTATCAAGCAAGTAATTCAATGGGATTATTCTATAGAGCACTTTTAGGGCTTCCTGCCAACTATAGATATTCTAAATATAGGGGCAGTAAGCCTCTTACTATTGAAATTTCTTCTGTAAAAAAACGCATTACACGTTTTAAGTCACCGCTAACAATAAAAGTATTTGAGAATAGTAATTATGTTCTTATTGAAGATATTGAAAAAGATATATATGAAACCACGTTCAGATTTAAAGTGAAACAAACCAATTATGACTCAGGAAAAAAAATACATAAAATGTCCGAGAAAAAGTTGCAAAGAAATGAATATTCTATGAATGAGACACTTGAGCTTCGTACTCCAACCAAAGAAGAATTCAATTTGAATGATCTAATAAAAAGTTATGTAGAATGGTTTAAATATAATATAGACATTGAAGAAAACAGGTACGAAGATATTCGTTCGAAACTGGATATTCTTTCAAATTCCAAAATAGAGTACATTTCTGTAAATAAAGATACCGAAAAGCAGGAGGGTTAAAATGTCAGGTTCGTATTATATAGGTGTTACTATTGGCCCTATTTACAAGGCTATCATGAGTTCAAAAAAAACCCGGGAACTTTGGGGTACAAGCTTCATATTCTCCGAAATAATGTATAATTTATATACAAAAATTAAGGACTCTATTGGAGAGGATAAAATTATTGTTCCCTCTGTCAGTGAAGATATAATAGGAGCAAGGGAGCTATTGAGCCCTAAACCAGGTCTCTTTCATGACAGACTTATATTCAAAGACCCTGAAAACGGTATGGAGCTACTTGATGGAATTATCGAAAGTGTCTTGGAAGAATGGAGTGAGAAAATAAGCAAGACTATAAATAGTGAAGAAAATGAGACTTTAAATAATGAAAAAAGTCAGACAAAGAAAGTAGACTCTAGAGATATCCTTGAATACCTGAAAAAATACCTGCTTCTTTCAAGAATAAGGTGTTTATTAGAAGACAAGCCTTCTTCCATTTTGAAGCTCCAGGATTACCTTTCGGCGTTAGAAAATGACAACCCATTTTTACCCTCGTATCAAGATTACAAAGTCAGAACTCACGATAATTTAGAAAGAAATACCGGTTATATCAATGCTTACTGGCTAAAAAATAAATCTGGGAAAATACCTAACTTATACGAAATAGCTTCAAGAGCTTTTGGCAACGAAGCTAGTGAGGTGGTAAAAGAAATCAAGGGTGAAAATTATAATATTTTTTTTGATAAGTTAAAGAAGAAGCTAAAAGAGAAGAGTATTGAGAAGGAATTCCTAAAAGCCCATAAATATGTGGCGTACGTGAAGGCTGATGGAGATAATATGGGAAAGTTTATAAAAAAGCTTAAGGACCTGGATATGCTAAAAAAGTTCTCCTTAAAGCTTATGTCCTACGCAGTGGGTAAAGCACATAGCCAACTTCTGGAGTTTGGAGCTCTTCCCATATATATAAGCGGAGACGACATATTTTTTATTGCCCCGGTTCTAGCGGGAAGACAGGGGGATAGTTCACAGTATAGTGTTTTCGAACTTTTACAAAGGTTATCCGACACCTTTAATGAAGAAATGGAAAACATACTGCAGGATTTAGACAGAACAGATAAAATAGGTGATCTACCGACTCTTTCATTTGGTATTGTTCTTTCTTACCATAAGTATCCTATGAGAGAATGTATTGATATGGCTCATAGAATACTTGAAGACAAGGCAAAAAAACAGCCTGAAAAAAATTCCGTAGCTGTTAGGCTTCATAAGCACAGCGGCAGTTTTGTAGAAATGGTTTTCAGCTTGAAGGGCTCAAAGGGAGACAGTGAATTTGCACAGTTTTGCAAGTTGATTCGAAGTGCATGGAATGAGGAATACAAAATATTATCATCTTTAAGATATAAGCTTATACAAAATAAGATTCTTATTAGGAAAGCTCTTTCAAACAACGCAAAAGAATTAAGACCCTTTGAAATAAACCTTAACTCCAATGAATTGAAAAATCAACAGCTTGAAAATTTGTTCAAGAATACTCTTGATGAAAAAATACATTTGGAACATAAACATGATACCTTCCTTAAGATATTTAGAGAACAGCTCCAGAACTGCTATGCCAGAAGAATGGATTTGTGGCTTCAAGAATTGACGGAAGAAATGGAGAATGAAGCAGACAGGACTGTTGATCATGTTGTTGGAATACTAAAGATACTATCCTTTTTGAAGGAAGGAGATGGTGGGGTGTGATAGAAAAAACCATAAAAATATCCCTTAAACCTGTGGAGTCATACTTTTTCGGCGGGGAAAACGCATTTGGCTACCAAGGCGATGATACGAGCTATTATTTAAGATCCAATGTACTTCCACAGCAGACAGCAATCCTTGGAATGCTCAAAAAAATTGTGCTTGAAGTAACGGTCGCTATAAAACCTGACTGGGACTATGATGAATCTCAGAAAGATAAGATAAGGGATCTAATAGGGGAGATACCAAAATTTGATACGGGGTATTTTGGCTGTGGAAAGATATATAGCATATCGCCTTTGTTTTTATTGAATTCAGGGGAAGTTTATTTGAAGATGCCCTTTGACGGCCTTCTAAGCAAAGAAACCTATATTCCTGCAACTGCGGGGTTCATAAAAGGCGCCGAGATTAAAAAGCTGGGAGATGATAAAAAGATACCTTTTATTTATCCTGAAGGAGTAGATGCCAAAACATATGTAAAGGACGCATGGATTAATGTTGGTGATGGCAGTATAATTGAGCAGCAGGAAATTTTTGAATATGAAAACAGGGTGGGTATAAGAAAGCCGCGAAGTAGGGGTTTTGTCGCGGAGGATGGATATTTTGAAATGGATTACGTGAATATCAAGAACTCCTTCGAGCTTGCTTTTTACGCCGAACTTGACAAAGAGATTGCAGAGAAGCTTATTGAATCACAACAGGTGGTTTGTACCCTGGGAGCAGAAAGGTCGACTTTCAGAGCCAGGATTGAACCGGCTGATGATAGTTTTAAAGACATTTCAAATAGCTTTAGAAAAGTCGTAAGCCCCCTATACCATTCAGAAAGAGATCCAAAGAGGATCATACTTCTATCAGACGCCTACTACCCGGACTATGAAAGAAGACCCTGGTATATGGGGTTTACCCGAACCACTGATTTCCGCTATATATGTATGACCGATTACGGAAGAAAATATGACAAGCCCGGAGGCTATGAGGAATTGAGGTTTGAGAAGCCTCAAAAGCTTATAACCATGCTGTCCCGAGGAAGTGTTATGTATATAGGACAGGAAGCTAGTGATACATTTTCCTGTATTGATAAAAATGAGGCTTTTTATAAATGTGGATACAATCATTATATTATTTTATGATCAGGAGGGAGATAATTTTGAGCTTAAACGTATTTATAGTAAGAGCACATACAAATATGCACGTAGGAAGCGGCGACACATATTGTGGAGCTGTTGACAAGCTTGTCCAGAGAGATGCCGTTTCAAGCTTTCCGGTTATTCATGCTTCAAGTTTGAAGGGGGCAATAAGGGAATTTTTTGAGGCAAATTACAATCTACTTGGAGCAAAAGAAAAAACGGACAGTAAGTACTTAGAGCCTATGCTAAAGATATTTGGAGGTTCCAGGAAAGAACTATTAAAAGGTTTTGATCAGGGAGATGAAACTAAAGGGGATAATAAAAAGGAAGAAGACGCGAAAACGACAGGTTTGTTTAAATTCTTTGATGCCTCGCTGCTTTGTTATCCTGTGCATATGGACGGAGAGATTTATAGTTTAGTCACCTGTAAAGGTATCATAGAAAATTTGAAACATTTAGTTGCAGTTTTTGACAAAAATAATAGATTCAAAGATATAGTTGCTTATAACGATGAGCTGTGCCAATTTGAAACTAAGTATATAAACGGCTGGAGAATTATACCGGTTGGCAAAATAGAAAAACAGGGGATTTTTGAGAAAGATATACTGGTTTTAGAGGATAGCGTTTTTTCAAATATTGTTTCAAATCTACCCGTAATAGCAAGAAACTATCTTGAAAATGGTATCAGTGAAAACCTGTGGTATGAGGAATTTGTTCCAAGGGAGAGCTGTTTTCTGGCACTTATAGACAACAATTCAAAGGATGAAGAAATAGGTAGAAAATTCAGAGATTTTTTAAACCAGAATGTTATACAGATAGGAGCAAATGCTTCTGTGGGTTATGGTTATTGTTCCTTCAGGGAGGTTGGTGGCAAATGAACCAGGGGGCTGTAAATGCTTATATTCCAAGAGCTATTCAGTGGTTTGAAGATGAATCTAACAGGATAAAGATTCCTAAAGGGTTTAAAGGATATATTGCGTCATTTGCACCAAGTATTATTCAGGCCGGGCTGCTCCAAACCATGCTTTTTTATGAAGGAGTGTCGGATAAAAAGATTGTATTGGATTGCATTGAAGCTATACTGGAAAAAGGAAGTCTTATTGGAAAAGTAAATGATGCTTTTCATGGATATTATGATGAAAAATTATGCGGCGATAAACTGAAAGAAGCAGAAAGAAAGCTAAAGGATTTCGAGCGGGAAATTATTAATGCTTCAATAGCTTTAAAACTGGCTTACAGGCTGTACTACTCAAAATAAAATAAGGGAGACAGGGAAAATGGACGGTAGAATGGATAAAGGTAAAACGCTCGAAAACATAGGGTATTTATTTTACAAAAGGATGTACATAGGAAAACAGCTGTTAGATAAGACGACTGCTGGCTCTAATAATTCAATAACCCAAAACAATAAAGAGTATGAAAAAATACTTAACACCACTGTTAGTGAATATGAGGGCAAATTTAATGATATAAAATATCAATTTCCTGTCAATGTTGATACGAAAGCAAGAGTATTAGAATTCCACCTTGCTACAACCAGTTCAGGCCTTGTTATAGGGCTGGGTTATCCCCACGGTTTAAGAGATAAGAATGATTTTAAACTAGGTTGTTACTTTGACTATACAACAGGTCTTCCCATGATTCCCGGATCTACAGTGAAGGGTATACTTAGAAGACCATTTCTTGAAGCTGATGAAAAATGGATAGGTGACCCGGAGTTGGTAACATGCCTTTTTCCAGGTGATAAGTTTAGAAATATTGATAATAGCACTAGTCTTACAGTAATAAAAAGCCTGGAAATGGATATTTTTGGCCCGAGAAGTGATAGTGAGGACAAAAGCCAATATACAAAAAATGTTTATGAAAGAGATATTTTCTTTGAAGCGAGCATCGATTTTAATAAAACTGATGCAAAAACTAAAATTTTCTATGATGATTACATAACTCCCCATGATAATCCGTTGGAAGATCCCAAACCATTGAGGTTTCTTAAGATAGGTCCGGGAATTGTATTCAGATTTCTATTCAGGCTTAGTGACTCAAAGGTTTTATATGATAAAGGAAAAACATTCTCGTTAACAGCCAGTGAGAAGCTTGTCCTATTTAAGAAAATTCTTCTTGATTACGGCGTGGGGGCAAAAACCAATGTTGGGTATGGAGTAATGGAAGATCTTAATAAGAAAGCAACTTTACCCAGCAAAGAGCAGAAGCAATAGCATCGTCCAGCGGATTGTGAGGATTCCCATTATATCCGGAAAGGGACATCCTGGAGGTATCGTTATCGATTCCTTTTAGATGCAGCAAAGAAGCAACATCCAATAGGGGGTATGGTGCAAGGAATTTTCGTTCTTCAAGGTTGTCACCTACACACTGCCTGAACAAAAATGCTTCAACAGGTATGCCGTTGTCACATAGGGCTGTAGATTTTTCCCTGTACTTCATCCAAAAACTCCAAAAAGCATCGCGAAGCTCACGGCGACTGTTAAAAATGGGGAGGGAATCAAGTTTGCCTACAACATTTTGGATTGTCCATTGGTCGGATACAGCTTCAATTTCAGCTGCTCCCGAAAATGTATCAATTATATTGCCATTAGAGTCAATGACAGCTGCACCTATTGCAAAAATATCTCCATAAAGTCCGTCTGATTCAGCATCAAAGGAAAAGATGTACATTTACACTACTCCAATCTATTTTTTAGAAATTATATACTATTTTCCAATTAAACTCAAGATATTAATTGGTTTGATAGGAGGAAACTGTTGGTGAAAAACGATTTTTACAAACACTATATGGTCAGGACATTATTTCTGGAGTTATTTCCCGGATATATAACTCTCATGCAGTTAAATAGAGCTTTGAAATTGGATCTTCGGTTTTTAAAGCCTGACTCGCTAAGCCTTTTACTTGAACTATTGTTTTTTTCTTATGCAGCAGGCTGTGTTTTATTTTTGTTTTTTGTATCGGTAATGGAAGTTTTCAGTTTGCAATTTGGTAACAAATCAGAGAAGAGATCGGATTTATATCAAAGGTATCCTGTTGAAAGTTACATTATTTCTGTTGTTTTATTACTCATGTTTATATTGCTGTTTGGAAACCCCAACAGTAAAATATTAAGTTTAATTAATGCTTTGGTGGTTATTTTAGTTTTGTAATTATCCTTAATTTTTATACAACACTTCAAAGGCAATTCTTCAGAGAAAAATAATGGAAAAGATCCTAATAGGAATCCCTGAAAATTTGATGTAGCGAAGACAGAGGATAATAGCAAAGGTAAAGTTGATAAAGGGCTGGAAAAATAGAAAGAAGGTACATTAAATGGCAGATGAAAAAAGTATTTTGAGGATTTATGCGAGGGTTTTAGGTGAATCTATTTGTGGTAGTCTATTTTCTGATAAAGTATTGAATGCAGCAGAGGAGCGTCCTCTTGATAAATTTCAATACTTTTTTAAAGATGTTTTAAAGAAAGGAGAAATTGATATAGAAAAACTTGTATGGTCGAGAAGCAAAGAAAACATTAGACTGGAAATCAATTTGGCAGAATATTCTATAGTGGCAAACAGCATTGATATTATTAAGAATAATGATAAGATTTTTGCAATTGTAATTGATTGCATTAGCCTAAATTCTAAAACTATAGATGGGCTTAACAAGGATGACTACAAGACAGTGGAAAAATTTACGGAAGGAACAAAAGATAAGTGTCGTTGTGCAGTTTTCTATAATGATATAGGGGAACCTGTAAAATGCAATCTACATTTTATAGGTTTTGAGCAAGTATTTGATACAAGTATTATATCCCGTCATATTTTCATGTTTCCTTTTACATGGGATACAGAAAATGGAGAAATATCCTTAAAAGATTTTATCGATCGGATAAGAAGTACTATAAATAAAAATTATAAACAGGTATGGAAGTTTAAAAAGCTTGAACAGATTAAGCCTGAAGCTGAAAAAGATGAATATAATCACTTTGTTTATTTTTATGATTATGTTAGAGATTTACTTTACAGTCGGAAAAAGGCAGAAGATCCGCAGGTTATGTACGACTTTAGATACTTACTGGAAGGTGATAAGAAGTATATAATAGGTGTAGAAAAATCAGGCAAGAAGATAAATTATTGCCTTGATATAGATTCAATAGAGTTAAAGGTGTATGAAACAGAAGTTGGTATATTGATTTTCAACCTCATAAACAGAAAATATACTGATAAAGAGCATATTTTGTTAATAAACGATTTTGGAAGGCGAGTATACCCACAATTTATGCCCTTAGAAGACTGCAAGAATAACTTTTTGGCTTCCAGTCTAACAATATCGGCTGAAAATATTAGTCAAATAGAGGAAGACTTCTCTGAAACCAATACTTTTGAAATGGGGAAAAAGGATGAAGTCTATCTATCCAAAACAATAACAGAACTGCTTTGGGGAGAAGGAAAACATAAATTCGGGATACGTATTATACCGGTAATTGACGACCGAATGTATACACTTACATATTATGCAAATAATCAGCTTTCAGGAATCGTAAGCAATGACTTGATGTTCAAGGATGACAAACTGAGAGAATTCTGGTCTATGCTGATGCAAGTGGATGGAAGTTACAGTTCATGTCAGAACAACAAACTTGAACTGGAAATGATAAAAAAGCAAACCTATTGGAGATGGCAGAAAAACGGTACTATTTTCGGCATTTCACGCTATTCCTTTGTGGTACTGGTGGATGAAAAGAGCTTTTCAAAAAACGTTCTGATTAATCATTTTAAGAATATGTACCGCTCAATCATAATTATCGCCCTTGCTCAAAGAGCTTCTATCCTGCGTTTTTCCAGCAGGTCTGCTTCCATATCGGGAAAGATGAATGGAAACCCCAAGCATTGGGAAAAAGAAGTAAAGATTCTTCAGAAGGATTATATTGAGTTTATTAATAAAATGTGGTTTACTGAGGTAACTGCACAAGAGCAGGGAATAGAGCTTTATGACATGGTTGTCTCATACATGAGGCTTGAAAAAGATGCAAAGTTTCTTGATGAGTCAATTGACGAGCTCCACCGCTATGCAAACCTTGAGACAGGAGAAATTACAAACAAACGACTTAATTTTTTAACGATCTTGGGAACTATAGCTACAACACTAGGTACATTCATAGCTATTCTTTCAGTTATTAATGAACAACAAAGAATCGAATTTTGGAATAATATTGTAGGTATTTTGAAATCAATAGTCAGATTTATAGTAAGTTGAGGGTTGATTTAAAGGTATCTATATACCTCATCCTAAATTGATTGTGATACGTATACAAAATTGTTATTGATTATATGCAAAATATAATGATAGAGTAAATGGAAATAACACGACAGTACTAAGGTCTTCATAATAATTTCGATGAAAGATCGCATCAATCAATACTACATCAAAGAAAGATTAAACGACACAATTTTAAAACATTTGACAAAAATGGAGTAATAGTGTACCCTATTCCCATATAGTTACTCAAATGTAAGTAGCAACATAATGATTTGCATTTTTATTAAAGTTGGGGAGATAAAAGTGAGGTTTAAAATTAGTATTGAGTTCGATGGAAATCTTGAATTACCAATAAACTATAGTAAAATTATTCAGGGCTTTATCTATAAAAACATTATGGATAAAGACTTGGCCCGATTTATGCATGACAAAGGTTTTTGTTACGGAAACCGTAAATACAAGATGTTTACATTCTCAAGACTTCATGGAAAATTCTCAATTGATAAGATCAGGAAAAAAATCGTTTACCAGTCTCCTGTGAATTTAGTTGTATCTTCCTGTTACGACGATTTTTTTATTGACTTGTCTTTATCGCTATTACAGAGAGATGTTGAAATTGCTGGATGTAAAGCCTATATCAGCAGAATGGATATCATTATGGAAGAACCGAAAAATATCCAGAAAGTCCGCATGCTCTCTCCTGTAACAGCTTACTCTACTCTCAATGACGGAAGGACAATATACTTTTCTCCAGATAACCACGATTTCAAAAGAATTATTAAAGAGAATATAATAAAAAAGTATATTGCGTTTTTTAAAGAAGATGGAATAGGTCTCAATTTTGAAATAGATATTATTGGTGATAAGTACAATAAGGTAATCAGTAATTATGATGGTTTTATAATAGAAGGCTGGATGGGTGATTTTGTTTTAAAGGGAAGCAGGGAAATGGTAAGGCTTGCTTATGACGTGGGAATTGGAGGCAAAAATTCGCAAGGGTTTGGATGTTTTGAGTTATTATAGGGGATAATGCCATAGATTATAGCGTTACGGTTAGAAGGCACTATAATTTCTGTCGATGTCCAGTAGTGCAAAAAGTACAGTATGTCGACAAAATTGAATGCAGCCTTCAAATGCTTATCTGTCAACGTCGCAACACTTTTCTTTCTAAAACTTGACTTCTTATTTTATAGAAGGTTAAAATATAAAGGGAGTTTTTTTGCGGCCTCAACGAGTTTTTATAGTACCTATAAGGAATTGAAACAAATGCAATACTGAATCCTGATTTGGTAAACACGGCACGTTTTTATAGTACCTATAAGGAATTGAAACTCTTTTATGCATATATATTCTTGTGTTCTTAGCAGGTTTTTATAGTACCTATAAGGAATTGAAACATGTAAACGGAAGAGAATTTGCTGTGGTGGTAAATGGTTTTTATAGTACCTATAAGGAATTGAAACATGAAATCATAACCGGCAAGAATGAAACGTATAACACTGTTTTTATAGTACCTATAAGGAATTGAAACTCAACCAGGTTACGCAATTACAAGAAACGGTTAGAAGTTTTTATAGTACCTATAAGGAATTGAAACAGTTTTTGTGCTAAGAGCGTCTAAAGAGAACTTTAAGTTTTTATAGTACCTATAAGGAATTGAAACACGCCTTAGCGTCTTACATGTTTTGTCTTACAATATATAGTTTTTATAGTACCTATAAGGAATTGAAACTGCATATTGCACAAAAACACCGCGCTGCCGCGCTGCTGTTTTTATAGTACCTATAAGGAATTGAAACTCTGCTACCCTCAATGCCTTGAGGGTCTCTTTTAGCGTTTTTATAGTACCTATAAGGAATTGAAACATAGAAAAATAATGGTCGCCAAAAAACAATTAAATAGTTTTTATAGTACCTATAAGGAATTGAAACACGGACAAAATATGGCAACATTCCAGTTTGGGTCTTTGTTTTTATAGTACCTATAAGGAATTGAAACACAAACTCTCATCAAATACTGCACACTTACCTACCTGGTTTTTATAGTACCTATAAGGAATTGAAACTAACGTGAGGGTTTCGAGGTAGATCTCTAACCCATTTGTTTTTATAGTACCTATAAGGAATTGAAACAGCTTTTCTATATCACTTTTAAGCAGCTTTAAGCCCGTTTTTATAGTACCTATAAGGAATTGAAACTGTAATATTTAAAAGTGTCTGCAAGCCTTTCCTTTCTACGTTTTTATAGTACCTATAAGGAATTGAAACTCATACAAATCACTGTCACTGTTGTCAGTCCACTCGTTTTTATAGTACCTATAAGGAATTGAAACTAGGTACCCAACGCCAGAGCAAAGCGAAGAGCTGACAGGTTTTTATAGTACCTATAAGGAATTGAAACAGGAAATGAGGAAGGAGAAATAAAAATGGATTCTACGTTTTTATAGTACCTATAAGGAATTGAAACTTGACCGAGGTAAAAATTTCAGTCTACGAAACTCGTTTTTATAGTACCTATAAGGAATTGAAACTTAAGTATTCCATAATTGATGCCTCTTTCTGTTATAAGTTTTTATAGTACCTATAAGGAATTGAAACTATATTTAATGTAATAATCCTGCTTCCTTTAACAATCGTTTTTATAGTACCTATAAGGAATTGAAACTTAAGCAAACTCTTCAAAACAGTCTTCTAGTAAATAGTTTTTATAGTACCTATAAGGAATTGAAACCCTTCCTAAAATAAATTTAGCCCGGAAGGTGAGCCAACGTTTTTA
>JBMOLK010000023.1:0-23592 GCA_049325575.1 Bacillota bacterium | reverse complement strand
ACGGGTAATCCTGTAACTGTTATGCCTATAGCGAAATCGGAGGAAGGCCTTCCAATAGGTGTTCAAGTTGTCGGAAAGCGTTGGCATGACCTGGACTTGCTTGAGATAACAAGTATGCTTACTGAATTTGCAGAGCCAATAGGGTTTCCAAAGGTTAAGAGAGATGTATGATGATTTGATAAGGCAGTTTCGTGAGTCACGAAGCTGCCTGGAATTAGAGATATATATCAGAAAACTCTACAGCAACCATCTGCACAAGCCTATTATCGGTAATTTCTTCAATAGTCTTTTCGATGTTAGTTTCTTTTATCTTTTCGGATGGCAGTAAGACAGTGAATGTAGTTCCTTTACCTACTTTACTATTTACACTTATTTTTCCTCCGAGTGCGTTGACCAATAGTTTTACCAGAGACAATCCAATTCCGGTACCTTCTGCCTGACGGGTCAGTGAACTATCCACCTGACCGAAGCGCTCAAAGATCAGACCCTGTTTGTCCTTAGGAATTCCGACACCTTCATCGGCAACCTCCAAGCATACCATACGAGCTTTTTGTGATACTCTTACGGAAATAGATTTTCCTTTAGGAGTAAATTTTATAGCGTTAGACAAGAGATTTAGGAGTATTCGCTCAAATTTTTCATCATCTATACCTATTGTTTTTTTTGAGAGTGTTGAATAAAATGCCAGATTAACCCCTTTTTGATCTGCATAAAGCCTCACTGACTCGGTTATAGCTCTTGCAGCCATTACTATATCAAGATTCCTATTGTGTATTTTTATTCTCCCTGCATTAGCTCTTGTTATATCCAGTAAATTGTTTACCAGACGCAGCTGCCTGAAGGAATTCTGTTTGATCTTGCTAAGGAAACTTCTTGACTTGTCGGTAAGTTCATTTTTGCAAATTAGTTCCATAGCCTGAATTGCTGAATTAATAACAGTTAGAGGTGTTTTAAATTCATGAGAAATAAGAGATAAGAATTCATCCTTCATTTTAAGCAGTCTTTCCAATGCTTCTTTTTCTTTTATTTCACTGGTTACATCAACAGAAATAATAAGAAATTCAACAACTTCATCCTTGGAATTTAGGATTGGCTGGTAGATTGTATTTATGTGACGCTTGTGGTCAGATTTTATAATGCTGTAATTTTTTCTGTATACAGGAACCTTTGTCTCTGCTGCTTCACAAACATACAAATGATTATCATCCGACTTAAAGTGTGGAAATATATCAACTATTTTTTGTGATGTTTTATTGGGGTTTAGCTCATATTGAGCAACTATGTCAGTCAACTTATACAACTCAGTATATGCTTTTTTGTTAAACTCTATTAACTCCAGTTTGGGATAGGAGATTCTTACTATAGGCAGATCAAAAGTGTTTATTAGCTTATAGAGATAGTCCAACTGCTTTTTTAGCATCTTTTCATGTTCAACATATTCTGTTACATCCCTGCTGCATAATACTGCAAGTTCTATATCTCCTTTGTGGTTAGTTACCGGTGTGCCGCTTACGGATATATGCCTTCTTATACCTGCATGCTCCATGGTCATTCTCACATTTTCTATGCTTTTTCCTTTTAGAAGCTGGGATATAGGCATATCCTTAAAAGGTATTTCATTACTGTTAGAATCAAAATACCTGGCAAGTGCATATGCATCCCCAGCCTTATTAAGTTTGAATGATGGAAAGTACTCCCTTCCGGGCTTGTTTGCCAGTATATAATTTCCTGCACTGTCGAATACAAATACAGCGTCAGACAAGTTTTCAATAACAGCCTCCAAATTTCTGCTCTGCTGTTCAATTAGCTTTGTTTGTTCTTTAATATATATCTTTTGCTGAACATATTCGGTTACATCACTTGAAACGACTACCAGGTACTTGACTTTTCCATGATGGCAAACAGGTGTAATTGTACAGTCCCAATATGTTCGTCCTCTCTTAAAACCATCATACATATATTCACTTGCATAAAATGATTTACCGGTTTTTATGATATTTCGCCATATAGACTCAGAAGGACTTCCCTTCCAACCTTCAAATATATCATCTATCCTTTTTCCTATAATATCTTCAACTTTTGTGCCCGGTTCATCAAGAAAGCTTGCATAGCATTGATTTGCTTTAACAAGGATACTATCCGGGATGCAGTATATTGCCACTCCCTTGAAGTTTTCTTCGCAAAGCTGCGATAAATAGGGGAATTTTTCATCAGTGAAAGAGTCAGGCCTTTCTTCAAATGTATAAAGGATAGTATTATGATTATTACCCATACATACTTTAACGGCCACCTCTTTTGCACTACTGCTTTTTGTAAACAAGAAAATGCCTTTGCTGTTTTGCAGATTCTCTAAGTCGCTTAAATCCTCAGATATCTTTAGTAGTTTTCTTGTGACATCTGATAAGGTATTATTAATAATTTCTGCTTTGGAGTATCCTGTGAAATGGAGAAAAGGTTGGTTTACCCCCATAACAACTCCGTTAATTACCAAAAGGTAAGGAATATGACTAAAATTATGTGTCTTAACTTCGTACATACATATCCTCCATACATATACAAAACATACATATATAAAAGAAAACTTAAATAAATTTTATAAATAATGACAAAAATACTTTACCATTTCGTGTAATAATTGTCCAATTATTTTGAATTGATAATTAACCAAATGTAACTTCACTTTTTATAGATTATTTACTTACTTGTTAAGCAGTGATAAATTAGTTATAATAAAAAGAAGACATCAAATGCTTATTCTTATGAGTGTAGTCTCCGTTAAGAGCTTTATTCCATGCAAGTCATACAATGCTTTCCTTAATAAATCTGAAGTTCGATAGGTTTAGTTGTTAATATATTAATTGTGTGAGGTGTAATACTATGGTAAGTGCTAGATTTGAAGAATTTGAAGGAAAGATGCTTGATGGACTTAGTAACATGGCTGTAAAGAGCAGCTATATTGAACCGGAGTTGTTCAGTAAATATGCAGTAAAGCGAGGATTGCGTGATATAGACGGCAAGGGCGTACTTGTTGGTCTAACAGAGATTGGAGAGGTACATTCATACATCATTGATGAGAATGAAATGGTTCCGGTTCCAGGAAGACTAATTTACAGAGGTGTTGATATATCCGATATTGTTAATGGGTTTCTTGAAGATGGACGCTATGGTTTTGAAGAAACCTCCTATTTGCTTTTGTTTGGGAATCTTCCGAACAAAAAAGAGCTTTCGGATTTTGAACACCTTATTTCCCATTACCGTAAACTTCCGGGGGATTTTGCCCGTGATATGATCTTAAAAGCTCCAAGTAAGGATATTATGAATGTTTTGGCAAGAAGTGTTTTGGCTTTATACAGCTTTGACGACGCTGCTGATGATACTTCAGTCAAGAATGTGTTAAAACAGTGTATAAGACTGATCGCAAATTTTCCAACAATTGCAGTTTACGGTTACCAGGCATTTTCTCATTATCATGGTGATAACAGCTTGTTTATTCACACTCCAAGACCCGATTTAAGTACTGCTGAAAACATTCTGCATATGTTAAGACCCGACAGTAAGTATACAAAGCTTGAAGCAACGCTTTTAGACCTTGCTCTTGTCCTTCATGCAGAGCATGGAGGTGGAAACAACTCGTCCTTTGTGACACATGTTGTTACATCATCCGGAACAGATACATACTCTGTAATGGCTGCAGCACTTGGTTCCCTAAAGGGACCAAGACATGGGGGGGCCAATATTAAAGTTGTTCAAATGTTTGAAGATATGAAGCAAAACTTGAAGGATTGGAAAGATGACGAGGAAGTTTCAAACTATCTTATGAAACTGCTCAGTAAGGAAGCTTTTGACCGTTCAGGTTTAATCTACGGTATTGGTCATGCTGTTTATTCCATATCGGATCCAAGGTGTGTTATTTTAAAGGAACATGCCCAACAGCTTGCAAAGGAAAAGGGTCTGGAGGATGAATTCAATCTTTATGCGAAGGTAGAACAGCTGGCTCCCGGAGTTATCAGCAATGTGCGTAAAATGTACAAGGGAGTAAGCGCTAACGTGGATTTTTATTCCGGTTTTGTGTATAGAATGCTGGATTTACCGCCCGAGATGTTCACGCCAATTTTCGCTATTTCCAGAATTGTGGGTTGGAGTGCGCACCGTATTGAAGAAATCGTGAATTCCGGAAAGATTATCAGGCCGGCATATAAGAGTGTTGCCAAGAAGCGTGACTATACAGCGATGGATAAAAGGTAATTAAAAACCCGGAGGCATCGTGGACCGCCCCCGGGTTTTTAATGTTTAAACTCCACTCCAAGTATCTCTAACAAGTTTTAGTATAGTTAACTCTTAGGAAACTCGGTTATAATTCGTAAAACATATTTTTTAAGCAATACATAATCAGTAGAGTTAATACTGTTATCACCATTTAAGTCTCCTATCAAGAGTTCATCCTCTGTAGGAAGGACCGTTATTATACGCAGCAGATACCTCTTCATTAATGTACAGTCAGTAGAATCTATTTTTCCATCGGCATTTAAGTCGCCAACCAGAGATGAGCCCAGTGTTTTAAAGGTAAGAGCCGAAGGAGTATCAGGATAAGGAGAACAAGGCATTCCGGAAATGATTTTATAAGTATATTCAGTGTTTGGTTTTAAACCAGTAAGAAGTTCATTGAATATACAGCCATCTGTGCCAGCTCCAACACCTATATCTTTTTTAGTTGTTGAAGGATTATTGGTTTCCCAATATTCAAGTATAAAAACATACCCGGGCCATATAGGATCATTGTTTATTATTGGGCCTTGTATTACAGTTCCGCTAATCCGGGCGCTATTAGAGGTTATTTCGGCAGCTGGCTCCAATATATAATACATCCTGAAGTTCGCTGCGAAAGCCAGTGTACAGTTTAACAAAACAGTACATGTTATTACAATGCTGACTAAAAGTAATAAAACTTTTTTCATAGTTATACCTCCCCATTAATATAAAATTTAATAAAGTTAAGAGAACTGGCAGTACAATTATTTGTGAAACCCATCCCTCCTTTTACAAGATTTCTACAGGGTAGTATGTGCTTCTACTGTTTATGCCTCGTTTACTGTACACGTTTCACACTTAATCCTTTATAATATCTTGTCGAAAAGTGAAAAATCATGTGCTGGTATTTATAATTCGTACATATTTCCATATAAATTGCCCGGTATTATCATATAGAAATATATTACGCAGCGAGGCACCAGATATAATTATTAGAGGGAGTTTGATTCATCTGTTAAGATTGTTGCAGCAAAAAGAATAGATACTTATACTTTATGGAAGTGAAAAAAGTACTGAAAAAGCATTGTAGAGTATACTTTGTATTTGTGTATAATTAAATCTCCCCTTAAAAGTTATTAACTATAACATATGGATAGTATTTCTAATCTCTAGCTATAATTTTAACAGATTTTCAAAATGGTTTCAAGAAAATAATGTCGTTTTATGTCAAGATAGAAAATCTATAAATTATCTTTCCAAACAATATATGCAATAACAATACGTACAGTAATTCTTATATTTCATCATCAATTTTAAGCATTCCAGCGTAAACTTAATACAAATCAAATGATAGACGATAAAATTAAACTGTACTTAAGATTAAAGTAAAAAATGAAGGGCGGGTGATTTGGTGAAGAGGTTTTTGAAGTATGTGGATAGAGCCTTAAACGTTCTTATATTGTTTGCCATGGTAGCAGTCATATGGACGTCTGTAAAAATGTTTTTAGGGCATGAAACATTTATTAAGATAGGAAATTTTCAAGTCTATCAAGTATTAAGCGGGTCCATGGTCCCGGTCTTTGATAGGGAGGATTTTATAATAATAGAAAAGGTTGAACCTGAAGAAATTACTCCGGGAGATATTATAACATACAAAACCAGTGAAGATAGTTTTGTTACACACAGGGTTTTAACTATATCACATAATAGAGAGGGTTCTTTAACAGTAGTTACAAAAGGTGATGCAAACAGTTCAAAAGATGAACCGATTGTATTGAATAAAGAAAATCTAGAGGGTAAGTTGTATATGGGGGTACCATTTTTAGGCAAGGTATCAAAATTTACTAAAAGCACCTACGGGTTTATTCTGATGGCATGTCTGCCCATTTCTGTAGTATTGATAACCTTTATCGCTACTATTTTTAGAAGGTCTAACAATACCAGATCTACAGTACGTGCTGAACAGAGTCACAAGTAGGCTCATGACTTAGCATAGAGGTATTGCTTCGTAAATTAAAGTATCCTGGAACATGTGTAGTACAAAAAAAGAGTTGCATTTTTAACATTGCTTAGTCCTGCCGGCGGATTAAATAAATAAATCAAAATTAAGTGATAAATAGGGAGGTAATTAATGTTATGATCAGGAAAATAGGGGTAAAAGTTATTTTGATGGTGGTTATGGCAGTTTTTGTTACAGGAATGATAGCAGGCACTTATGCAAGATATGTTAGGGAGGCATCAGCACAGGGTACTGTTAAATCATCGGTTTTCAAGCTTAATGAAGATGAAATAAAAGCGTTTAACTTAAGTATAGAACTGGCTCCTACGGAAATGAGAGAATTTGTTATTCCGGTTTCATCTGAAGTAGGTGTTAATACAATGCAGACCGTAGAGCTTATTGGTGCAAATCAAGCTATTAAACCCCTTAAGTACAGTGTTTTTCTAAATGACAAACCGGTTGGTATTAAGCATAACAGAACTCTAGCGAAAAGTACTAAGGAGACTGTAAATTACAAAATTAAGGTTGAATGGCCCGAAACTGATAATGATACAGCTTTTGAAGGGCTGTCAGAAGAAATCAGCTTTAGGGTGAAGAATGAGCAAATCACATGGAGTGGTGTGTCTATCAAAGTAAATACCGAAAATTGTGAAGAAATCAAGAGCAAACTATTATATATGTCCTCTCACTATGAAGGGGCAAATGCCTCCATAATCTGGTATACACCGGAACCCGATGTTACAAAGTCATTTAAAGTAGCATCCATGAAGCTTGAAGGAAACAATTTTAATATCCTTGGTGAAAATGGAGAGCAAATCAACTACAGCTTTGATTTTGCAAGCGGTTACTATATGCTGACTGATGAAGCAGGAAGATCTCTTTCAAACAGATGTGACTTGTTTACAGCAGGTGCCGGCAGAGGATTTTATATAGGGCATGATATTGACGGATATGGACATACCGGATGCGTACAGATTGGTTATATAAACTAATGCCTCGTGACAGAATTAACTTCTAGGTCATACTAGGCACAGACAGAGGAAGCGCATTTTTTAACATTATGAGTGATTAGAAATTAGTAATGTTTAAAAAGCACTAGTAATAGAAATAAGACCGCCAGGGGCGCTTATATGAAAAATGCGCCCCTGGTAAGCTATTTAATTAACTAAACCAAGAAGCTTCTTCATATCCTTTACTTTGTTTCTACTTATTGGAACATCAATATTAAGACCTTCAAGTTTTGAAACATAGCTGTTACTACCAAGCCACGGTGTAATTCTCGTTATATGGTTTACGTTAATCAGAAAGCTTCTGTGGCATCTGAAAAAATGAAAGTATTTGAGACGACCTTCGAGAGAATCAAGGGTCTCCTTAACTTTAAACTTGCCTTTTTCAGTAAAAGCAAATGTAGTTCTATCTTCAGATGTAAAACATATAATATCCTCAAGATTAAAAACAAGCATCTCTTCATCATCCCATACTACAATTTTTTTATCACCCTTTTTTATCTGCTTTTCGATAATTTCAATTCTCTCTATTAGGTTTGAGATACTTACAAAGACCATTGTTCCACTGGTGTAAGGCCATACAGTCTGGTGATTTACGGATAAATTTGTTATACTATTATCAGAGCATACTGCACTTGTATGAGAGAAGGTTTCAAGGAGACTTTCGAGTGTGCGGGAAGTCTGGACAAAAAAACTTTGTATGATATTGGAACTCTCTGCATCATCTTGAGGTAATTCGTCACTTATTTGTTTAATTGACTCCAGGTTGTGAAACACTGTCATGAGGGATGAATTAATCTTCTCGGATGTCAGTTCTATGTATGACTTAATGGATAGAATATCGGAGTTTTGTAAACCTCCTTTAATATGTTGGTTTAACTGATTCTCCTTTTCATTAAGCTCCAATTGGAGCCTCTTTGCTGTTTCATATTTGTCCTGCTTTGATTTCTCTATTGAATATTTTTTTAGGATATCTTCAACTGCTCCATACAGGGTACTTTTATCCCAGGGTTTTGGTATATACCTGCTTATTACACCATTATTAACCACATTTTTAATAGCGTCCAATGTAGCTTGCCCTGTTAGGAGGATACCTGAAGTTGTGGGTGAAAGTGATTTTATACCCGAAAGTACTTCATCGCCCTTCATATGTGGCATTAGATAGTCACAGATTACAAGGGGAATTTCTATTCCTTGAGATAACAGCTCTTCAATAAGTTCAAGGGCTTCTTCACCACTTTCAGCAGATTCAATGTATAGGTTATCACAATACCTGAACCGGAGCTGTTCTTTTAAACTATCAATCACAATTCTTTCATCGTCTATGCAAACTACTACAGGAACTGTCATAACATTATATTCTCCCATTATTTTGTCAAATAGAACACCTATCTAAACTCTCAAGCGCTTTTTCAAGTTCCTTTACAGCCAAAACCATATCGTCAACGGCCGTTTTATTTGTATCCGGATACTTTGATGAGTCAACCAATGTTTTTAGGTCCAGTACTAACCTGTAGATTTTTTTTAGTGCTAATAGATTACTGCGCATTTTTTCAAGGTTTTCACCACTATAATTTTCATGAATAGTAAGTTTGGCTTCGATATATTCAATTTCTTTTATAAGGTGTTTTTCATGTTGGATAAGGGACATTAATTCTTCATTTTGATGCCTTCGTACATAGTACAGTTCAATAGCATCTGCAACAGCCTTATTAAGTTCTGTTCTATTCCAGGGTTTATCAAAGTATTTATAAAGTTCTGCATTATTTACTGCATTAGTTATGCCTTCGATAACTGCTTGCCCTGTAAGTAGGATTTTAAATGTTTCAGGAGATTTGTGATGAACTTCCTTTAACAGAATGTCTCCTTTCATACCAGGCATTATATAATCTGAAATTATAACAGGGATATCATAACCGTTAGAAAGCAGGTCATCAACAAGTTCGATAGCTTCTGGGCCACTCTCTGCGATTTCTATGGCATATCCGGAATCCATATAACCCGATAGTTCGGACTTTAAGCTGTTTAGTACAATTCTTTCATCGTCCACGCATATTATTGCCTTATTATTTGTAGTATATTTGTTCATAGTGTCCTCCAGAAGAAGCTATAATTGACAATAAAATTTTGCCAGTATATAATTATATAATAATTTTAAGGATATTTGAACATTAAATGCTAAATTTATCTACCTGCTTTTATGAAAGAAAGGTCACTAATATTTCTGTCTTTAGAGGAAAAGCATGAGTCATCGCGTAGAAATATTTAATAGAATGTTGAAGGTTTTTGCCGATCTAGCCTATCCCTTTGAAAGAGAATTCTTCAAGAATGAGGCATGGAAAAGAGCCAAACATGTGATGGACTTAGGATGTGGAAATTGTAGTTATACTTCACTTTTGGCAAGTGATTTCCCCGATAAAAAGTTCACATGTGTAGATCCGGATATGTATATGATCAATACAGCCAGGCAGCTATTCTCACTTGAGAATATGGACTTGGTATGTGGTCATTTGGATAATCTAGAGGTAAATCATAAGTATGATTTTATTATTATAAGACTTGCTGTACGTCATATGGGAAACCGGGAAGGACTTTTGAGGAAGGTAAGAAGTTTTTTGGCTTCAGGTGCGTCTATAATGGTTATTGATGCAGATGTAGAAAATATAGTACTGGGAGAAGAGCTTACCGGGTTTATGAAGGTATTTCAGAATATGTATGAGAGTAGTGGAAATACAAGTTTGAATGGACTTGAAAGGCGGCTGATTGATGAGTTTGAAAAAGCTGGGCTTCGTTATGATGGAACAGTTAGAGTGTCTATAGATTCAGGCATGCCTAAAATGAAAAAGCATATATATGAATATATGAAGCTTGTTTCCCAGATGGCATATTACCCTTTTATACCGGAAGGTATTTTAAGAGAACTGGATGAATGGTTTATAAACAGTGTGAAAGATGCCAGGATAGGGACTTTTGCCTCTATTTACAGTATATGACGGAGAGATTTCATGGAATTCTTTAACAGGTTTAATGACGATTTGAAGTGGGTTTTTAAAAGCTGCAAGGACATTATTTCTAATTATCCAGAGGGCTTAAAGAAAAGAGGGCTTGACTATTTAGCCAAGTATAACGTATTTAATGAAGATGCAGGCAAGAATTATATATGTTATCTTCTTCCCTTCTGGGTCAACTATAACTGTGATATTGACAAGGATACGTGCAGGAAGATCTCACTGGCTAATACATTTATGATGCTGTTTGCATTTATCCAGGATGACGTGATGGATGGAGAGTTGGATTCATCAGATGTGGCAAACATGCTTTCACTAGGGAATCTTTTTTTTACAGATTTTATTGAGGCATATAGAGAGATTTTTGGATCAGACATGAAGTTTTGGGAATATTTCAGAGAATGTATGATGAAATGGACCAAGATGGTTGCTTATGAAAAGAGGGGATATAAAGCAGGGTGTGATTTGTTGAATGATGAGATTATATCTCTTGCTTCCGGTAAGGCCGGGTTGGTAAAACTTGCAGCGGCAGCAGTTTGTATTTTAAGTGGGAAGGAAGAAATGTTAAGCAGCTTTTGTATGGCTGTTGACAGGGTTTTATATTCTCTTCAAATAGCAGACGATTATGTAGACTGGAAGGACGACCTAAAGGGCCGAAGTACCAATTTGCTGCTGTATGAAGCTATGAAAGCAGTTGGTATTGATGATATATCAAGCTTAAAGGAAACACATGTCAAAAGAGAATTGATTTTTGGAGGCATTTTAAACAGGTTTGCCCAGGTGCTGTACAAAAACTCTAATAAGCTTGAGAAAATTCCATTAGGTGACAATCCATACTTTAAAGGGTTTAATCTTCACCTGCTTAGTTTTATTGAAGCTGAGGCACGTAAATACAATGAAAGAAAAAGAGCCGCAGAATTGGGAGGGTTTTTTTACTGGATTGAAAAAAATACAGTTAACTCGTAACAAAGTTTTTGGCACTACACAATTACTTTATAGTAATAGTTAAATTATATTAAATGGAGAGGGGACAAACATAATGAAACCGGAAAAATTAAGAGAAGAGATTATTAAAAGAGCACTTACTGATGAAGAATTTAAGAAAAGACTCCTTAGTGATCCCAAAAAAACCATTGAGGAGGAATTCAATATATCAACAGGAGATGTTGATATAAAAGTTCTTGAAGAAACGGAAGACCAGTTTTATATAGTGATACCATGTGACAACGATGATCCCGTAGTAGGGTGCCCGTGGTAACTCACATAGACTTGAGTTGAGACGGAATTCCACCGTCTCAATTTTTTGGCTTTATGGAACTTATTGTGCAGTTCTGTTTGGGATAAAAACCGTAAATGTTGTGTTTCCCGGTGCACTTTTCACTTCAATTTTACCATTATGTTTATCTATAATTCTGGAAACAATATCGAGGCCTAGACCGGTTCCTTCCCCTAACTGCTTTGTTGTAAAAAAGGGCTGAAAGATTTTTTCCTTTATTTCTTCAGGTATTCCAGGTCCCGAATCAGTAAAAGAAACAGCAACATAATCCCCGGATACAGATGTATCAATTGTGAGGACACCTTTGTACTCCATTGCCTGAAGCGCATTATGGATTATATTGGTCCAGACTTGGGTAAGTTCGTCAGGATTACATCTTATTTTAGGAAGTTTTGCGTAGTTTTTTATAACTTCTACCCCATGCTTTATTTTATTGTGGTATATAGTAAGCACTGTTTCGATGCTTTCGGTTATATCGGTTTCCACAGCTTCTTCAATACTCCCTTGATGGGAATATGACTTTAGAGCGAACACAACTTTAGTGGTTTTTTCAGAGGCCAGAGAAATTGTATTGGTACTGCGTTTAAGGCATGACAGGAGATAGGCCATTTCTATCAAAAGATTTTTTTCAGGGTCCTCCAGAATTTCCTTGCACTGTTCATGTTCGTATATTCCCATTGTGACAAGCTGTTCTGCCAACTTTTCTGTATTCCTAATACCAAGCGACTGCAATTCTTTTATAAGAGCCCTTTTATATATTCTTTCATCCCTGGTGGATATGTAGCTGTCACAGCTTTTTGTATCGCTAATAAGATTGAAAAACAGATGGGTTTTTTCGGGTGTAAGGGCTTTAAGGAATTGAGGCAGAATTGAGTAGACCTTGTCTGCATATTCGTTTATATTGTTGATAGACGCCTGAATTGCTCCTAAAGAAGTGTTTAATTCATGTGCAATTGCCGATACAAGCTGACCCAAGGCAGCCATCTTTTCAGACTTTATTAACTGTTCCTGAGTATTTTTAAGCATTTCAAGGGCATTACTCAGATCTGTATTTGATGCAGATAGTTCTTCATTAAGAGCAACCAGCTCTTCATTTGCATCTTCCAATTGCCTGGTTCTTTCTGCAACTCTACTCTCAAGAGTCTTGTTAAGCAAAGCCAGCTTATCCCTTGAATCTCTAACCTCATTCCACATCATATCAAGCTCCTGGTTTTTTGTTTCCAACTCCTTGGAGTATGTAACAACCTGATAATGATATGATGCTATTTTTCTTCCTAAAATAACGATCTGTGATAGGATGAAGACAATGATACCCCATCTAAAGGCAAAAAACTTATAGTTGTTGGAATAGAATAGGAATATCATCATTTCGGCTGTAAGAACAAGAGCAAAGGTTGAAAAGCCTGCCATGAATATCTTGGCGTCAAGACTGCCTTTAAATGAATAGTATACTGCAGCAGTTACAAGCAAAACAAACTGAAGAATTGTTAATATTCCTACAGTATAAGTAGCTATATATACAATAAAGCCGCCGGGTTTTAAGGTGATGACAAATATTAGAACCAGCATTATTGCGATCAAAACCTGCCAAGATCTCCGAATTATTTTTTTATAACCGGCACCAAAAATCTGCTCAAAAAAGAAAGTTATTGAAATGAAGAAAATAATAATAAACAGGTCAAAGGAACTGTGAAGAAAGTCCTCATACTGGGGATACCGCACTGTAAAGTTGGTCAGGTATGTAGCAAGAATAATTCCTACAGAGATTGCACCGAAAGAGAGGGATATAACAGCCCGTCTTTGCTTACCTTTAATGAGGAATGATATTATAAAAAGGCATATTCCCATAAAGATCAGAGAAAAACCTGACATTTCACTTAAGAATCCTTTTCTAAAGTAGAGTGCGGAGATCTCTTGATAATCTCCAAGGTAAATGCTTCCGGCAGGACCAAACCGTGGGTAAACGGTTGAGTTAACACGTATATATAAGTATTGGTTGTAAGCTTCTTCATAAAGGGGAATTATGATTTGATTTACATCTCCGGCATTTTTACCTTTTACCTTTTGATATATTTCTTTTGCATTTATGTAAATGGTTACGTTTTGTCCTATAAGCTCTTCGAAATAAATGGCAGGTGTGTTCCAGCTCCCGTAAGGGATCTTAACCCTGAACCAGGCGAATTGTTTGTCTAAAGGGCGGTTTAAAGGTATGGATATACTATTAAGACTTTTCCACTCTGTACTATCTTCTTTTATCCATACAGGCAAATTGTCTCTTCCCGTAGGTGAGTCACCAAAACGGTATTGCCAGCCCTTGTTAATAAGTATGTAATCCATTGAGTCGGATGCGTAAACAGGCATACTACTTATGAGTATGAACACAAAAAGGCATATGATAAATAATATACTCAAACGCTTCATATCAACTGATTCTCCTGAATTGGAATAATAAAGCAATACCAATTCAATTATATACATGCAGCATTATTATGTCAAAATGAAAAAAAATTCGGGTATAGAGAATTCATTGATATTCTTAAGAGGTAGAAAACGTGATAAGCACTTAAAAAAGTTTTACAATTTAAAGGAAATATTAGTTAGTTGTCGAATAAATTATAACTTAGTACTTTTTGACATAATAGATTTCCAAATATGATGAAGGAGTTGATAATCTTTGGAGAATATTAACGAGGCAGTTGTAAATACCGGCACCAGACATAGTTATTATAAACATTCAGGAGCATTTAGTCCTATGGGGCCTATAATCATTCTGGTTCTAGGAACAATAGGTACAACCATCCTAAGCCTGATATATAGCTATGCCATATATTATATTCCTTTTGTATATTTAAACTTTCTTATTGCCATAGGATTTGGCTTTGGTGCAGGTTTCATCGTTGGCATGGGTGGAAAGCTTGGAAAGGTCAGGAATACTTCCATAATGACTTTGTTTGGGGTTATAATCGGATTATTTGCTCAGTATGCTCAATGGGTGTTCTGGATATTTGCCTATTCAAAGCAGCAGCTTCTGTTTACCAACCCCGTAGACATTTTTGCAATTATGAAACTGCTGGCTGTTGAAGGAGTGTGGAGTATAAGGAGTTTTACCCCTACAGGAGCTTTTCTTTATGTTATATGGTTCCTGGAAGCTGTTATTATAATCGGAACTTCTACTATTACAGCCAGGACTTTACTGAATGATAGTGCATTTTGTGAGAAGTGTAACATTTGGGTGGATAATAAGGAGTTCATCGATCCGCTTGACTATGTAAATGACAGTGAGGAACTAAGGAATCAGCTGGAACAAGGCAACTTTTCAGCCTTATCTCTTTTGAAAAAAGCTGAGTTGGGAAGTAATCAATACACAACCGTTGAACTCCTAAGCTGTAAGGATTGTAAGGATTTCTATCTGGTTACGGTAAAGTCCGTAATGATTTCAAAGAACTCGAAAGGTGAGGAAAAGAAAGATGAAAAGGTTATTGTAGAGAATCTTATAATTGACTCACGAGTCTACAATTCCATAAAACTCTGGAGTAATTCAATAAAAGAGACCATAAGTTCATTGTAATAATAAAAGAATGGCAGTTTCTTGAAGAAACTGCCATTCTTTCAAAATAAACCAGTATGTAAGAAACTCTAAGGAGATTTTAGAATTGAGGGTATTTGCAGTTTCTGATGTTCATATTGATTATGAAGAAAACTATAGATGGCTTAGTAATCTGTCATATGCAGACTATAAAGATGATGCACTGATATTGGCAGGTGATGTATCAGGTTCTATGCGCCTTTTGGAAAAGGCATTTACCGATCTGAGACAAAAATTCAAGGAAGTAGCTTTTGTTCCTGGCAACCATGATTTGTGGGTAAGCCATAAAGAAGGTATCAGCTCTTTTGAAAAATTCAGCCAGATAGTTGATGTTTCTAATAGCTTCGGTATTAGAACAGAGCCATTTTACTTTGGAAATGTAACCATAGTACCGCTTTTTGGTTGGTACGATTATTCTTTTGGAGAGCCTTATAAGGAAATTCAAGATGCATGGGCCGACTATTTTGCCTGTAAATGGCCAGTGGATTATGACGATAACAAGATCACACAATACTTTCTTGGAAAAAACAACATATCTTACACTATGGAAAATGAAAATATTATTTCTTTTTCCCATTTCGTGCCTAGAATAGATATTATGCCCTTTTATATTCCTCCCAGCAGGAGGAAGCTATACCCTATGCTTGGAAGCTGGAAGCTTGACAGCCAGATCAGGGAGCTAGGCTCTAAGATTCATGTCTATGGTCACAGCCATGTTAATGTGCGTACAATCAAGGATGGAATCCTTTATCTCAATAATGCTTTCGGGTACCCTTACGAGACTCAGATTTGTGCAAAGAAGCTGGTGTGCGTGCTGGAGGTTTAATTGCAGGGTTTCTACACTGTTTTAGGTTCTTGGTATAAAGGAGGCATTTTCATGGGCAAGTTTGGTGGCAAAAATGAAGTACTGCTTTATTTGGTAAGTCTGGTTTTGGTGCCCCTTGTCAATTATATCAATATTTATTTTCATTTGAGCACTTTTTTATGGTATGTTCTAAGCCCGTTGTTTATTTCAATATACCTGGTATTCAGCTTTGTCTCTTCGCGTATGAATTGGCTCCGCTGGTCTATTTCAAGGTTTATTTTGGGTCTGATTCTTCTTTTTACAAATATTACACTTATTTTCGGACTTTTAGTTGTTTCCAGTGGAGGAGATGATTTACTGGGGACTAGAAATAACTTTTTATTAGCAACATTATTGGGCTATCTGGTTCTGTTTCTACTTTCTTGTGGTATTGGTTTCATAGTTAGAAAAGTTATAAGGTGAATACTGCTTTGAATGTGAGTTAAATGCTGCAGAAAAAATCATTGACTTGAATTATGTTCCAATTTATAATATTTTATGTAGTAGTAATATTTTGAAAGGTAAGGTATTTAATTAATGTGGAATTAATCCTTTTTAAGTTGTTTAATAATTAATTGCCGGTTAAAAGCGGATTGTTTTGGTTTGTTCACCGGGCATTCTATTATTTTGTGACTTGAGTTGGGTTAATTAACTGTCTAAATGCTTTTACTCTTACTCCAATTTGAAGAGTAAATTATGCTTACAACAGGGTATTAATCCTCTCTTTGACCAATAAAGGGAGGTTTTTTTATGCTATTACTTAGCTTAAAAGAAATTAAAAAGGATTTTGGAGACACAAGTGTCCTTAAAAACATTAGCTTTGATATAAGTACCGGTGACCGAATAGGACTGGTTAAGACACTATGTTGTTCTGATTATTTCGCATGACAGGTATTTTCTAGATCGAGCTGTTAATAAAATATTTGAAATAAAGAAAGAATTAAAGTAGTATGAATTAGTGGAGGCGCAGTATGAGCGATATAGTAATTGATATCAAAAACTTGAATAAATCCTATGGAAGCTTTAAAGCAGTAGATAACATTGACTTTCAGGTAAAGAAAAGCGAATGTTTCGGGCTTCTTGGCCCAAATGGTGCTGGAAAAACTACTACCATGAAAGTAATATACGGAAAATCGGAGCCGGATGATAATAAGGAAACCATAATTGATATCCTGGGATTCAACCCTAAGAACCAGTCCCTTGCAATCAAGTCTATGTCAGGAATTGTACCCCAGCAGGATAATCTGGATACCGAGCTTAATGTTACAGACAACTTGTATATTTACTCAAAGTTTTACGGGATTGGCTCACAGGAAGCAAAGAAGAGAATTAATGAACTGCTTGATTTTATGGAGCTTCAGGAAAAGGCAAAATCAAGTGTAAGAGAGCTTTCGGGCGGAATGCAGAGAAGGCTTACAATAGCCAGGGCTTTAATTAATAATCCCAAGCTGTTGATACTAGATGAGCCCACCACCGGGCTTGATCCGCAGGTAAGACACCTTATATGGAACAAGCTGCGAGAGTTAAAAGAATCGGGTGTGACAATACTTCTTACAACTCACTACATGGAAGAAGCTTTTCAAATATGCGACAGGATAATTATCATGGATAAGGGAAAGAAGATACTGGAAGGTAAACCGAGAGAACTATTGGCATCAAATCTTGAGAAGTTTGTAATGGAAGTCTATGGGGTATGCAGGGATAATGATAACTGTACTGCAGTTTTCGATAACGCCGGTGTTAGATATGAATTTCACAAGGATACTTTGTTCGCTTATAGTAACGATTCTGAAAAGCTCTCCAGGATTGGGGAGACTTTAAAGGAAAGTGATTACTACTTAAGGCACTCAAATCTTGAGGACTTATTCTTGAAAGTAACCGGGAGGAGTTTAAATGAGTTACAGTAATGAATATAAATTGCCTTCACTATTACAACGGATAATCAGTGTATGGTATAGACATGTTAGAGTTTATATATCGGATTTTTTAAGTAACGCGTTTCCACCGTTTTTTGAACCTCTGGTATTTTTAGCAGGTCTTGGGTTAGGACTTGGAGGTTATATTCAAACTATGGGGTCAATGAGCTATATACTGTTTTTAGCCAGTGGTCTTATTGTTACAAGCGCAATGTTTACGGCTTCCTATGAGTGTACATATGGGACCTTTATAAGGCTTGAGTTTGATAAGGTTTATGACGGCATGCTTGGAGCCCCACTTTCTCCTAAAGACCTTATCATAGGGGAGATTCTTTTTGCAGGAACAAAAGGATTTTTCTTTTCCCTTGCAGTACTAACAGTAATATGGATTACGGGTATAATAAGTTACCCCTTGAGTATCCTGGCAGCAATTGTAGGGTTTATAGCGGGGATAATGTTTGGCACTTTATCCATGTTCATTACTTCCTTTGTAAGAAATATCAATCATTTTAATTTTTATTTTACAGGACTCCTGTCTCCAATGTTTTTCTTTTCCGGGGTTGTATTTCCATTGGAAAATCTCCCAAAGTCCCTGGCTTATGTTGCAGAGGTAATCCCGTTGACTCATGTGGTAAGGATGGCAAGGGCTTTTTGCATTGAAGGAGGCTTGAATTCCTATCTTCTGTATGATCTGTTATACTGTATTGTGTTTATAGCAGTTACAGGGTGGCTTGCTGTGAGAGGGCTTAAAAAGAGGATGATAGTCTAGTGCTTTAATAAGTGTATAACACAATGTTTATTCCATAACGTGGTCATAAGAAAAATAATAATCGAATTAGTAAGTATCAACTTGAGCGGCTTTATGCCGCTTATTATTTTGCACTCTTATAACAATATAAGTGAAGTAAATCTTTCTTATTAAAATATGTGTCTTTAGATTCACTATTATTCAACTTAAATTCAACTTAAATTCAACTTAATTTCAAATAATATTCAAGTATTGTTCCAGTCGGAAAAAAAAGGTCCGGTTATAATTAAATTATGAAGTCGAAACAGAACTTTTATTTACCTGGGGTGTAATAGATAATTTGCAAAGGAAGGAAATACTATGCTTTATGAATATCAAATCCAAATAGGGGGGGTTGAATACCCATACTATCTTTCCAATAATACTGAAAACCTCATTGAGAGGTTAAAAGCTGCACAGATAAGCTCTATCTTTATAGTGTATGATAGTGCGATAAATAAGGATTATATAACCGGTTTGAAGAACCTGATGCAAAAAGAGATTACTTGTGAGGCTGTTAGTGTAAATGTTAGCGAACAAAATAAAAATATAGATGAAATTAAATCAATTTCTGAGCATTTACTTGAGTGCGGTATAAATAGAAAATCATGCATAGCTGCTGTTGGAGGAGGAGTACTTGGGAATATTGCCGGACTTGTAGCAGGATTATTGTTCAGGGGAATTAAACTGGTGCATATTCCGACAACTGTAATGGCAGCAACAGATTCGGTTCTATCATTAAAGCAAGCAGTTAACACCCGTTTTGGTAAGAATCTTGTGGGAATGTTCTATAAGCCGGAGATGGTTTTTACCGATTATTCATGTATCCTAAGCCTTCCAAAACGTGACTACAATGCGGGGCTTGCTGAGCTAGTAAAAAACCTGGTTTCAGTTATTCCGGATCATATAGGAACAATATGTGAAATTCTAAATGATAGGGTCGAATATACATTCAAAGAATTTAACCTGTTTCTGGATTTATCTATTAAAGCAAAGTGCAGCCTTTTAAAAAGTGATATGTATGAGAAGAAAGAAGGGCTTGTGTTCGAATACGGGCACACTGTCGGGCACGCTGTTGAATTCCTTTCAGGAGGCAGGATCAGGCATGGAGAAGGAGTTGCATTTGGGTTGATGGTGGAGGGCGAGATCAGCAAGGAGCTAGGCTATTTAAAGGAAGAGGAAGTAAATGTTCACTATAAACTTTTAAGTAAGATCGGGATTACCAAGCAGTTGGCTCCTGTAAAGGCTTATTCGAGCCAGGAAATTTGGAATGTTATGAAACATGATAATAAAAGGGGATATGTTGCAGAAAATGAAGGTTCTGTTCCTATGGTACTGCTAAAATCGCTTGGAAAGTGCTGCATGGAGGATGGCAACTATATAAAGCTTATTCCTAGACCTGTTTTTGAGAAAAGTATACAAAAGGTATTTGATAAAATCTTTGATTGATGAAAGATATTAGAGTGTTATGCAGTAAGTAAGAATAAATTCGGGAGATGTAGAAAAATGGGTTTATACCATAATATAGCTGATTTAATTTTGGGGAGAAATGACAACAAAGGAATAACCTTTATTGCAGGTGAGTATGAAGAGGATTATGTCTCATATAAGGATTTGTGCAGGAAAGCCCTGGAATTTCTATATAACTTACAGGCTAAAGGAATGCAAAAGGGTAGTGAACTGGTGTTTCAGATAGAGGATAACCGGGAGTTTATTTGCTGTTTCTGGGCATGTATACTGGGAGGGATAATTCCGGTCCCTGTAGCAGTAGGGAACAACCCGGAACACAGGCAGAAGCTGTTTAAAATATGGGAGACACTGAAAAGCCCATATCTTATAACGGACAGTAAGGGGGCAAGAGTCCTTCAAAAGTCCGTGGATGATGGTATTAGTAAGGACAGGATTGAAGAAATAATCAATAGTACAGTTTTAATAGAAGAGATCAGAAATGCAGCAGGAACTGGAATAGTATATGAATCTTCCCCGGAAGATACAGCATTTATACAATTCTCCTCAGGGTCTACCGGAGATCCCAAGGGAGTAATACTTACCCACCGGAACCTTATGACAAATATTGATGCAATCATTTCGGGGTCAGGCACAAGCCCGGATGATTCCGCTCTTAGCTGGATGCCTTTAACTCACGATATGGGCTTGATAGGTTTTCATATATCACCTGCTGCGGCGGGAATAAACCAATATATTATGCCTACATCCTTATTTATTCGTCATCCAGTGCTGTGGCTAAAGAAGGCTCACGAACATAAAATATCTCTACTTTCATCTCCTAACTTCGGCTACAAATATTTTCTGGAGTTTTACAAGCCCGAATCAGCTAAAGGATGGGACCTATCCAATGTGAGGCTGATATTTAACGGTGCAGAACCTATTTCAGTAGGACTGTGCAGAAGGTTCCTAAAAGAGATGTCTGTGTACGGTATTAAACCCAATGTGATGTTCAATGTTTATGGAATGGCAGAGGCAAGCCTGGCAGTGACTTTTCCATCTCCCGGCGATGATCTTGCATCCATAATGCTGGATCGTGAGTTTTTATTTACAGGAGACAGTATCAGAGAGGTTAACTGCGGGTACGGCCCAAAGTTGGTAGAGTTTGCCGACCTTGGGTACCCTGTAAAAGGGTGTTCCGTAAGGATTTGCGACGATAGCGGCAGGGTGTTGGGTGAAAATTCTGTGGGTAATATTGAGATAAAGGGAGAGAATGTGACTGCAGGTTATTATAACAACAGTGAAGCTACGCTGCGGACAATAAAAACAGATGGATGGCTGAACACCGGGGACCTGGGCTTTATGAAGGATGGGAGACTGGTGGTAACAGGCAGAGCAAAGGATGTCATATTTGTTAATGGACAGAACTATTATGCCCATGACATAGAAAGGGTTTCAGAGGGAGTTGAAGGTGTGGAGCTGGGCAGGGCAGCTGCCTGCAGTGTATTTAATTCTGATTCGCAAAGAGATGACATCATACTTTTTGTTTTGTTTAAGAAAAAGCCTGAAGATTTCGTTGAACTGGCAGTTGGCCTGAAGAAACAGATATTTAAACAAATGGCATTGGAAGTTGCAAATGTAATCCCTGTTAAGAGTATTCCAAAAACTACAAGCGGAAAGATTCAAAGGTATAAGCTTGGGGAGATGTATAGAAAGGGAGAGTTTGATCCTGCAATCAGGAAGCTTGAGGTACTTCTTAGTGAGTATGAGCTCAGTAAATGTATAGATACCCCGCAGAATGAAACGGAAGAAAGGCTTGCCGGAATTTGCAGGGAGGTATTGGGCGTTGGAAGGATCGGAATGAATGATAATATCTTTGAGCAGGGCGGGGACTCCCTGAAGGCATCTATCCTTGTTTCCAGGATTCATAAGTCCTTTAGTGTAGAGATTTCCCTGGAAGAGCTTATAAAGCTTGCCGCCATAAGGGAGCTGGCAGGATATATAAAGACAGCGGAGAAGAGTGTATATTCTCCTGTCAAGCCTGCTGCTGAAAGCCCTTATTATATAGTATCTCCTGCGCAAATGAGGCTGTTCGCCCTGGATCGTGTCGAGGATGCAGGGACAAGCTACAACATTCCGGTGGTTATGATCATAGAAGGAAGCCTTGAAATACCAAAGCTTGAGGAGGCATTTAAGGCATTGGTGATAAGGCATGAGACTCTTCGTACTTCCTTCGAAGTAGTAGACGGACAGCCTGCTCAAAGGATTCATAAGCAGGTGGATTTTAGTGTTGAAACTGTCTGTGAGATAACTGACAGTGATAAAGAAGCCAGAGATAATATTGAGGACAAGATAGATAGTGCTATGGAAAAATTCATAAAACCCTTTGATTTGACCAAGGCTCCACTGATAAGGGTGGGACTTGTGAAGATATCGAAGTACAGGCATATTTTGCTCCTTGATATGCACCATATCATATCAGACGGAACATCCATGGGTACTCTGGTAAAAGATTTTGTCAGCCTGTACAGGGGAGAAAAACTACAGGAATTAAGGGTGCAGTATAAGGACTACATCCAATGGAGAAATGATATCTTTGAAAAAGAGGCATTAAGAAGGCAGGAGGATTACTGGTTAAACAGGTTTAGCGGAGAAGTACCTGTGCTCTCTTTACCATTGGATTTTTTAAGACCTTCCATAAGGAGCTTCGATGGCGACAGGATAGGGTTTAGTATTGATAAAGATCTTAAAGATAAGCTCAAAAAACTTGGGGCTGCAAAAGGTGCAAGCCTTTATATGGTGCTTTTGGCTGCTTATAACGTACTTCTGTCAAAGTATTCAGATCAGGAGGATATTGTTGTCGGGTCACCTGCTGCGGGAAGACGTCATCCTGACGTAGAAAACACTGTGGGGATGTTTGTAAACACCCTGCCATTAAGAAATTTTCCTGCAGGTGGCAAAAACTTCTCTTTATTTCTTGATCAGGTCAGGAAAGACACATTAATGGCATATGAGAACCAGGACTACCAGTTTGACCAGCTGGTGGAAAAGCTAGGCATAAGAAGAGATATGAGCAGAAATCCTCTCTTTGACACAATGTTTGTACTTCAGAATATGGAAATACCTGAATTTGAAATTGAGGGCTTAAAGTTTATTAATTATGAAGTTAAAAATAAAGCGGCAAAATTTGATATTACGCTGGAGGCTGTGGAGAATCAGGAAGGTATAAGGTTTAACCTGGAATACTGTACAAGGCTCTTTAAGAGAGAAACCATAGAGAGGCTGGCATGCCACTTTGAGAAGATTCTGGAGCAGGTTGCAGAAAATCCTGATATAGAGATATCGCAGATAGAAATGCTGACAGAAGAGGAAAAGAATCAGATACTTTTTGATTTTAACAATACAAAGGCCGGATACCCCATGGACAAGACAATCCCCCGGGTATTTGAGGAGCAGGTGGAAAGGATGCCTCATA
>JBMOLK010000022.1:0-23624 GCA_049325575.1 Bacillota bacterium | reverse complement strand
ATACGAAACGGATGAAAATTATAACTTTGGAGATAGTGAACTACTGGATGCAAAGAATGATAAAGCTAGCCTGGACCTTCTGATTTCAAATTTGGAAGTTAATGCAGGAGCTCTTGGGGCTTCACAGTCCAAGGGAGTTGGAGTACATAATTATCTGGGGGTTGGACCTGTTTCTTCTAAAAGGATTTCTGCAGGTTTTAAGATTGGTTACAATTACTCTACAACTGAAGAACTTATTGCCTGGGTTGATATTAATGGAGATGGCTTGCCGGACAAGCTGTATAAAAACAATGATAACGAAAAAGTATATTACAGACCTGCTTCATACAACTATATCGGCAAGCTTGTGTATGGCAATTCTACAGAGGTTACCGGCCTTAATAACATAGGTTTGGAGAACAGCCATACCTTCTGCTATGGCCCGGAGGCTTATGCGGGGACTAATTTTGCCAGCATATTTGCAATATATAATAAGGGCAATACTAAAACTACAAGCAAGGGATATTTTTCTGATGTTAACGGTGACGGTTTTGTCGATTTTGTATCAAATGGAAAGGTTTTATATAATCATTTGATCAATGGACAATTCAGGTTTGATGCAAGAGCACCGTTTTCCATGGGAGCAGGCAACATTGATGAAGCCAGCGTGAAAGACATTTATGAGGAGATTATTGAAGAGTTCAATACAAACAATCCCCTTGCTGATATAGTAAGGGCATGGAAAGCTCCATACAGCGGGAACATTAATATACAAGGGGCTATAAATCTCGAAGATATAGTAGAAGGAAGAAGTGATCAGGCTAGGGATGGAATAAGGGCAGCTATTCAGAAAAACGGAAGCGAGATCTGGACCAGGACAATTGATAAGGACGATCACAGTATTTACCAGCATGATCTTCAAAACATAGCTATTGCCGAGGGAGATATAATTTATTTCAGACTTAATTCAGTTGATGATGGAGATTTTGACAAAGTAACATGGGACCCGGAGATATCATATAACTCTATTCAGGTAGGAAGCAGTTTAGCTGCCGTTGATAAAAACCATACGGATACAAACGGTTTATACCCTTACCGGTTTAAATCCTCTGAAGACTTTGCTCTTATGCTTAATGATTCTCACATGGTAGCGCCAATCGGTGGAGTACTAAGGCTTGAAATACATATTGACAAGTTTAAAAAGACTTCAGACAATGTTAAACTGGTGTTGTCAAAAGAGAGCGGGGGAACATCAAGTGACATATTTGAATTTGATTATGGTGCAGATGAAATAAACACATATGGACACATAACTTCCACAAATGTAAACCCTGGTGATAAGCTTAAGTATAGATTTGTATCGGATACCGTGGTAGATCCAAAAGCTATAAAGGTAAGCGGCGAAGTTTATTATACCACGATAGTACGTAATAGATTTGATCCTGTAACAGGGCAAGAAATATTAGATATAAATGGTAACCCGATACCTGAAACGTGCTCTGATGACGATGTTATTTATAAAACCGACAAAAATGGAGTCAAAACACCAAGGTATAAACTGAAAATGGCATATGATTTCAATACATACCCTAAAAAGAGTAAAATACTCTATCAGACACCTTTTACGGCATCGGATAATGGGAAAATAAAGATTAAAGTTACAAGTATTTCACGTAATGAAGATGCCTTCTTTTCTATAAAAAAACCACTGGAGCCTGTTTATAAGAGTGTATTGGATTATATAGAATATGATTTAGCTGTTACTAAGGATGAGAAACTATACTTTGATATTACAACCGGTAGTGAAGCAGCAGCTAACGAAATACTGACACGGATGGGAAGCAGTGATCCGTCTCAAAAGCTTAAAGTCACTGTCACATATATAGAAAAGAATGGAAGTGTGGTACCAGAGGATGAAAGGGTGGAACAGGAAGTTGAATGTATTGTAAACTGGTCACAAGAGTATAATGAGTTACTGCCTAAACCTTACAGAGGATGGTACTATTTTGCCTACAACGGAAATAACGGAAGAGGCGCGCTGCCTATTAATGAAGCACTAATCCAACAGTATCTTAATGAAGTTGAAAATAAGGGAAGCAGCGCAAATACGGATCCAAACTTTGCAGAAAACGAAGCAGACAGGATAGAACAAATGGCACAAAATGGTGACCCTATCAGTATTCCGGAGGATATAGTTTTCTTCCTATACCCTGATATTGAAGATGCAGGAAACTTGCGTTGGGAAAGTACAGATGAGGACTGCTGGCTTGATGCGTATTTTATGCAAAGCTCAAGAAAGGGATACAACAAGCCTCCATTTAAGAAGGGGGAAGATTATTCCGGGATGAGAGCAGTGGTGCGTATTGGCAAAGCCGAGCAGACAACAATGGCTTTTGGTGGCTCTATAGGTGGCGGAGTTGTAGGTGCTAATGCTACACGAACAGATGGTACCACCTACAGTGAGATGGATTTCCTGGATGTAAATGGAGACGGCTATCCTGATGTAGTTCAACAAGGAAAAGGGATACAATATACGACATCAAACGGTGGTATAGAAAATAGCATAACAAACAACATGCAAGATATTCGGAAGGTGGATAACGAAGTAACAATGGCGGGACTGGGACCTAATATACCACATCTTAAACCGAAAGGAAGCGGAAAAAATGACGGAACTCAACCCATGAAGCCCACATTCGGACTGTCTGTTACAATGTATAAGGATGCAGAGGTGGATACAGCATTTGATTTAATTGATATGAATGGAGATGGATTGCCCGATAAGGTAAAGCGTGAGGATGGCCTGTTAAAAGTTGCTCTTAATCTGGGGTACAGCTTTACAGGTTATGAAAATTGGGGAGGAGGATTTATAAATATTAGTAAAAGTACTGTTGGACCTCTTGATTTAGATTCCACAAGGATCGGGCTTGGACTTAGCTTTAACAGTGGAGGTATATATGGTTTTGCAGGGGGAGTTTCATATTCTTCCGATTCATCACAGTTAAAAAAGCTTCTAAGAGATATGAATGGTGATAATCTTCCGGATTTAATACAGTTTTTGGATAACGGAGCAATGGAGGTAGCATTCAACACAGGTAACAGTTTTACTGGATTTAGTCCATGGACGGGCACTGTGGATGAAAATGCCGGAGATTCAAAGAGCTATACTGTTGGTGCCGGGGGGTATATAACTATTCCTGTGGGTATACCTATTATCCCTATTAAACTGATCATTAATCCAGGTATTGATGCGAGTACAACCTTGAGCGAGAAAAGAACTGCATTTATGGACATCGATGGAAACGGCCTGCTGGATCAGGTTATAATAGATGGTTCTGCAGGAGGTTTGGTGGTTGCACTTAATAAGACTGCCTATACAAATAAGCTAAAGACTGTAGAACGTCCTTTGGGTTCAAGATTCACCCTTTCATACAAGAGGACGGGAAATACTGCAGACATGCCTCAAAACAAATGGGTACTTTCAAAAGTGGAGCTTTATGACGGTCACAGTGGTGATGGTATCGATAACCTGCTAACTGAATTTGATTACTCGGAAGGTAAATACGACAGGTTTGAAAGAGAGTTTTTAGGATTTGCCAATGTGGAAGCAAACCAGATTGATGAGAATGGAAATGTTTACAGAAAAATAAAGAAGACCTTTGATACAAGTTCATATTTTAAGAAAGGACTTCTACTATGTTCTCAAACACAAGAAAATACCGGCAGCGGTTTTTCAGATATAGCAAAAACAGTTTACGAGTATGATACATTAGACCTTCAGGGTAATCCTGCAGATCCTAACACAAGGAGGAAATTTGTTTTCCTTGTAAATAAAGCAGAGTACTATTATGAAGGTACGGATTATCTTAGCACTTATAATACGTTTTTATACGATAAATACGGTAATGTTGTTGAAACCTTTGAAGCAGGCAATCCTGGGACACTGGATGATGTTATAGTAAAGTTAACTTATCTGGAGGACCTGGTAAACTATATAGTAGATAAGCCGGAATCGGTAAAAGTATTTAATAATGGGGCTTTGTTAAGACACAGGGAAGGAGAATATGAGGCAGGTACCGGAGCTTTAAAAGCGCTTAGGCTTTTTAACGGCAGTGTGGTATCCGAATCACTATTCGAATACAATGAATATGGAAACATGATTAAGACAACAGGGCCGGAAAACAGCAAAGGCCAAAGGCACACAGTGGATATAAACTACGATACAGTGATAAGTACTTATCCTGTAAAGGTGATCGACAGCTTTGGATATATATCCGAATCCAATTACGATTATCGTTTTGGAGAAGTAACAACCTCAAAGGATATTAACTCGCAGGTAATAGAAAACCGGTATGACAGTTTTGGAAGATTGATAGAGGTGTTTTCACCATATGACGGAACCATGCCATCGGTAAAGTTCAAATACTATCACAACGAAATACCTGCAAGAGCTGTAACCCATAACAAGGTTTTCCACGCAGCATCTAACACTGAAACCATAGATACCGTAATATTCGTTGATGGATTGGGAAGAGTAATACAGACGAAGAAGGAAGGATATGTTCAGCAGGCGGGTGAAACCCAAGGTTACTACGGCATGAATGTATCAGGCCTTATAACTTACGATGCATTTGGAAGAGAAGTTAAGCAGGGCCAGCCTGTATTCCAAAAAGGATATGATATTGATACATTTTATCCTGTCCTTTTAAAGAGGCTGACAACCAATATCTATGATTCAAAAGACAGGATAACAGAAGTAATTCTTCCAGATGGCAATACAATAAGCTCTGAATACTCAATCACAGCTGACAGCTTTAAGGTGGTTACTACCGATCCCGAGGACAAAATCAAAAACAGCTACACTGATATTGACGGAAACATTGTTAAGGTGGAACAGTTTAAAGGCACACAAACAATAACAGGAACTTACAAATACAATGCTTTGAGAGAAAACGTGGAGATAGTTGATAACAATGGGAATAAAACCATTACATCCTACGATATGCTTGGAAGGAGAACAAGTGTAGACAATCCGGATATGGGACTTGTTGAGTATACCTATGATGCAGCCGGCAATCTGGTGAAGAAGATAGACAGCAATCTTAGGCTTAAAAGTCAGGCAATCAATTATGTTTACGATTTTAACAGGCTCGTAAAAATAGACTATCCCGAAATGCAGGATGTGGAGTACATTTATGGAGCACCTGGAGCCCCGGATAACACTGCCGGAAGAATCAAAAAAATAATTGATGTCCCAGGAGATATTGAATATGCCTATGGAAAGCTGGGAGAACAGACATGGGTAAAGAGAAGAATAAAGTATGTGGGAGGACTCATAGGCCTTGGAGAAAGGACATATATAACACAATACAAATTCGATTATCTTGGAAGATTAGAAAGCATAATTTATCCTGACAGAGAAAAGGTAACATATGCCTATGATCTTGGAGGTCAGGTGACCGGTATTCATGGAAGCAAGCATCAAAAAGACGTCAACATGTACAACAACAATTGTAAGAATGGTATCCATAATGAATGCTATGAGCACGATTATGTAAAAGACATAAGGTATGATGAATTTGGACAGAGGATATTCATAAAGCTTGGCAACGGAACAACAACAAACTACACCTATGACCCGTACAGAAGATGGCTTAGTAATATTGAAACCGGAGATAATTTCGGTGTAAAGATACAGAATATAAACTATACCTTTGACAGGATGGGAAATGTTCTGGGATACAAGAATACTGCTTCAAAGGTAGTGCAAAAATACACTTATGATGATCTTTACCAGCTTATAAAGGCTGAAGGACTTGGCTCCATAAGAGATAACAGCTCAATCAGCCATTATGAGCAGACATTCGAGTATGACAACCTGGGCAATATGACAAGGAAGACAAGTGATGCAAAAATATTCGGAAGTTATATGATAAGCAGCAATTTTGTACAGGAAGCTAATCTTACAGACTCATCAAAGCTGTTAAGGGATGGGCTGGTTAATCCTGATTGGTGTGAAAAACCTCATGAAGAGATATACAAGTTTACATACGAGTACACTAATCCAAAGCCGCATGCACCAAGAAGAATCGGAAACTGGGTATTTGAGTATGATGGTAATGGAAACACTGTAAAGCGCTGGAGAGTTCTTGTTGACAGCAGTGACAATGTTATCAAATATGATGAGGATACCGTAAACTTCGGACCATCAGACACATTTAAATGGGATGAAGAAAACAGGCTAAAGAAAAGTGTAGTGAAAGGTAAGCCCACAATCTACGTATATGACTATTCAGGCAAAAGAACCAACAAGAGTCATGAGAACAGTGAAGAGGTATATGTAAACGAATTTTACCAGGAACGTCATAATAGAGAAGGCATAAAAAACATTTATGTAGGAAATACAAGACTTGTATCGAAGCGGTTTACGGTGACCAATTTGATCAATGAAAACTTTGACCAGAATAAAGAATACAGGGATGTATACTACTACCATAAGGATCATTTGGGTTCTGCAAACATAATGTCGGATTTTGAAGGCAGAAGAACACAGCATTACGAGAATAAACCTTATGGTGAATCCTGGATAAATGAAAAGCGGGATCATATATTCGTTCCGTACCTGTTTAACGGCAAGGAATACGATCAGGAAAACAGGCTGTACTATTACGGGGCAAGGTACTTGGACCCAATGTTCTCAAGATGGCTCTCACCTGACCCTGCACTTGAATCATACATACCAACTCCGGGAAGCGGAACAGACCTTCCGGGCATGGGTGGAGTATTTAGCTTGAACAACCTTAATGTATACCACTATGCGAACAATAACCCAATTAGCTATACCGACCCTGATGGAAGGTCGAACCAAGCTTCGGTGGGCAGGATAGTTTATGACTATGCAATGCAAAAACATAGAGAGAATTTGACCAACGAGTGGAACCGAAAAGTAAATAATTTCATGGAAAAATTCCAAAGAAACAATCGTGAAATGCTTTATCATTCTACCGCGGGCGAAATATATGAAGCGAACCTTGTTGTTTCCCTTATAGAGGCAAATAACGGTGTATATAAAGGAGGCTTTTATTTAGGAAACAAAAAGCTGCCTGCTGATGTAAAACTGGATCTACTGAATGCAGAGTTTATTGTTGGTGCTTCAACAGAATTTTCAATATCTAAGTATGCCAAAGATGCTAAAGCGGGGCTTAAATATGAAATGAAGTACGATATTTTAAATGGCGTTTGGTCAGATACTACTAAACCGAGAATTGGTTTGAGTTCAGGTGATACCAAAGCTGGCAACTATGGATTAGAGACAAAAATACCATTAGCCGCTTACGGGGGAGTATATATAGGGGTAGATCCGGCTAAATCCCATAAACCGCTGTTGTTAAAAGAATCATATGTGGATATATATACGAGATTGAAAAATGAATTAGAGACCAATAATTAGTCTTATAGTAATTATCGGTTTATTGATTGAAAAGGTCACACAGCTTTGGCTGTTGTGGCCTTTCTTTTGATATCTATGACGAGTTTGACAGGCTAAAGACTATATCCATAGACACTAAGGACTCACAGGGAACTGTTAAATCAACTCACATAACAACATACACTTATGACAAAAACGGCAATGTGGCAAGTGAGACAAATAGGATTAAAGCAGGGACAAGCGAGTCAGCAAGCACTTATACATACGTATATGACTCACAGAACAGGCTGATTGAAAAAAGTGATGCATACAATGTGGTACAAAGACTTGCGTATTATGACAACGGGCTGCAGAAGGACTCATATGATGCGCCCAACAGCACTGGTTCAACAGCATTCAGGCTGACCCAGTACCAGTATGATAAGAACGGAAGACTGATTTTGACTATAGATCCAGTAAACAGTATAGATTCAAGTCTTCCAAGTAGAAGAATATAAAGATATATTTGGTAATCCTAACGGCTCAGCACGTATAAAAATCGTATACAAGGATGGTACAGAGTTTGAATATGACTTTATAGATCCTGATGTTTTTATGAATATCGGTGACATGTCTGGAGGAATAAAGAATGTAGCTAAACCTGTATTAAAGCAAGTTGCAAAGTCCATTACAAAAAAAGTTGCAAATCTTATATATGGTGCCTCCGATGTAGCTAAGTATGGCGATGAAGTTGTTAAGGGAGCATCTAAGTCTGGGACAGATTTGGCTCGTCAACTTGGTAAAGAGGGAGAAGACGCCGCGGGAATTGTTAATGCTAAACAACGAATACCATCCTTATCTGGTACTGCAAAATACAGAATTCCCGATGAGCTTCTACAAGACCCCAAAATATTAAGAGAGATTAAAAATGTTAGTAGTCAAAGTTATACAAATCAGCTGAAAGACTTTAACGCAAGGGCAAAGAAGAATGGGTACCAATTTATTCTTGAAGTAAGACCAGGAGCAAAATTGTCAGGACCACTTCAGGAAGCAATAGATAAAGGTGAAGTAATACTTAAGTACATTGGTCAGTAGTAGGAGGATAAATATGGAGAAACTAGACAAAAAGAAGTTGCTTCAAGAAGTTAGAGAAAAAGGTGTTGAGTTCTCAAATATTAATGATTTAATGAAAATTAATATGAAGTATAGGGACTTAGTCCCTATACTTCTAAGATACTTAAAAGATGTCACTGATGAAAGTGATAAGGAATTCATAGTAAGGTGCTTAGGTGTAAAAGGCTTTGTAGAAGCTTCGAAACCCCTAATTAGTGAATTTTATAAATCTAATAATGTTACTTTTAAATGGGCTATTGGGAACAGCCTATCAATTATTTCTGATATTGATTCAGTGCCAGAATTGATTAAAATAGCACAGGAGAAGGAACATGGAATTGCCCGACAGATGATAGTAGATGGTTTAGGTGCATATAAAAATGATGATGTAAAAGCTGTTTTAATAAGCTTGCTAAACGATGATGAGGTGGTCGGGCATGCCATATCAGGTCTTTCAAAAACCGGCGACAAGACGCTAATTAGACATATTGAACCGTTTCTAACATATAAGGTAAAATGGATAAGAAATGAGGCGAGTAAAGCAATAAAAAAGCTTGAAAGAGTTTAATAATCTAGCTACTTTGTAGGCACAGGTGGAAATAATGACTGGGATAAGTGTAAAATCTATTAACTTTTTACACTTATCCCAGTCAAAGCACAGCATGTAGATTGTCAAGTAAAATTTTGATTATAAATCAATACCCAATTTACCATTATTCATTATTGTAGTTTTAATAGTTTTTTGAGCTCATCAACCGAAATCTTAGTAAGTTTTGAAATCGTTTCAATATCCAGCCCAGAAGAAAGCATCTCTTTGGCAACTTCAATCTTTCCATCAAGTCTTGCAGAACTAATCATGTTAGCTCTTTCATGCAACGAATCTTCCCTTGCTCGATACAAAGCAAGAGCATGTTCATCAGAACTCAAATATTCAAGTTTCTTTTCTGCTCTTTTAATAGCACTATCCATTTCCATCAACTCCTTCAACTCTTCTTCGGATAGCATTTTGTCAAAAAACTTAAGCCACCTGTGAAGGGCATTTCCCTTCAGATCTTTTTCTTTCAAAGCCCTGAATTTCGGCATTTCAAGAAAATGGATCTCTATCAAATCAGTTAAAAGATAGTTCTCTTCCTCATCCTCCCACAAATGGTACTTTGAATGAAACTTTTCCAGATCAAGGAAATTAAAATCTAATATATTAATAGTTATTACCTTGGTAAGGTTTATATAATCATCGCCTTGCTTAATTCCTTCAAGAAAAAGCTTTCCCCAATAAAACATCGTTCTTTTTTCCATGTTGTGCTGGTTGGTAAGTTGGACTTCAATATCAACCTGCATTCCATCAGCTGTTTTTGCCCTTACATCAAGTCTGCCAGATTTATCATAAATCATTTCTTTGGTTAACTCTTTATTGTCAATAATTTCAAGCGATACAAGCTTTTTTCTATCATCAACATCTAGAACGGCATTAAGGAACGAAATTAAATGTTCCTTGCTTTCTTCTTCTCCCATTATACGCTTGAAAATATAGTCATTTAAAGGGTTTAGCCTTTGCATTTAATTAACCTCCATTTTTATTGCCTTTAAATAAATTATAGCATTTTTTTCTCTCTAATAACAGGAAAATCTAAGTAGGTAAAAACACAAGCTTTTAACTAATGACAGAACTTATAAAGTTGTTTGTATATACACGTTAACTATGTACATAAATAAAGGAATTTCATTTAATTATTTATGGGGTTTGGCATGAGCATATTACTATTAAGTATAGTATTATACAGTTTTATGAAACCGAATGAAGATATAAGCAAACGATTATGTGATAGAATTCATATACATCTTACAATAAACTTATAGGAGGAAATACTACCTTATATCCGTACGAATGTGATAAAATTGCGTTTGAGGTAAATTAACATCAAGTAAGAGAAACTTTTAAGGTATTAGCAAAAAGACTCAGAATATAAATACGGCAAGCTTGAGAACACTTTATCCCATAAATGAAGGGCTGCAAATTGTGCAGCCCTCACCATAACTCACTAGTTTGAAAATTTCTGCTGAATCTTTAAAGTCAATTGGCTGTCCAGATCTGAAAGCTGTTTATTTAACTCTTCATCAATCTTTACCTTAATTTTTACTTTCCCGCTATCTACAGCATCCGGCTTTTGGGCTTCCAGGGCATCCTTTATCTCTTGAGCTCTGGCTTTTAACTTCTGTTTTGCTATTTCTGTTTGAGATTCTGTGTATTGATCCAGTGACTGCTGGATTTCAGCAATATAGCCGTCAATGTAGCTGGTAGTTTCGGCCAGTGTTTCCTGCTTGGTCTGCTGCAGTATGCTGCTGGTATTTAGTGTGCTGCTTGAGGCCAGAGAATCGGTTTTCTGATTGACCAGGTCTACCAGGTTTATCCCTAAAGCCTGTGCAACTACTATTTGTACAGCAACAATTACGAGAATTGTGGCAAGTACACTTTTCTTCTTCCCCTTCATGATAGTTACTACCCCCTTAAACTATTACATGAGTTTACATAATTGTCGGGAAAAATAAGTTGAAAATTAACCGGTAATTACAGCCAAAAGCAGTTTCGGAGGCAGGGTATATTTGGATTTATTTATTGTAATTGACTTAACATTATAATAAAATATAATATACTTTAAAAAAGAATCTTGTGGAGGAGAATATGCTGCTTATAAAAAACGGTAAGATACTTACGATGACGGGTATTAATTATGACAGCGGGTATATTTTAATTGATGAGGGAAAAATAGTTGAAGTAGGAGAAGATCCTTCAGCTTTAGATAAAAAAGTATTACAATCCGAAGGTTTAACCATTATAGATGCAAAGAATAAATATGTACTTCCCGGTCTTATTGACGCTCACTGCCATGTAGGGGTGTGCGAAGACTCCGTTGGGTTTGAAGGCGATGACGGAAATGAAATGACAGATCCCATTACGCCGCACTTAAAAGCTACAGATGGTGTGTACCATATGGACAGGGCTTTTATGGAGGCCCGTGAAAATGGAGTCACTACGGTTGTTACAGGTCCAGGAAGTGCCAACGTTATCGGTGGACAGTTTGCGGCCCTTAAGACCTTTGGAAGAAGAGTAGAAGAGATGATAATAAAAGATCCTGTTGCTGTTAAGTGTGCATTTGGGGAAAACCCTAAAACTGTTTACAATGAAAGAAAACAGGCACCTACAACCCGTATGGCAACTGCCGCACTTTTAAGGGAAAGCCTTATGAGAGCAAAAGAGTATAAGGAGCTTCTTGATAAGTATGAAGAGGACCAGGAGAATAATGATAAACCTGATTATGATATGAAGCTTGAGGCACTTTTAAAGGTCTTAAGCAGGGAGATCCCTTTAAAAGCCCATGCTCACAGGGCTGATGACATACTGACGGCTATAAGGATTGCAAAGGAATTTGATGTAAGGCTGACAATAGAACACTGCACTGAAGGGCACCTTATAAAGGATATACTTGTAGAAGAGGGAGTTGGAGCAGTTGTAGGCCCATCCCTTACAGACAGGTCAAAAATAGAGCTAAGGAATCAAACATTAAAGACCCCGGGTATTTTGTCAAAATCGGGTATAAAAGTAGCAATAATGACCGACCATCCTTGCACACCTGTACAGTATCTGACCCTTTGTGCCGCAATGGCTGTAAGGGAAGGTATGAATAAGGAGGAGGCACTAAAGGCAATAACTCTTTATGCAGCAGAGCTTACCGGTATTGAAGACAGGGTGGGAAGCATAGAGGCAGGAAAGGATGCAGATATTGCCATTTTTGACGGGCACCCCTTTGAGATTATGTCAAGGGTGACCACTACCATTATTAACGGTAAAGTAGTTTTTGAGAGGAAAGATGATGAAAGAGATTAGGACTTCTTCAAAAGATGAGACAATTGAAGTGGGAAGGGCGCTGGGAGGACTTCTTGAAAGGGGCGATTTAGTTTGTATAACAGGAGACCTGGGGACGGGGAAGACTGTACTTACAAACGGGATTGCACAGTCTCTCGGGATAGAGGATTATATAACAAGCCCTACATTTACTCTTGTAAATGAGTATAACACGGAGATACCCCTTTACCACTTTGACGTATACAGGATTGCCGACCCGGAGGAGATGTATGAGATCGGGTTTGAAGAGTATCTTTACGGGGATGGTGTAGTGGTAATAGAGTGGGCTGATTTGATAAGAGACATACTCCCTGACCAGCATATCTGGATCAGGATAAAAAAGGATCTTGGCGTAAGCGTTGATGCCAGGGTTATTGAGATACAATTTAACGGCGATAAATATAGTGAGTATGAAAAGAAGCTTATGGCAGGAAAGGATAAATAGCAATGAAGATACTGGCTTTGGATACATCCACTTTGGTTGCTGCAGTTGCAGTCATGGAAAATGAAAAGCTTTTGGGTGAATATTTGATTAACCATAAAAAGACTCATTCCCAAAAACTAATGCCTATGATAAAAGAAATCCTTCATGAGTTGGAGCTTGACCCAAAAAGTGTGGATGTTTTTGCTGCATCCACAGGGCCCGGATCTTTTACCGGTCTAAGAATAGGAGTAACGACGGTGAAAGCTATGGCCTTTGCAGCTGGCAAGCCTGTTGTGGGTGTGCCAACTTTAGATGCCATGGCATATAATATTCCAATGAGTAGTTTTACTGTTTGCCCTATTATGGATGCAAGGAACAACCAGGTGTATACTGCTTTGTATGAATGGAAGGAGAAAACACAGGAGCGGGTTACAGACTATTTGGGAATACCCATAACCGAATTGGTGGGAATTATCAGGAAAAAAGGTAAAAAAGTCATTTTCCTTGGGGATGCCGTGGAAATACATGAAGAGTTTTTAAAAAGTGAATTAAAAGGGGATTGTGAGTTTGCACCTGGAAGCTTGAGACTTCAGAGAGCAGCATCTGTAGCACAGATCGCTTATTTAAAAGCTAAAGAGGGGTCTTTAGAAACCAGCTTTGAAATGGTTCCTTTCTACCTAAGGAAGTCACAGGCAGAAAGAGAATTTGAAAAGAAATGCTGCGGCAGTTGTTGAAAGGTGAGAATTGATGAATCTCGGTAATATAGAAGTGTCCCATATGACTTTGGAAGATATTGACGATATTATGGTTGTAGAGAGGCTTTCATTTACAATACCCTGGTCCAGGGATGCGTTTATACAGGAAGTAACCAATAACAAGTTTGCAATATATATATCTGCAAAGGTTGACGGGCTTGTAGTAGGGTATGCCGGTATGTGGAAGGTTTATGATGAGGGGCATATTACCAATGTAGCCGTCCATCCGGAGTATAGAAGGAGCGGTATAGGCCGGCACCTGGTTGAAAAGCTGATATCCATAGCCATGCAGGAAAAGATTGAGCGAATGACCCTTGAAGTTAGAAGAAGCAACATAGCTGCACAGGGTCTGTATGAAAAATACGGGTTTAAAGTGGAAGGCTGCAGAAAGGCTTATTATTCGGATAATGGAGAAGACGCAATCATAATGTGGAAAGAAGATGTATAGATAGGAAGGAAGCTTTTAGGGGGTTTTGTAGATTAAAATTAAATTATGTTAAAATAAAAAGGATTTTATCATATCTTAGTAGAATATATTCAAAAGATAAGAACGTAAAAATCTATTTTGATCATATTATATCCAAGGAAAAAATCAATGAGTTTACAAAGTATATATTATTTGGTGCAATTCAAAGTAGAAAATTGCTGCGAAATAATGTACCGTTATTCATAAATCGCACATAGCCCTATTTATCTATAAGGCAGCGGTTTATATAATTTAAGACTTTTAATAGCTGGTCTAAAGGGGGAAAGATTATGCCACGTAGCAAAAGTTTGCCTTACAGTATGCTAAGGAAGGAATGCAACCCAAATTCATTTAAGTTTAATGACACCTCGGAGCTTGACTCCCTGCAGGATATTATCGGGCAGGAACGTGCTGTAAAAGCTATGGAATTTGGGCTTAAAATAAAGACCCGTGGGTACAATATTTTTATGAGTGGTATGACAGGTACCGGAAAGACTAGTTATGCCCAAAGCTATGTAAAGAAAATAGCTAAAAAGTCAAAGACACCGGATGACTGGTGCTATGTATATGATTTTGATAATCCGAATCAGCCCAAGACTATTAATTTGCCGGCAGGACTGGGTAAGGTATTCCAAAACGACATGGATGATTTTATAAAAATACTCCAATCTGAAATCACCAGGGCCTTTGACAGTGAAGATTATGAAAGGGAAAAAACTTCAATTGCTAAGGAGTTTCAGGAAAAAAGGACGGGACTTTTGGAGAAGCTTAACGAGGATGCTGAAAAGCAAGGCTTTAAAGTAAAAACAACCAATGCAGGCATATACTTTCTTCCGGTTATCGAGGGTAAAACCATAACGGAAGAAGAGTACGGGGACCTGGATGAGAAGGTAAAACACGAAATAAATGAAAAGTCAAATATTGTACAGCTGGAAACACTGGATATAATAAGAAAAATCAAGAATATTGAGAAGGAAGCTGAAGAAAGAGTTGCCGAATGGGAGAATAAAATTGCTTTATTTGCAGTGGGTATGCAGATAAACGATCTTAGGGAAAAATACAAGGACTATAAAAAGGTGCTAGATTATCTTGAAAAAGTTCAGGAAGATATACTAAAGAACCTGGATGATTTCAGAGAAGAAGAGTATTCGGAAGAACAACAGCTTATTATTCCGTGGGTAAGGAGCACAGAGGAGTCACCTGCAGACAAGTACAAGGTAAATCTGCTGGTTGACAACAGTGGGCTTAAGGGTGCTCCGGTAATTGTAGACTACAACCCCACTTATTATAACCTTCTTGGAAAGCTGGAATATGAAAATGAGTTCGGTACTATGAGCACCGATTATACAATGATAAAGGGAGGCCTGTTTCACCAGGCAAACGGCGGGTATTTAATACTTCAGGCAAAGGATGTATTAAGTAATGTTCAATCCTGGGAAGCTCTAAAGAGGGTTCTTAGGACAAAACAAATAACAATTGAAAATATGAAAGAACAGATGGGGCTTGTTGCTGTTTCTGCGCTAAAGCCGGAGCCCATACCTCTTGATATCAAGGTCATTTTGGTTGGAAGCGAATATCTTTACCAGATGCTTTACGAGTATGATGAGGATTTCAAGAAATTGTTCAAAATAAAGGTGGATTTTGACGCGGAGATGGACAGAAACAAGGAAAACACCAAGAAACTGGCGCAGTTTATAAGTTCCTTCTGCCGCAGGGAAAACACCCCTCACTTTGACAGAACGGGAGTTGCAAGGGTTGTTGAGTACAGCTCGCGCCTGGTAGAAGACCAAAACAAGCTTTCTACCAGATTCAACGATATTGTGGAAATACTTTGTGAGTCCTGTGCCTGGGCAGAGATTGAGGGAAGCAAGCTTGTAGAAGCGAAGCATGTAAAGAAGGCTGTAGAGGAAAAGATATACAGGTCCAATAAGTATGATAAAAAGCTTTTGGAGCTGTTGGAAGACGGAACAATAATAATAGATACCGATGGAGAAGTAGTAGGGCAGATAAACGGTCTTACAATACTGGATATGGGCGACTACTCTTTCGGGAAGCCTTCCAGGATTACTGCCAATACTTTTATGGGTGAAAGCGGAATAGTTAATATCGAGAGAGAGATAGAAATGAGCGGAACCTCCCATACAAAGGGCGTTCTCATATTAAGCGGGTATATAGGTCAAAAGTATGCCCAGGAGATGCCTCTGTCACTATCTGCAAGCCTTTGCTTTGAGCAGCTCTATAGTGGTGTTGATGGAGACAGTGCATCAAGTGCCGAACTATATGCCGTACTTTCAAGTCTGTCAGAGGTTCCCATCAAGCAAAGTATTGCGGTCACCGGCTCGGTGAATCAGAAGGGAGAGATTCAGCCGATCGGAGGAGCGACAGAAAAGATAGAGGGCTTTTTTGAACTCTGTAAGCTGCGTGGACTTGACGGTAAGCATGGAGTAATCATTCCCTATCAAAATATAAAGAACCTGGTTTTAAATGATGAAGTTTTAGACGCAGTTAAGGAAGGCAAATTTAGTATTTATGCAGTAAAGACCATAGATGAGGGGATAGAGATCCTGACAGGGAAAAAGGCAGGTCAGCGAAAGGAAGATGGATCTTATCCGGCGGGAACCATAAATTATCTGGTTTACGAAAAGCTCAAAAAGTATGCACAGACTGTGGCAGGTTTTTGCAATGAAGAAAGGAAGTCCAGAAGAACTACAAAAAGTAATTAGAATACAGTACATGATAGATCATTATGCCGCCCTAAAAAGCGGCTTTTTCATTTATTTTCCAAAGAAGTGGATGTTTTTTATCTTTACATAAGGGTATATATAATTAAAGAATAAGCTATTTTGTACGGCTTCTGTAGTTTGCAGAAAGGGGCAAATATATGGACGGAAACAGGAGTTATTTACGGTGCAGTGTGGGTGGCAGGGGTGTATTTACCGACCATCCTGTAGGTGCAGTGGGCAAATTCAATATAATTGACATATCAGCCTCCGGGATCAGGATATCTGCAAAGAGAGAGTTTAGTCCCGATGATACAGTTCAGATGTCTATTGCTTTCAGCGGTTATCTTCGCGAAAAAGAGATAAATGTAAAGGCAAAGGTGGTTAGAAAAGTACAGTCACAGGACGGGTTTGAGTACGGCCTTAAGTTTATTGACCTAGATCATAAGGAAAAGGTTGAAATAGATGAGATTATGAATCAGAGCTGCAGCAGGGAACACCAAAAGGCTCTATCCAACTGTGACTATGACAATTGTACATTCTTAAAGTAGTTATAAAATAAGCGGTTAGACTTAGATGATAAGCACCTGAGACTGTTCAGGTGTTTTTACTTATGCGCTCTTTTCCAGTCACCAGATAAACTTAATAATATTCAAGAAAGATTCAAGAAATGTTCAATAAACATTCAATATACATTTCAACAAACCAAATATAATTATAATTATCCTATCATCTGACTTTTAATAATGAAAGAAGGGATCAAGAGACAACATCGCAATTCGCAAGAAATACTATGAAATCCAAGGAGGAGAACAAATGAACAATCATTCGAGTTTTAAAAGATTTATGTCTAAACTGATACCGTCGGTTCTTGTAGTTTCCCTGCTTTTTACACAAAATGCAGTGGTGTTTGCAAAGGAGGGTAATGCAAAAGAACAGGCTAAAGCCGAAAAGATGAAGCAGGCAACAGGTCTTAAGGAACTGTCAGAGGAAGATAAAAAATGGATGAAGGATAATATGATTGATACAAAGGATAAGATCGTTCTGGTCAATGAGCTGGGTCTTAAACGTATCAATGAAAGCAGGAAGGCAAAAAAACAGAAAGAACTGGATAATGTACAAATAGTAAATATTGGCAATGAAGTGGTTGCAGATATGCCCCAAACTGTGGGTTCTACTGAAAGCGGCACTATGTCGACTTATACCCAAAGCACACAAACACTTACAGAAACTTCGCTGCCAAACAGTGTAGATAACAGCCAACTGCAGTCATTTCCACCTATAAGAAGCCAGGGAGGTCTTAACTCATGTGCAAGCTTCTCATCTACATACTATCAAATGACTCATATGGCTGGACTTGCAATGGGATGGAATACCAAGGATGATACTGACGATACAAACAAGTTTTCCCCGAAGTGGACCTACAATTTTATAAACCAGGGGAAAAACCAGGGTACAAATATTGCAGAGGTTTGCAAGCTACTTCAAAAGCATGGTGCTGCATTCTGGAGTGATTTCCCATATGATGGAGCTGTTATTGAAAAGAACTACAGGGAATGGCCAAGGGATGCATCCATCTGGAAGAAAGCTATGAATTACAGGCTTGATAAAATGGGCTATGTATATATAGAAAACGGAACTGATACCCCGGTTACCGGCCCTCAAAGTGAAAGCATAAAGGAAGTTAAGCAGCTTCTTAATAATGGTTATGTATTAAACTATTCTACTTTTATACATTCATGGAAGTACAGGGAAATAACAGAAGGGCCTTTTGCAGGTGAGAAGGCGGCTTATATGATGGCTGGAACAGATGGTTCTCATGGAATGACCCTGGTTGGATATAATGACGATATGTGGGTAGATGTAGATGGTGACGGCCAAAAGGATACCGGTGAGATGGGAGCCTTCAAAATTGCAAATTCCTGGGGTAAGGGATGGATAAATAATGGTTTTTCCTGGGTTGCCTACGATGCACTCAACAAAAAATCATTTGTGGATCCGATGAGTGCAGAGCTTAATCCCAGTGACAGGTACGGTATTTTTGGCAGGGAGATGGTATGGTTTACTATAAGGAAAAACTATTCACCAAAACTTATAGCTGAGTTTAAGATCAGCCATCCAAAAAGAGATGAATTGGCAGTATTTTTGGGATATTCAAGTTACAATGACTCAACTTCGGCTGTAACATGGGAAAGCTTTGCCATTAACTATGCTGCCGGGCCTTACGCATTTGACGGCTCACTGACCGAATGTGAAGGGGCATTTGCTTTAGATTTTACAGATTTGTATTCTATTAGTGATAATAAGGATGGCAAATGGTATTTGAAAGTAAAAGATAAATCTTTCTCACCAAATGGGTATAGTGGGAAACTAAACGAGTTTAAACTTATAGACAACCAAAAAGGCCAGGAGATTTATTATACCGGCCAATACCCTTCTTCCTTTGATGCAAGTGAAGCTGAAGTCGGCATTTATAACTCCAAGGATATTTTTGGTTTCACAGGCTGGAAGATGCTTAAGGGTTTATCAAGGATCAAGTATAACGCAGCCTCTATCGGCTTGGACAATATGGTTTATGTCATCGGAGGATCTATAAGGGTAAAAGAAGGATCCACTGAATATGAAGCCGGTTTGGATGAGGTTCAGGCGTACGATACGTATTCCAATGAATGGATTAATAAATCCAAATTACCAGAACCTTTAAAGCAGCCACAGGCAGTTACAGCCAATGAAAAAATATATGCTGCAGATCTATCCAGCAGCTGGTCCAGTCCAAATACACTATATGAGTATGATCCGTCTACCAGACAATGGACAGTAAACCATACAGACTTGCCGGTAAAAAAGAAATCGGTCATGGTATCCATGAACAATAAGATATACTTCGTTGGAGGAGACCATCAATACTGTGATATACAAGAATATAATCCGCTGACCAAGGAGTTAAGAAAGCTTGATACTATCATTCCCTATCCTGTAAAAAACTTTGCTGTAGTGGCCTTAGACGGTAAAATATATGTAATTGGCGGAGATAGTGTAGATGGTAGTCAAATACGGGTTAATAGGGTTCAAGAATATAATCTGGTAGAAAACAGATGGACAGAAAAGGCCGGCCTTCTGCAAGGAAGAAATAAATTTAAAGCTCAAGTGGTGAACGGGAAAATTTATGCTTTCGGAAGTGAATCTATTTATGGAAATTTAGGTAAAGATTCTTACATAGGAACGATAGAAGAATACAGCCCATCCAGCAATCTATGGCAGGATAAAGGCAAAATGTTTTTCAATCTAAAAGAGTATGGTCTGGCTGTTTTAGATAACAAAATGTATCTTGCCAGTGGACGGGAAGATATAGGCTCAAAGGTTACTTCTGCTTTTGCAGTATATAATCCCGCACCTATCATAAATAGTGTACCTGGAAGGGTTGAAGCTGAAGCCTTCAATTATTCATCTAATTATTGCTTCGTAGGAGACTGCAGCGAAGGCGGACAAAATATTAATTGGCTGCTTGGCGGTGACTCCATGGAATACTATATAAATTCCATGGAAGCAGGGATCTATACTGCAAGGTTCAGGGTATCAAGTGACTTTGCACTAGGTAAGCTAAAGCTAACCAAGGGAAGTGATACACTATGTATCGTTGAGGTTCCGGATACTGGTGGAGATCAGAACTGGGTTACTGTAAGCGCCAATATTTCACTGGGTGTGGGACCACAGATAATAAACGTTGAGTGCTTGGATGGCAGCTGGAATTTCAATTGGATGGAGTTTGAGCTGGTAGAAAAAGTAGTGGCTTTACCCGGTAGAGTTGAAGCTGAAGATTACAAAGCATGCTATGAAGTGTGCTTTGTAGAAGACTGCATTGAAGGTGGACAAAACTTAAAATGGATAATCTCCGGTGACTGGATGGATTATAAAGTATATGTACCGGAATCGGGAATATATACAGTGAATTTTAGAGTAGCAAGGCCTGGGACTATGCTTGGAGGGTTGAGATTAAAAAGAGGGGATACCGTATTATGTACAGTGGATATTCCTGATACAGGAGGAGCCCAGAACTGGATTACTGTAAGCGCCAAAGTTCAATTGACAGGAGGATTTCAAGACTTGAGGGTTGAGAGCACTGCAACTGACTGGAGCTTTAACTACATGGAGTTTATAAAATAAAGGATCTACTTATTTTTCGTTTTTATTATGACGTAAGTGGTATATAAAATATAATCAGAGGGTAAGCCTAAATAATGAAGTATTATGACAAGGGGCGTAGTGAGCTATGTTGGTAAAGTTTATTAAGGAAACAAAAATCAAAAAAGAAAAGACGATACTTGATATAGCAGATGATATGGATATAAAAATTAAGACACCCTGCAAGGGAAAGGGTAAATGCGGCAAATGTGTTGTTAAGGTTATAAACGGACAGGTATCAGAGTTGTCTAAATCTGAAGAAGAGTTGCTAAGTAAGAAAAAGATCTCCAAAGGTTACAGGCTTGCTTGTGAAACTAAGGTACTGGGAGATGTAGAGATTGAATTGATTGAGTGAAATTAGCCCTGGCCCCTAAAAGCTCTTTAAAACCATGGAAATTTCCTGTCGAATATGAAAGCCCTTGTGTGGTTTTATGGAAATAATAAAAATCATGGGAGAAATAAATGTAGATATTTCCCGGGAAATGTAGGTCAATACGGGCGCATTTTGTAACTTTTTACGAAAATGCGCCCGTTTATAATTAAGTCCTGGCTTATTCAAGACCTCTTTCATATGCATTAATTATTTTATCCATTAGACTATCCCATTCCCCATCCACAGTACACCTTTCAGGATGCGCTTCAAACCATTCCACAGTTCTCCTAATACCTGTGGAGAAAGAGGCAGAGGCTGTAAAACCGGGGACAAAACGCTTTATTTTTGAGTTGTCGAAAACCGCACTTACTGCCTTGTCACCTATAAGGCTTCCGACAGCATCAGGCAGGAAGCGGGCAATAAAATCTGAAGGAATGTGTATTATTTCCGGCTTTACTCCGGCAGCTGCTCCTATGGTGTTATATATTTGGTCCCAGGTAAGAACTTCATCGGATGTAATATGGAAGGAATGACCTATGGACTGCATGTTTCCAAGAAGGCCTGTAAAGCCTTTTGCAAAGTCTGTGTTATGAGTCATTGTCCAGAGGGAAGTACCATCTCCGTGAACTATTATTTTTTTACCCTTTTTCATACGATTGATAAGGGACCAGGGATGGTGCCAGCTGTTTAAAGCTGCAGGTATCATTTGTGACCCATAAGTAAAGGAGGGTCTCACTATGGTGACAGGAAAACCGTTGCTCCGGTATTCATTCATTAGAAGCTCTTCACAGGCTATCTTATCACGGGAATACTGCCAGTATGGATTTGACAGAGGTGTTGATTCAGTAATAAGGTAGTGTGAAAGGGGCTTTTGGTAAGCTGAGGCAGAGCTTATAAATATGTACTGGTTTGTTTTGCCCTTGAAAAGCTCAATATCCGTTTTAATATGTTGGGGAACAAAGGCTATCCAATCCACAACAGCGTCAAAGTGATAGTCTTTTAAAGCCTCGGCGGTTGATTTTTCGTCCCGTATATCTGCTTTGATAAGCTTCGCTCCCTCTGGGATAAACTCATTGCGCTGACCCCGGTTTAGAAGGTATAAGTCCATACCTTTTTCTACAGCAAGTTTTGATGCTGCTTCACTGATAATTCCAGTTCCACCTATAAATAATACTTTCATATATCATTCCTCTTTTCGTTTGTATTTTTAAATATAATTGACAGACTTTTAGGCTCTATCATATCAGGGGAAAGATTTCCATGAGTATATTATAACCTTTCATAACTTATGGATTCCATATAATACTTTATTATTACATCAAAAAATTATGAATAAAAAGTACACAAGGCAAGAAGGTCTTTTAATCATATAGTGAATAATGAGGCAAAAAATATTGTAGAAACAGTAAATTTAAAATAGAATAGAAGAAATGAGATAAAAGGTTTTAAAGAGGGGAGTTTAAAATGGGGGTAAAGATCAGGAAATTATTTGACTACGGTATTTTGATAATTGGGCTTTTGGGCATTTTGGATTTTGTGTTCCTTATGCTTATAAATACCGTTATAAACTTTGGTATTCTGTTTCCCTTGGTTGCAGGGATTATACTTACTATAACAGCTATACTTAGGCTAACAGGCAGGGGTCACCTCATAAGAATAAGGAATACCTTTATTAGGAGACTGTTTATTGCTTGTATTATTATGTTTTTGGCATCATTCATACTGGTTGAGGGGGCAATTATTGTTTCAGCCAACACAGACAAAAATGTCAAAGTTGATTGTCTTATTATACTTGGCGCCGGGTTAAAAGGTGACCAGATAACACTTACATTTAAAAACAGACTGGATAAGGGTATAGAGTATTTAAAGGAAAACCCGGACATAAAGGTTATTGTGACAGGTGGACAAGGCCCCGGTGAGACTATTACGGAGGCAGAGGCAATGGAGGGCTACCTTGTTAAAAACGGTATAAACAAGGATCGAATTATTAAGGAAGATAGAGCAACCAGCACCAGTGAAAACATCAAATACTCCAAAGAGATATTACAAAAGCTTACAGGTAAGAGCAGCTACAGGATAATGATCGTCACCAATGACTTTCATATGTTCAGATCCAAAATGATAGCAAGAAGAAATGGTTTTACAGCCTATGGTGTTCCGGCTGAGACCAATATTTTTGTACTGGTAAACTGTTATATCAGAGAGTACTTTGCAGTAATAAAGACATTTTTATTTGATCTTAGGTAGGTATAATCAAGGGATAATGAAAAAATAGTTATTTATAGTAATATTATTGTAAGAAT
>JBMOLK010000021.1:0-2794 GCA_049325575.1 Bacillota bacterium | reverse complement strand
CACACCTCAACCCAGTTGAGAAAGTGTGGTGGTTTTTAAAAAGTAGGCTATTTGCTAACAGGTGCTATCCCTGCTTTGAGGATATAGAAGCTGTAATACATAGGTTTTTTGTAAAATTACAGCCTGCCAACATTTTACAGCTTGCGCCATTAAACATTTAAACTGGTTTTGAATTACTACTTAGAGCAAAGCTATTTGGTTCCAAGGTCATTGGATTTTCAGGTCAGTATCCAAAAATCTGGCCATTTGAAGGACCAGAGGCTGAATAAGATAAAAGATAATTATTGATTTTTATACCTATTTGAAGGAGCTAAAGCATGACAAAAAGTCAATTTAAAGAAAATTTCCGGCGAGGGCTTGGAAGTGCATATTTAGAATTGAAAAACGGCAATCATCTTGAGGAATATAAAGACATTGTTTTATGGTGCTGCCTTCATAATACCTGTTATGATATGCAATGCGAGGGCAGTAGAGGCACTTATCTATATAATGCTATTGATCTCTACGATGATAAAAGTTTTTTTGAAAAAGCAATTATTAATTATTTTACAAAACAGAAACTGGATACATGGTTGTTCGACCAGTTGTGTTCTCTTTTATTTCAGTTTGCCGTAAATGGTAGTAAAAGTTCAAGAGATGCATTATACATAAAACATGATACACTTTTTACATCGCTATCTAGAAAGCGTAATATAGGTTCTGTTTGTTCAGAGCGAGATAACTTTGAATGGCTCTGTGTCTGGATAACGTCACTTGATGGATTCCGAGCATTTAAAAGAATAGTTGAAGAAATAGGCAGTTTCTATGTAAAAGCAAAAAATTCCAATGCAATTTATATGGATTGGTTCTATTCCAACGCTCAAAACAAGCTTGGGAAAAAGCGTATTGAGAATTACATGCATGAAAATGCGGAAAGAAGCGAAGCTGTTGCAGCTTTTCTAATTGAAGTAGAAAGCCTTGGTACCGGAAAGTCACAATCTATCAATCAGCCATCTCTTAATGAATTAGTTAATGCTTGCTATGAACCGTCGGGAAATCGTGGTCATGGAATTGCAAACCGTTTTTCCAGAACCGCTTCTATGGAAGAATTGAATGAGTTGGCTAAGATTGCAGTAAAGGAAACAAATCCTGTAATAAAATCACAATTATTATGGGCTTTTCGTAAAAGGCCATTTCCATTAGATGAGAGTTATATTTTTGAATTTGCCGGAAGCGATAACAAGTCTATTCGTGATATTGCATTTGAGATAATGGAACATCTACCTTCTGATAGAATTCACGATTATGCTATATCTCTCCTAAAAGATAAGAAAGAAGTTTCAAACGCTTTAAGCCTATTGTGTCACTGTTATCAGTCCCAAGATGAAACTCTACTAGTTAATGCTGTTAAGAGTCTTCCTGTTTCACATAATAATGGAGAATGGCATGGGGTGTATATGGATGTAGAAGATTTGCTTAAAAAGAGCTCCTGCAAGTTTGAACCAGACATGTTTTTACACATGTACAAGCAAACCCTGTGTTCCTTTTGCCGTTCTAGTCTTGTTCAGACTATGTATAAACGTAAGATTCTTCCTATGGAAGTGCTACAAGAATGCCTTTATGATAGCTATGATGAAACAAGAAAGTTTGCTGCAAGAAAATTAAAGCTAAATGAAGCTTAAGGAAAGAAAAATATCAAATATATTCTTTAGTTAGTGTGGAGGAAATATAAATGTATTTATTTTCAGTAACCACTTATCCAAATGAACATCAAAGAGAAAATAACTATTCCCAGTTTAAAGAAGAGCAAGACTGGTACTTCGGTGCTTTAATTAAAAACGGTCAGATTCTGATGAATGACTGCAATACAATTTTTCAGGAAGACAAGTTTATAACTTACTTATTGGCTCCTGAGCAGGACTCTCTGGACTTAAGGAATTCAAATAAATACGTAAATGATTTTTATGCAAAACTACTTACCCTTTGCACCCAAGAGCCTACAATCCAACTATTAGGTAAATCTTCGGATTATGAAGACACTTGCAACTGTAAAACACCTAGCTGGTATATGCTATACTCAGACTATACAACTAATGAGTCTCCAGTTGTTTGTGGTGATTGTGGCAAATCAGTACCGTTGTACAGATTACCTAAAATTCTAGGCGAAGACGAGTATTATACTGTCCTTGGATGGCAGAAAGCTTATAACGCATGCGACCGTTTATTTCTTGAAGGAATTGCAGAGCGAGCAGCGTATCAGAGGTTATCAAAACATACATCTGATTTATCTAAAATGGGACGTGAAATATGTACTGCATTCGAAAATGCCGCAGAAAAGCCTTTCTATTATTATCTATTCCGATATTATTCATCCCATAAGACAGTATGCCCTATATGCAGAGATAATTGGCTTTTAAATGAAAGCGATAGATCATTTATAGATTACCGCTGTAATACATGTAGGTTAGTAGCTGATCTAGTTAAGGATAAATAGATAATTTGTCCTGAACGGTACTTTAGTTGACAACTCCCCTGGGAAATATTAATTTTTGATTGATCAGCACCTTCAAAAGGAGGTGCTTTTTTATATGGTAAGCGATGGATAAAATTTTATATGAGTCAAGTGGCGCCTTACTTGAATCTTTTTAAAACCACCCCCACCGCCCGTGAGGGCTCGTCCTCATTGCCGGCTTATCTTTATACATATTATTGGTCTTTTACTGGTAATTGAGCTATAAGCCAACCTTGGGTAATATCATGAAGCCTTTTTAATCCCCTCCATATAACAACAACACCTGGTTCATTATCATTCCTT
>JBMOLK010000020.1:0-2805 GCA_049325575.1 Bacillota bacterium | reverse complement strand
TAGGGCATGCTTTTGGATAGATACTCAGACCCTTTCCCTCCAAATTTTAGTCCCAAAAACAAAAATCTTTACGAAAAATATATTTCATAATCCCGAAAAACCCTCATAAATACTAACTTCTTTTTTTCACTGAGAATTGCTGTTACTGAAACAGCAATTCTCAGTGAAAGGGATTCCATTAATACTATCTCTCCATCCTTAAGGTGCAATACCTTCTTTGTCTGCTCAGCTGACTTAGTTACTGTAGCTTTCATTTTTTCAGAATACTGTTTTTTGAGGTCATCTTTCCACTCTCTAAAAAGCTGGCTGGCATCTATTCCAATAGCTTTCCTTATAGCTCTATTCACATTCATACTAATATGCCCATAACCAGACAAGTTACCAAAGATAAAAAGGTATGGTAGCGACTCCCTTGATAAAAATAGATGTGGAAGTTTTTAGTCTCTATCATCTGCCACTTCAAAGAAGTATCAAATTGAGTGGCTGCGTCAGAAGGTTGCATGTTTATTGAAAGTAATATCACAAAGAATATCGTCGTCTTATAAATACCCATTATAATTCCCTCAATCATCATCTCTTTTAATTGTAACAACCTGATAAAAGAATTCAACAGAATTACTATCATATAAAAGTTCAAGCTGTATCTTTTCTCCTCCTTTAAATCGAAAGAATGGAAAGATAATATGTCCTTTTTTCTCTTCTCCTGGAAGAATAAAGCCCTCTTCAAACAACAAAGATTTAATCTCGCTCATTTCATAAGAGTAAAGTGGAATATCGCCAAAATAATAATCTGGTGGAGCAGGAATATCTATATCCCTTTGACGGGATTTAAGATCTTCTCTTTCCCACCTCTCTTTTTTAATCACCTTCCTCCAGTTACATGCCAAATAAGAATATGTCTCTCCGTTAGAGATTTTTATCTTACAGTTGAACGGATTGAAGTATACCTGCTTGTTATAATTGTTCTTAATCACTATATTAAAACCTGTAAATTCTGTAAGTTCTGAATCGTGTGTTATCTCTATTATTTCTAATCCGTTCATTTTTGAATCGATAGTTTTAATTGGCTCTAATACTAACCGAAAGGTGGGTAATGTTAAAATGTCGCAACCAGTACACAAATTCACAATGGCACTTAATAATAAAATACCTTGAATCTTTAAAATTTTTGTATTCTTCTTCAATATAGTTCACCTAACACTTTTTCAAAAGGGAGAGATAAAGAGTTATCTTTATCTCTCCCTTTGCATAAGAAACTTCATAATTATGCTCAGGCTCAGGAAGTACGGTCAAGGTGAATGTTGTATGTGAAATCAGACATATTGTACATGCCTATGACTCCAAAACCTGAAGCTAATACTTTTCCCGACATATCCAAAGCCTCCGCTTTAAGGTATACTAAAGTAACTTCCATAGGATAAACTCTAACCCAATATTTTGCGGTAGGGTTTCCATAATTCCACTCAACATGTTGTGCATCTATTGGGGCAAGACATACTCTGCTAAGTTTTACTTCATGAGTTCCCGTAGGTATATTTATAATTTCTCCTTTAATTTGCACTCCAAGGAGTACTTTAACTGCTTTAGCTGCTGCCTTTACAACCTTCCTCCTCCCACAATCTCTTTCATCTCATCGTTGTTAAGGATTTGGGACTGGGCAGTAGCTTTGCTTTTTTCCCAGACTGCGGCTTCTACTATCAATGGAATAACACTCATAGAAAGGATTGTAGCTATTAGCAGAAAAGCCAAAAAGCTTCTTACTTTTATTTTAGTTCTTCTTTTCATTTTTCTCATCCCCTTTCAAGTGTATTTTGCAGCATTTAAGCAAAACAAAAGCTTTCTTTTGGCTTTAAGCTACACTGAATGAAGGAGATAAAGATATAAGGTTATCAAAGAGCGAATTCTGTGGTGAGGATTGGCTAATCGCTTTCTAACCTTTAACTTACTTTCAATTGACTGGCTTTTATAGGCATATCTGACAAATGAACACAAAAAAAGCAGGTTAAAAATCACCTGCTTATCATAACACTTATTACATCTTACACTTAAAAAGAATTCGGTTGTGTATGTATGTATGTATGTATCTTCTGCCGATTTCGTTATGCATTTCTTTCTCCTTTAACGAATTTTAATTGGGCTTAAGATAAAGATATATGCACTTAAGTAATCTTAATCGGGAAGCCTTAGCTTTATTTTCCTGACTTAATTATAAGTATAAGATAAAATGCTCTGTTTGTCAAGAAAAATCTTTAGTCCTGTTATTTAAAAATTAAAAGTGAACACTTATAAAAAGCCGATATTCTCCCTTGCTGAATAGTTACCCCATAGATAAACAAGTCAATCGAATCTTTTTCCTTTTAGCTTAAATGTCAATGAGAAGCTTGATAAAACTTATCCACATTCCGAAGCCTTGCTGGATTTCACATCCACAGTAAGTTAAGTGAAGTCCGTCCCACTAATCCTTAACCTATTACCTCAGCTTCCTGGAGCTCCTTATATAGCTCTAGGCAATAACCACCAAACAACTATCAGGACTTCACTCTTATCCAAGCCCAATTCCAGGCTGAGGATTGTGGATAAGTTCCCCACCCCAGCTTCAACTTGAGTATATAGCCTTTGCCATCTAATTTCGATAAAGCTATCGGGTTATGCAGGATGAGTCTTTTCCCAGGGTTTAAATATCAGCCATTAGTGAGCAAACTTTAATATAAATGCGGTTATCCACCCAGTCCATCCCAATGGAGATTTATTGTCAAGTTCGCCTTCTCGACCTTACCCCTTGGACGCCAACTCAGCACCATTTCT
>JBMOLK010000019.1:0-2818 GCA_049325575.1 Bacillota bacterium | reverse complement strand
TTTTCCATTCTCTTTCAAGATTTAAATCCCTATTAGCCATTAAAAAACCTCCCGTCAGATATTTATTATTTCTAATAATATCAAGCACGGAAGGTTTTTACACTACGCCACTTGTTCCACCGCTTACCAGAAGATGAGCCTATTACGACATATGGGCTCTTTTTTTATCATAACCAGTGGTTTATATAAATTAATGATAATAAATACCGATATATTTTATGTTAATGTTGTTAAAAAGATTTTTTCATCCAATCTTTGTATATATATGTTTCATCAGGTACTAAAATTAAATAAAGGAGTAGGGGCTTATGGAAACTGCGAATACTAGAGATTACTTCAAAGCCATTAATAAGGAAGGTAACATTTTTTTGATAAAAATGTTTACTATAGCTATGTGGATAGGCTTCATTATCTTTACTACAGCTCAATTTGCAGTAAAAAAGGAAAAGTTCATTTCACCCACATTGATAATTGCAGACTCTTTGTTTATAATACTTTCGGCAGTACCATATGTTCTAAGAAAATTAAAAGTTAACGAAAATGTAATTACTCATATTCTATCCATACTATTTTTGTTGGATTACTGTTTCATATTGGTGATATTTACAAAGTCGGCAGCAATAACTGTTTGGGCAACGGGACTTATATTAATAATAACAAGTATGTTTTTTGTAAATAGAGTAGTACTGGCGTATTCATCCATAGGCTGTTTGATTGCTTCAATAATTTATGCCATGAAGATCCCGTCCATGCAGGTAAGTTTTAAGTCTGACGACCATATTGCCAGGATAGGAATATTCGTTATGTCTATAGTATTGGCATATATTGCAAATAGCCGTTATAGAAGAAGATTGTTGGATAACTTCAGGCAAATGGATGAAATAAACAAAATTAATGAGTACAACAGTATGCTTATCAGTAATATTAAGCAAACTGTTGAACAGCTGGCTACTATGAGCAGGCAGATAGACAGAGTTATTAACGAAGCCTCAAACGGACTTAACGGCATTGCTGATACCTCTGGTCAAATTTCGCTTAACTCGAACAATACAGTTTCTTCAATCAAGTGTGTTATCAATGATATTGGGGTTTTAAACACCAATGTTAAATATGTCTCCAACAATGTTAATGATGCTGCAGAATTTTTAAACAACTCTCAAGGCATAGTTAATAAAAGTAAGGATAAAGTGTTAAAATTTGGCGACACTATGGGGGACATAGTAAGTTCCGTTGATGAAGTAAATACTTCCATTAAGCAGTTGTACAATAATGCGGAGCTAATTGAATCAACTATAAACGAGATTACCAGCATATCACAGCAAACAAACCTTCTTTCCCTGAATGCATCTATTGAAGCAGCAAGGGCAGGTGAATCCGGTAAAGGATTTTCAGTGGTTGCTGATGAAATAAGGAAGCTGGCCGATACTTCAAAGCAGCTGTCCACCAATATAACAAATGTTACCAGGAATATGCAGCAATCAATAAATGAGCTGATTAACCTGTTTACAGATACTACTATAAAAGTAAATGTAGGTGTAGAAGATTCAAACGAGATAATAAGTTTTATGGTAAGTATAGCCGATAATATAAGTTCAAGTGTAAAAAAAATGAATGAAGTCAATACTTATATGCTAAAGCAGGAAGCATTTGTGGATGATATAAATGTACATATAGGAAATGTATCAGACTTGGCAGACAAAACCAATACAGGAATAACAGGTATCACATCTGTCATTCACGAGCTAAACGCTTCACTGGAAGAGATAGGCAGTTCAATCTCTGCGCTTGTTGAGACTATCAGCAAGTTAAACAGTGTAACAAGCGATTCAAGAACTAATTAGTTTCTTGCTTTACCTTAAATATAAGAAGAGCCCATGATGATTTATGCTACAACTGATATAGATCCCTGCATACCTAACGACAATCTCTCGACTGCCATCAAGTATTACGAAACCTATACCAATCTTTGCTCGACTGCCAGGGATACCTTGGAAACCTGCTGCAATCTTTCGACTGCAGCAGACCTCCAGCAAATAAAATGAGTTACACAGGAATTACTTTAATAACAAGTAAGCTAATACAACAAAAACTAATGCCTGCGGAACCCCTGACAATCTTAGCTCGAATATTATATATCCCTTTTGACCATACTGCAATGTTTGGCACTGCAGTACAGCCTTACAGGACATATAATACCCTGCCCTCCAGCTAATATCAAGCTTTAGCGTCAACCATAGGACGAAACCTGATATTAACCTTTGGCCGACCATTACAAAGCCATATAATTGACCTTGTAACGATCTTGGCTCAACCATCATGAACCCTACGCTAATTATTATGATCCATATCTTATTTTTAATCCCCGTTAATTTGTTGCAATTTATGAATCAAAAGTGATTAAATATAAATATAACCTATGAAGGAAAAGTTTTCAACATAAGCATAAGGACACTATGCCCCACCCACATTTGGCCCATTCCGGTAAAACAAGAAATAAGATGAATATCATAAAAAGTAAAGAGTTTCCATATGACTTTAGTCATGTTAAATTAAAAAAACATGACTTTCGACTGTCTAAACTTATGACCCTGTTCACTTAATCCCCTACCGCATCTTCAGTATAATAAAACTATAGATAAATGTTGTCGATCTAAGGAGGGGGTTATTATGGCAGCAAAAGTCATAAGAATACCTGGAATAAGAAACTCAAGGAAACTAATAGGGTTTATAATAGTAGATTTGATTGGAAATATGGTAAGAAAATTACCTTCCAATAGATTCTCCAGGAATGATATAAGCATGGATCTTTTCTCAAGGA
>JBMOLK010000018.1:0-2819 GCA_049325575.1 Bacillota bacterium | reverse complement strand
ACTAAATAATGTAAATAGATTCGCTCCTTTATAAAAAACGACTGGTTACATTAACAGGGCCAGGTGGCATCGGTAAAACAAGACTGGCACTTCAGGTAGCCTCTTTACGTTTAAATGATTTTGATGACGGCGTATTCATAGTTTCTCTGGCATCAATTAACCATCCTGACCTGGTTATATCTTCAATTGCAAAAACTTTAAATTTAAAGGAATCACAAGGACAGTCCATCTTTGAATCACTTAAGAATACCTTAAAAGAAAAGCATCTGCTGCTTATTCTTGATAACTTTGAACAGGTAATAGAAGCTTCACCACTAATTACAGAAATCCTTACATCTGCACCATTACTGACTGTTCTCGTAACCAGCAGGGAAGCATTAAGTGTTTCCGGAGAATGTGTTTTTAATGTACCCCCGTTGGATACTTCTGAACCTGAGCAAAATGATACTTTACAGAGCATAGTTCAAAATCCTTCAATTGCTCTTTTTGCAATCCGTGCGCAGACAGTCCGGCACGACTTTGTTATTACGGAGACAAACGCACCTGTAATATCTGAACTTTGTGCAAGGCTTGAGGGAATACCTTTAGCCATTGAATTGGCGGCTGCAAACATTAATAATATTTCTTTAAATGAAATGCTTGAAGAAAGCCGCAACCGCCTCAAGTGGCTAAGTAATGGACTACGTGACTTGCCCTCACGTCACCAGACACTTAGAAACACAATTGAATGGAGTTTTAGTTTACTAAAGGAAGATGAACAAAAACTATTTTACCGTTTAGGGGTGTTTAGCGGAGGATTTGATAAAACCGCTGTCAGAACAATAATCTATAATAATGATGCTACTATGCTTGATGTTCAAAAGGCATTAACATCACTCGTTAACAAAAGCCTTTTGAAAATAGCTCCCAGAAAGAACTTCAATGATGAAATTTTTTATGAGATACTGGAAACTATCCGCGAGTATGCAGTCGAACGCCTTTTAGCAAGCGGAGAGGCTGGTAAATTACAGGAAGAACATGCAAAATACTATTTGTCTCTTACTCTTATGGCTGAACCAAATTTAAACGGACCGGAGCAAAAATTGTGGTTTGATTATCTTGAGCTTGCATATCCCAATATAAGCTCTGCTCTAAACTGGACAAAACAAACAGGCAGCACTAACATGGAAGTATGCCTCACAGGCGCTCTAGGCGCATTTTGGGAAGTTCGCGGAAACTGGAGTGAAGGACGATTCTTTCTTGAAGAGGTCTTGGAAAAGTATAGATATAAAACCGAATCAAAAGATTTTATTAAAGTTTACTACTGGACAGCCCAATTAGTGCAGCTTCAAGGCGATTTTGAAAAGGCTCAGGCAATATTGGATGCAGGTCTTAACCTTTGTAGAAAAACAGCTGATCTTCTATGCGAGGCTCATTTTTTGCATAAACTCGGATGGGTAATCAGCCTTATGGGAGACCTTGTCAATGCGGAAGAGCTATTAAATAAAAGCCTGGATATATTTGAAAAGTTCCAGGATATATCGGGTATTGCTGCTGTACTTATAGACCTAAGTTTATTAACATATTATAGAGGAAACTATGAATTATCAGAGAGCTACTGCGCCAGAAGTCTTGCCCTAAGCAGAGAGTCAGGAAATAAAAGAGGTATAAGTGCAGCTCTTAACAGGCTTGGCCACATTTCCAGAACTAAGGGAGACTACGGGCAGGCTTCAAAGCTTTTTGGAGAACATCTTAAAACCTGTGAAGAGTTGGAAGACAGGTCGGGTATTGTTTATTCACTACTAAGCCTGGCAGAACTGGCAAGATCGCAAAAGTACTATGATCAGGCTACAGACTACTATATAAAAAATCTAAATTTGTGCCGTGAATTAGGATATAAAGGTCTAATCGGTCGTTCACTAAAAGACCTTGGTGAATTGGCTCGTTATCAAGGTGATTTCCAAAAGGCCGGGGAACTTTATAATGAAGCATTGTTAATTCTAAGTGAAGTAGGAGAAAAGGGAGAAATTGCCTGGGTGTACAGGAATATGGCAGAACTGGAGTTCCAGCAAGGTAACTTTAAGAAATCCAAGGAACTGTTCATTAAAAGCCTCAATGCTCACCGTGAGAGCAACCATAAGCATTATATGCTCCTATTCTTCAATTTTGAAGGGCTTGCAGGAGTTGCAGGTGTACAGGGACATATTACACGGTCAGCCCGGCTTTTCGGAGCTTCCCATACTTTATATGAAATAGCCGGGAAACTCATAGCCAAGGATGATATTCTAGAGTATGAAAGAAGAATAGCCATTACAAAATCAAAGATTGATGAAACTATATTTAATTCATTATGGAATGAAGGCCGTTCAATGTCAACTGAACAGGCAACAAACTTTGCCCTTAATGAAATATAACTTAAAGGCATATAATACGGTACTCACCTTGTGAAATTTATCCATTTTTTATACAGGACTTATCCAAATGCCAATTCGGCTTTTCTAATTGGTGTTGCCATATTTTGTTGAAACAGCTGCTGCTGGGGTATAATTGCCGCCCCAATAACCGAAGATTTGCCCCCTATAGGTGATACAACTATTTCAACATCTGAAGCTGTAGCTTTAAGGGCCTTAACTGCAACTATACTTTTAACATGTTCTATTACCAGATCCGAATACTTGACAAAATCCTTACCTATTACAATTTTGGAGGGATTTAGTGTATTTGTAAGATATGCGGCAGCAATACCCAAATACCCGGCTGATTTTATCAAAACCGCCTTTATGCACTCATCACCATCTACTGCTGCTTTAACTACCCTGTCTATGCTTAAGCTGTCCAGG
>JBMOLK010000017.1:0-2909 GCA_049325575.1 Bacillota bacterium | reverse complement strand
TCGGATGAGTAAGTATATAGTCTACATTCTAATTTATATTATTATAATTATTTATTTGCATATTTTTTATCCTCCTTCCAACGGAGACCAAACCAAGCATGCAAATAAGGCTGACTTCCATCACTTGTGTACCATCCAGCCTTTTGTTTGCCGTCTTTATACATCTGCTTCATTTTTTTTCCTAATGCTGTATCAGAAAACTGCCTTATTTTTCTTTCATAGCACCAGTCGCTTAATTGTTTTTTGAACTCGTGCTTGAAAATAAAGCCATTCTCATCTTCAACAATCATTTCATTGAGGAATTTAATTAATGGATTGCTTATCTCATCAAACCGGTCTATTCTCTGTTTTTTGCTGCCTTCATTGCTGAATTCCTTTTTAATCAATAAATCACGAGCTATTCTAATAGATTTTAGGCATAGATTTCTATATTCCACATCAGGTATCAAATCAACTGGGTCAAAACCCTCATTGAATTCATTAGGAAACAATATAATAAGCATTCTCCTATAAAGCCCCCAGCTTTTATCAGAGCATTCTGGAATATTATTAGTGCTGATAATAAGCTTGGCATAATTATAGTCTTCAAATGGATTTTTGCCCTTTATCTCATATCTAACCAAATCATCTCCGCTTGTCAGCTTCTTTATAACAGCAGACTGCCCTAAATCATCAATATCAGTCTCTCCAATCTCGCAGACAAGCTTCTTGTACAGCTTTGTAACTTCAAATCTTGACGTTAATATCATTTTTAGGTCAGTGGCAGTGCAGTTGTCCTTCCCAACAAATCTCCTTAACAAGCGCAGATAGCACGATTTGCCATTGCTGCCTTCGCCAACCAATAAAAACATCCTGCTGATTTGATATGATGGCAGCATGGAAAATGCAAGTAGTTCATATAAATTGGCAGTCCATTCACTGCCAACCCAGTCCTTAAAGATTGAGTCCATCACTGGAGTGTCAACTTCGCTGCCAAGGTCCCATGGAATTGGATTAGTAAAAAAGTATTCAGCACTGGCGGAAAATTCGTCAGATGTGATTATATCTATAACTTTGTCATTAAATTGTATCCAATTAATAGAAGGGCTCTTTGGAATCTTCTGCCTTCCAAATCTCTTCAAAGCCTCCAAATAACTATTCCTTACAGCAGGCACAAGCGTATTGTTCCCAAATTTGAAGAAATCATCTATCTTATTCATTACATCCACTTCATCTATCATATAATATCTGTATTTAGTTTTGTCATAAAACCAGAAACAGCTTGAATTGTCATAGAAGAAAGGCTGATGTTGGTAGAACAATGAAGCATTTGCCTTGAAGTTGTATATATCAATTGATTTGATTAAATCATCTTGCTTCATCTGCTTGTTAAACTGCTCATCAGACATGCTTTGAAACTCAACAAGCTTGTCTATAATTTTTTTCCGCTTAGCATCAAGTGCATTCATGTTCTGCCATGCCTCCAAAATCAAACTAGCTTCAAATTTAAGATTTAATGCTGATTATACTTTTTATTTTATGCGACTTCCAATGCCTGGCAAATTCAATGGCAATCATTGCTTCTGAAGAAGCTTTGCTGCGGTCAGCATTAAACAGCATTAAAAAATCTTTTCTTGCTTCTGCAGAAAGCTCACTATTAAACAAGATATGAATATGGTACCCTCTGCTTCCTGTTGAAAACACTTCATAATTAATTCCAATGCGGTCAAGCAGGTTCACTGCAAAGTGCAGGTTTATATCAGTCTGCTCATCCAAATCAAGCACAACTTCATTAGGCAGTATGGTCCTATGCGTTGCGCTGTCAAGCCTCCACATCTGTGCTTCATCATGCCATATATCCAGCACTGAATAATGTTTTGTCCAGCAGATTTCGCCTTTGTCTGCTGTAAATGAACTGCAAACTTTGAAGTCACCGAATTTATTGCACAGCATCTGCAGGTATTCTCTCTGCGAGCCAGCTTCATCTCTTATTTTTTTTAAGTTTGCCATGCGCCTCCTTTTTTTATTTGTTGTTTTTCTGCAATTCAAGGCATAATACTTACCAATATTGCAGATTAAAATAGTCACTGCTCTGCATCTTCTGAATCTGAAGACAGTTCTTTTACTTTTTTGAGCATAACTTTTACAAAATCGCCTTCTTCAATTCCAGCATATTGGCATATAAGCATAGGGATTGTTATCTCTAATGTAGTTCCGCCTGAATTTCTAACTTTTGCCATAAATTGTTCATATTCCATATTTTAATGCCTCCTATCAATGCATTTAATGCAGATTATACAATAGCCTGCTGTAATTAGAATAATGGTTGTATTTATAAGTTTATCTTTTCTATAAACTCTATGTCTACAGAATAGAAACATTTATAAACTCCAATATATTCCTAATATACATGACAAAAACACAAAACAAACAAAAAGAGGACACAAAACAAAAACAGAAAATATACAGATGCATTAGATGCTCGACAGCAAAGAAGCCGGTTTACACGGCGGGCATACCATTAAGAAAAATTGGAATGCTTGTCTGTGAATTCTGCGGAGGAATAGATTTAGAGCAGCAAAATAAGACTGATGCTAATTCAGTAAAAGGTAATGCAAAATGGAAATAGAACTAACTGAAAGGGATTGTGCAACAATCAGGATTGCTTTAAAGCATCTGATAAAAAACAAAACAGAAGAAAAATATTATAAGGATTATTTAAATAATCTTCTGCATCTGTTTGAAGAACAAAAAAAAGCTGTTGTGAAGATAAATTTAAGGAATGAAGAAACAGAAGACAATCAATATTGCAAAAGCAGCAAAGTTGAATGGGGCTGTTAGAAATGGGAAATAAGCCGATGACTCAGGTTTTGGAGGAAAAGGCTTGAAAAGGAGCAGTATAAGATGAAGCAAATCAGCTTGAATAAATG
>JBMOLK010000016.1:0-24517 GCA_049325575.1 Bacillota bacterium | reverse complement strand
TGTTAATGTAGTGTAATACAAGATAACTATTGGGGGATAAAATAAGTCGTAAGAATTATTCTATTCCCCAAAATATAGATGTTTTAATCCGTTATTAATAGAGATAACGAACTATAAAGATAAACATATAATTCGCTCCGCTAATTTGATACAAATGGCGGGCTCATCAAGTTTATCTGCTCATACAGTTCGATCTCTATAGCATTTCTGTCAGGTACTTAATTAAAAGTGTCTTTCGCTTAAAATCGTTTGTTATTGGAACTTTTTTCGATTTAATCTGGAACAAGTTTATAAATGATTGACTACCCTCATTTCCTACTTCGTTCTGAATTATTTAGGGTAAAAATAGAAACATGCATTTTTGTACAATAATTTAACATTAAAGTATGAAAATGACACTATTTTGGCATGCTGTTTAACTATTTATCAAAAAAGGAGGAAGCATCATGAAAACAAAATATAAGAAAATAGAGTTGTGGCGGGATATTGGTGAAGAACAGTGGAATGATTGGAGATGGCAAATATCAAATAGAATAACTACCCTGGAAGAACTCGAGAAGGTGATTAATATCACTGATGAGGAAAGAGAAGGTGTAAAAAGATGCTTAAAAACCCTTAGGATGGCTATTACACCCTATTATGCATCTTTGATGGACCCTGATAATCCCAATTGTCCGGTAAGAAGGCAAGGTATACCTACCGTTTACGAGACTTTGGTTTCAAATTCGGATATGAGCGATCCGCTGCATGAAGGACTTGATTCTCCCGTGCCGGGGCTGACCCACAGATATCCTGACAGGGTTTTACTGCTTATAACAGATCAGTGTTCCATGTACTGCAGACACTGTACAAGAAGACGTTTTGCAGGGCAGGAAGACAGGTCAATGCCTCTTAAGAATATAAAGAGGGCCATAGAATATATTAAAAGCAACAAAGAAATAAGAGATGTTCTTCTATCCGGGGGAGACGGGCTTTGCGTATCGGACAGAACCCTTGAATATATCCTTGAGAATATACGGGCTATAAAGCATGTTGAGGTTATAAGAATAGGGACCAGGGCTCCGGTGGTTATGCCGCAGAGGATAACACAGGAACTGTGTGATATGATAAAGAAATATCATCCGGTTTGGATAAATACTCATTTTAATCATCCAAAGGAGGTAACCGATGAGTCTAAGAAGGCTTGTCAGATGCTTGCTGATGCCGGTATTCCGCTGGGAAATCAGTCGGTACTTTTAAAAGGTATAAATGACTGTCCCTATATAATGAAGAATCTTGTTCATAAACTTGTGATAATGAGGGTAAGACCTTATTATCTTTACCAGTGTGATTTGTCAGAAGGCATAGAGCATTTTAGAACACCTGTATCGGCTGGAGTTGAAATTATAGAGATGTTAAGAGGTCATACTTCCGGCTTCGCAGTGCCGACTTTTGTAGTTGATGCTCCGGGCGGGGGAGGAAAGATACCTGTAAATCCACAGTACGTTGTTTCACAGTCACCTGAAAAAATAATACTGCGAAACTTTGAAGGGGTTATTTGTTCATATTCAGAACCCGAGGACAGGACCCATGAATGCAAGAACTGCGGCATATGTAAAAAGTACGAAAAGGATGAATCAAGGGGACTTGAGCAGCTTTATGAAGAAGACAGGATAAGCCTTATTCCTAGAAGCAATGTGAGGGTAAATAGAAGGGAGAATTTTAGATGAATGCATTAAATGTTGAATTTTCAGACAACACAAGCAAAATGTTTGAGGGTGTAGAGCTGTATCTGGATTATACAAATTCAAGGTTAAAAATATTAAGATGCCAGTCTTTGTCTCCGGAACTTCTTATTAAGATACTGGACTTTGCTAAAGAAAAAAGATTTGGAAAGGTTTTGTCCAACTGCAGAATAAAGGATTTGAAGCATTTTAAGGACGCAGGCTTTTCGGTTGAAGGCCTTATAAATGCCTATTTCAGAGGAGAAGATGCGTTCTGTGTATCCTTCTTTATAGATGAAAAAAGAGCTTCTTCATGGAGGAAGGAGGAGGAAGACAAGATACTTAAAATGTGTTTTGAAAGAGGTAGATTGTCTGTTCCGGAGAAATTGGATAGAAAATATAAAATGAGAAATTGTGTTGAAAATGATATTCCACAAATGGTAAAATTATTTAGGGCAGTATTTAAAACTTATCCGTCACCAGTGTTTAGCACAGAGTATTTAAAAAGTGTAATGAACAGTAAAATACTATTTAAGGCTGTATTTGAAGGTGAAAGAATGATAAGCATGGCTTCAGCCGATATGGATATGGAGAACCTTAATGCAGAGATAACCGACTGTGCTACTTATCCTGCGTATAGGGGACAGGGGCTTTTATCATACCTTATTTATGAACTGGAAACAGATCTTAGGGATAGAGGATTTTATACCTTGTATAGTCTTTCCAGAGCAATAAATACCGGGATAAATATGTCTTTAAGAAAACAAGGCTATAATTACGGTGGAAGGCTTGTAAACAACTGCAATATTTGCGGTGGGTTTGAAGATATGAATATTTGGGTAAAATTAATATATAAATAATATTAGGAAAAATTGGGGGCGTAATTATGAAGCTTGTTTTTGCTATCGTACATGACGAGGATGGCCACAAAGTGATGAGCGAGCTTAATGACAATGGTTTTAGTGTTACAAAGCTCTGCTCCACAGGTGGGTTTTTGAGGGCTGGTAACACAACTCTTTTGGTGGGAGTTGAAAAAGAAAAAATAGACCTGGTCATTGATATAATAAAAAACAAATCCAAAAGCAGAAAACAAGTTGTTAATACACCTATTGCACCTGTGGGACTTGGAAACGTATTTATGAGCAACCCTGTTGAAGTAGTCGTCGGAGGTGCAACAATCTTTGTAATTGATGTTGAAAGATTTGAAAAAGTTTAGATTTGTGATAATATTTAGAGTGAAGTAAATTTGTAGTTGGAGCTGCATTTAAAGTTATGTGTTGCAATGTGTCTGATATATGGGTTTATTGTTGGTAGAGGTGTATTATGGGATTTGACAGGAATCTTCCCCTTAAGGATAGGCTGAAAAAAAGAAGAAGACAAAAGAGAGCCAGGCAGTACTTTATGATGGCAGTTATACTGGTCATCGGTCTGGCGTTTATAGTCTACAGCAGTGGCGCGAAGACGGATGATAAAGATACTAACGCCGCTTTAATGAGGGAGAATTCAGAAGATTATATTATTACTGAACCGGAGGAAGATGTTAGCTTTCCTGCAAGCAATGGTTCTGACACAGTTGAAATTGAAGATCCTGATACCGATGATGTTGTAAATGTTGGGGATGAGAATGAGATAGATACAAGTGTGCCTGCAGCCGAAGAAACTTTGGCACAGGAAAATAAGATTGACTATAGTGCTTTAAGAAGCGAGCTTGAATCCTATATATCAAAATATAAAGGTCAGTATGGAATATACTATATTGACCTTACAGGCAATGACGAGTTTGGTATAAATGCTGAAGGTGAGTATAAGGCTGCAAGTACCTTCAAATTACCCTTGAACTTATATATGTATAAAAGGATTAAAGAGGGGAAGGTCAACCCGGAAGGCACACTTAAGTATACCAGAGCTGACTATGAAGACGGAGCCGGGATAATAAGGTATAAGGACTACGGGCAGACTTACACAATAAGGGAGCTTTGCAGGCTATCTGTTGTATATAGTGATAATGTGGCTGTTAACATGCTTCTTAGGTTTGTAGGTAAGCAAAATGTAAAGAACTATATGCGCGAAATGGGCGGTAAGGTGGTTGCCGATAACAAGAATATTACAAGTCCTAAGGATATGGCTCTGTATCTTAAAAAACTCTATGAGTTTTATCAAAATGAAGGCCAGCTGGGGAAGGAAATGATGAATAACTTTATAAACACTGAGTTTCGTGACAGGCTGCCCAAGCTGCTTCCCGAAGATCTAAAGATAGCACATAAGACAGGCAATCTAATTGGAATAGTACATGATATAGGAATTGTTTTTACGGATAAACCCTATGTAATTGTTGTAATGTCAAAGGATGTTGTCAGTGATCAGGAGGCAAATGATGTAATAGCCAATATATCAAAGAAAGTATACGATTATGTAAAAGATAGATAGCAACAAAAAAATCCTCTTTATTGAGGATTTAATTTTAACCGTATTATTTAGCTTTAAATATTATACTCCTTAAATAAAGCGGTATAAGGAAATATTTAGGACCTATTTCCTCTTTAATTTGTACGAAGAGTATAAACAGAACTTTTAATGGCAACCCGGCTATCGTAACACCGTAATCGATGCTTTAGACCCAAGGCTTTGCGTCATTGCCTTTCGACAACTTTGCCCTGTTTCATAAGTCACTATTTATATCTCCTTATACCAAAATATAAAGGGGAGTATAATGTACATTTTTATTATACTACTTTAACAATGTTATGTATATCTCCGTTTAAGAAAAAATTAGCAAGTCTAAGAGTGTTATTAATGATTATAACAAAAATATTACAAGTTTCTTAAATTTTCATCACATTTCTACAATTGTTGTGTTGACATAATATTCATTGTGACGGTAAAAAAGGACGAGAAAAAACACTACTATGCAACAGGGGAGATGCGTTCCATACTAGTGTTTTTTGGGTAGAGATGTGAATATATTTAGTTTACGGACAACTCGTATTCTATTTATATAATTTCTACATGTTTTATGAAAATCCTTCTTTAAATTTAAAAAAAATAATTTTTTGTATTATCAAAATTATAACTGCTTCATATAGCTAAATGTATTTAACAATACAATATTTTATTATAAAATATTGTTTGGAATTTGAATAAATTCATCTTTAATAATAGACAATAATGGATAGGATGTGAAGACACAATGAAAAGAAGTACTGTCAGACTTATTGCTTTGATTACGGTAATAATATTTTTTCTAACTTCGGTGGGTTTAATGACTGCTTCAATATTTTTAGGAAAGTAGTGATAAATAGATGGGTAGAATTATAAGTTCCTACATTTTTCCACACCCTCCTATAATTGTTCCTGAAGTAGGAAAAGGGGAAGAGAAGGGAGCTTTGGATACAGTAAATGCAGCACAAAAAGCGTCCAGGGATATTAAGAATGAAAAGCCATCGACCATCATTCTTACAACTCCTCACGCACCAAGGTTTCAGGACTATATTTATATTTCGGACTCGGAGGTCTTAAAGGGTGACCTGGGTAACTTTGGAAGCAAGGGAGTGAGCTTAAGCTTTAGGAATAATGTTGAGCTGGTGAATAAAATTAAGGAATATGCCGCGGAAGAAGGAATAGGTTCGGGGGGGATTGAACCGGGTCTTGGCAGGAAATACGGCATATCAAACGAGCTTGACCACGGGGCTCTTGTACCGCTTTATTATATAAACAAGGAATACAGTGATTTCAAGCTGGTCCATATAGCCATGTCTACATTTACTTTGGAAGAGTACTATAAATTTGGAATGTGCATAAAAAAAGCGGTAAGAGATATGGATGAGGATGTGGTGTTTGTTGCAAGCGGAGATCTTTCCCATACATTGACTGATGAATCCCCATACGGTTATAACAAGCATGGTAAGGAATTTGATGACTTGCTTTTAGAGAGCATAAGGCAAAACAATATTGAAAGGCTGCTTGATCTGGATGAAAACTTTTGCGAGAGTGCAGGAGAATGCGGGCTAAGACCTTTTGTAATGATGTTCGGGGCATTGGACGGACATGAAATTGAGCCTGAAATCTATTCTTATGAAGGCCCCTTTGGGATAGGATACATGGTGGCAAGGCTTAAGGTTGAAAAAGAAGATCCTTCACAAAGGGTACTGGAAAGAAGGTACGGAAAAACAGGAAAGAGTAAGGATCCTTATGTTGCACTGGCAAAAGAAGCACTAGAGGCCTATGTCAGGGAAGGAAGGGTGGTAGAAATTCCAACTGACATGCCGGCTGAAATGATGAACCACAGAGCGGGTACCTTTGTTTCTTTAAAGAAAAAAGGCGAGCTAAGAGGCTGTATAGGAACTATTGCACCTACAAGAGAGAGTATCGCTAGTGAAATAGTATATAACGCAATAAGTTCGGGAACGGAGGACCCAAGGTTTTACCCGGTGAAACCATATGAACTGGATGGTCTTGAGTATTCTGTAGATGTGCTTATGGAGCCGGAACCTATAAGTTCAATAGAAGAGCTTGACGTAGAAAAGTATGGGGTCATAGTAAGGTCAGGACGGCGCTCCGGTCTGCTGCTCCCCAATCTGGAAGGAATAGATACGCCTGTGGAACAAGTCTCAATAGCTCTTCAGAAGGCTGGCATAAATCCTGGTGACGATTATACCATGGAGAGATTTGAAGTCATAAGGCACAAGTAACAGGAGGTTTTATGGAAGCAGCAAAACTGGCAATGTTTTTTAACAAAATGGAGGACCAAAAGGTACACTGCTACCTATGTCCCCACAACTGTGTAATTAAGCCGGGCGGGATAGGGGCATGCAGGGCCCGTAAGAATTTCGACGGTACTTTGTACTCCCTGAATTACGGGAAGATAACTTCTGCTGCCATGGACCCTATTGAAAAGAAACCTTTATACCGTTTCAAGCCAGGGTCCATGATACTGTCTGCAGGTACCTTCGGCTGTAATCTAAAGTGCTCATTTTGCCAGAATTGGACCATTGCCCATGAGAACCCCGATGCCTATGACGTAACTCCTGAGGAACTGGTAGATAAGGCCAGAGAGCTTGTTCCCGACGGTAATATCGGCATTGCATATACTTATAATGAGCCTTCCATATGGTATGAATTTGTTTATGATACTGCAAGACTTATAAAGGAGGCCGGACTTTCCAATGTACTGGTTACCAATGGTTTTATCAGTAAGGAAGCATTGGAAAAGCTTCTGCCATTTGTTGATGCTATGAATATTGATGTTAAAGCTTATACAGCATCATTTTATTATGAGATATGCAAGGGAACACTGGATAATGTGAAAGAGACTGTAGAGATTGCAGCAAAGAAATGCCATGTAGAGGTTACGACACTTGTAATTCCTACACTTAATGATGCCGTAGAAGAGATTGCCGAAATGTCAAGGTGGCTTTCCTCCATATCTTCCAAAATACCTCTTCATTTGTCCCGGTATTTCCCAAACTATAAAATGAAGGATATTCCGCCTACACCGAAGGAAACTCTTGTGGCGGCCCGGGAGGAAGCTTTGAAATATTTGGATTATGTATACATGGGAAATGTATGGTAAACTAAATATAAGAACAAAATTACTCTGATGCTAAAATAATCATATATAAATAGACTTTTTTTTTCTAAAAAACACTTACAAATATATAAAAAAGAAGGTATAATTTTTTTATAAAAGGATTCATTCTAATAGTGTGGGGTTAGTAAATGAACTTGTTTGACAATACAAATTTTTGGGATATTTTAAATACTTTATCAAATAATTTGGATATTAACAGCCCTTGGGACGTTGTTAAGGCAATTATTGATATCAGCATAGTCTCCTATGTAATTTACAAGCTAATAAAGCTGGTAAGAGAGACAAGGGCCTGGCAGCTTATCAAAGGTATACTAGTTATACTGATCGCAGCTAAACTTAGTGAGTTGCTGGGGTTTAGAACCATATCCTTTATTTTAAAACTAATTATCCAGTATATTGCTATTGCTCTGGTTGTCTTATTCCAGCCGGAATTAAGAAGGGCACTGGAGCAGATTGGAAGAAGCAGATTCAGAAACTTCATAAGCTTTGATGAAGAAAGCAGTACCATAAAGGTCAAGGCCTTGATTGAAGAGATAATAAAGGCTGTAACAGAAATGTCCAAAACCTTTACCGGTGCTCTTATAGTCATAGAAAGAGAAACAAAAATAGGAGAAATTATAAACTCCGGGATTCAAATTGAATCAAATGTTACTTCAGAGCTTCTGATTAATATTTTTACACCAAATACTCCGCTGCATGACGGAGCTGTCGTCGTAAGGGACAACAAAATAAAAGCTGCAGCATGCTTTTTGCCGCTTACAGAAAATCCTAACCTTAGTAAAGAGCTTGGTACAAGGCATAGAGCTGCACTTGGGATAAGTGAGGTTTCGGATGCAATAGTAGTTGTAGTTTCCGAAGAATCCGGCAAGATTTCTTTTGCTTTAAATGGTGGACTGACAAGAAACCTGACTTCCGATACCTTAAGAAAGGCTCTTAGTAAAAACCTTTTGGAGAAGGACACTCCTAACAAGAAGCTTGGGATATGGAAGGTGAAGACCAAATGAGTGAGTTACTGAAAAAGGATACAACAGTAAAGATTATTTCGGTGTTTTTTGCCGTATTTCTTTGGTTCTTCGTTTTGGACAGTTCCAATCCAATAGGCTCTATTGATTTAAATATACCTTTAAAAATTGAAAATGAAAATGTACTTAGGGAAAAAGGAATTATAATTAAGAATAAAAACTTTCCCAGAAATGTCTCCGTAACTATAAAAGGAAGAAAAAACAAGATAGGAAATCTTGGTGTTAATGCAGCGGAGGCGATCCTTGACCTGTCAAAGATTGATGATGTGGACACCAGGTTTTTATATGTTGAGGTGTACACGGCCAAGGAAGGAGTTTCTTTAGAGGGTGTTACTCCAAGAACTGTCAATCTTGAGCTTGAAAAAATCGGTGAAAATCCTTTCCCTGTGAAGATAGTAACAGTGGGGAAGCCTAAGGAAAACTACAAGATAATAGGATTAACTGCAATTCCGGGGACCGTTTCCATTGAAGCTACCGACTCTATTATTAATTCCATAGGTGATGTGAAGGTTTTAGTTGATGTAAATAATATAGATAAGGACCTTGTTATTAAAAGAGAGTGTCAGGTATATAATAAAGATGGTGGAGTCATTGAGGAACTGAATAAGAAGCTTAGTGTAGATGTGAAAATTGAGGTAGCAAAAGAGGTACCTATAGTGCCTGTGGTAAAGGGAAGGCCTGCAAAGAATTTTATTGACGGTATACACAGGGTTGTACCCGAAAAAGCACTTATAGCAGGTTCATCAGACACCATTGATCTTATTGACAATATAAAAACCGAGCCTATAGATATTGAAAATCTAAGCCAAAGCATGACAAAAATAGTGAACATGGTTGTTCCTAAAGGGGTGCGCCTTATTGACACGCCAAGAAGCGTTTATGTAGATGTGGTTATCGAACAGCTGGCAGTTAAGGAATTTACTTTTAGCAAGGATGACATATTACTTGAGAATGCTCTGATTGATAATTCACTCATATACGATATAAAGGATGAAAGTGTTACAATAAGCATAACCGGTACCAAGGAAGAGCTTGAAAAGATAGTTAAGGAAAAACTAAAGCCAAGTATTGATGTAAGGGGCCTTGGAGAGGGAACCTTCAATAGGACAATGAAGGTTGTGCTGCCGGGGACCGTTAAGCTTTTGCAGGAATATGAAGTAGAAGTAAATGTTATAAAAAATCAGGAGAATATAGAGAATACGAATACTTAGAGGTGTAAATGAAACTCGTAATTCATAATTTAAAGCTGTCTTTGAATGATGATATAGATGTATTAAAAAAGCAGGTTTCTAAAAAGATTAGAATAAATATAAGTGATTTTAAGGCATTTAAAATAGTAAAAGAGTCTGTGGATGCAAGGAAGAAGCCTAATATAAGCCTTGTCTACTCTGTGATGGTTGAGATTCATGGTAAGGTGAAAGTTGGAAACGATAGCGATATCAGGGTTTTAGAGGACACTCCGGAGGAGCCTTTGGTTCCCGGGAATATCAGACTCATACAAAGACCCATAGTAATAGGCACCGGGCCTGCAGGATTGTTTGCAGGTCTTATTTTGGCGCAAAACGGGTACAAGCCTCTTCTCCTTGAACGCGGCGAGTGCGTAGAAAAACGAACCGAAATAGTAAGTAAATACTGGAGAACAGGGGAGCTTGATGCAGAGACTAATGTGCAGTTTGGTGAAGGCGGAGCAGGAACCTTCTCTGACGGCAAGCTAACTACCAGGATAAATGACAGACGCTGCAGCATGGTACTGGAAGAGCTCTATAAATCCGGTGCTCATGAGGAGATACTATATAAAGCAAAGCCTCATATAGGTTCTGATGTGCTAAAGACCGTTGTAGCGAATATGCGTAAAAGAATCATTGAGTACGGCGGAGAAATAAGGTTCAATTCAAAAGTAACCTCGATAGCTGTAAAAGACGGCAAGACCAGAGGAGTCAAAATAAATGGCAGTGAAGAGATATCTGCACAAGCAGTAGTCCTTGCCATAGGCCACAGTGCAAGGGATACTTTCAAGTCCCTTTATGAGGGTGGTATAAGCTTTGTACAAAAGCCTTTTTCCATAGGTGTAAGAATAGAGCACCCTCAGGAGGTTATCAACAGGGCCCAGTACGGTGAAGCGGCAAACCATCCAAGGCTTGGTGCTGCAGACTACCAGCTCTTCCAGAAGTTTTCCCAAAGGACAGTTTACTCTTTTTGCATGTGCCCGGGAGGAATTGTTGTCGCTTCAGCATCAGAGCCCGGTACAGTGGTGACAAACGGGATGAGCGAGTTTGCCAGGGACAGGGAAAACGCCAACAGCGCTCTTGTGGTATCGGTAGAACCCGGTGATTTTGGCGAAAGTCATCCGTTGGCAGGTATTGAATTTCAAAGAAATTGGGAAAGATTAGCCTTTGAGATAGGTGGAAGGAGTAACTCTGCTCCAATACAAAGGCTTGAAGATTTTATAGATGGAAGAGCTTCAACTTTTCTTGGACCTGTGAGGCCAAGCTACACAGGTAATACTGAATTGTCTGATATTAATTCCTGCCTTCCTTCTTTTGTGACAAAGCATATGAAGGAATCCATAGGGTATTTTGATAAAAGGCTTGAGGGCTTTGGTATGAAGGATGCCCTGCTTACTGGGGTGGAAACCAGGACCTCCTCTCCTGTAAGGATACCAAGGGGTGATACCCTTGAAGCCGAAGGAGTAAGGGGACTGTACCCTGCCGGCGAGGGACCTGGATATGCAGGAGGAATCGTGAGCGCTGCAGTAGATGGTATAAGAATAGCCGAGCAGATAATCAAGACATATTCATATCAGGGCTAGAAACTGAATAAAATATTACAGCGCATTTTAACATACAGCTATACGGAATTAGTATGAAATGGATTTTGCTATTTACTTGTTTTATATAATATAATATAGTTATAGGGAAGTACACCGACACAAAATGACGGTTTCGTTTGAATATATAATATAAAAAGCTTAATTACATAGGGGGATGAGTATTTTGGGACGTCTTTTCGGTACTGATGGAGTCAGGGGTGTAGCAAATTCGGAATTAACAGCGGAGCTTGCATATAAATTGGGTCAGGCAGGAGCATATGTATTGACTGCAGAGACAAAGCATACACCAAAGATACTGGTGGGCATGGATACAAGGATTTCAGGGGATATGCTGGAATCGGCCCTGGTAGCTGGACTGTGCTCTGTAGGTGCAGAGGTGGTTAGCCTTGGGGTGGTTCCAACACCTGCTGTAGCTTATCTTACAAGGCATTACAATGCGGATGCAGGAGTAGTAATCTCTGCTTCGCACAATCCATTTGAATTCAACGGAATAAAATTCTTTAATAATAAAGGCTATAAGCTTTCTGATGCTTTGGAGGAAAGAATAGAGGCCATCATTCTTGACAATTCTGAAAAAATCGCAGTTCCTACAGGTGAAAAGATAGGAAGAAAAAGTGTAATCGAATCTTCTCTTGATGACTATATAAGCTTTGTAAAAAGTACAATAGACGGTGATCTTAAGGGATTAAAGATTGCCATAGACTGTGCCAATGGTGCAGCATATGAGGCAGCTCCAATAGCCTTGTTTGAAATGGGAGCAGAAGTCTGTGTTATAAATAACGAGCCTGATGGGGTCAACATAAATAAAAACTGCGGTTCTACTCATATGGAAGAGCTGCAGAGGTTTGTAGTTGAGAGCGGTGCAGATATAGGCCTTGCTTTTGATGGAGATGCCGACAGGGTACTTGCAGTGGATGAGACAGGAAAGATAGTTGACGGAGATCAGATAATGGCAATAATAGGCCTTGATCTTAAGAGAAAAGGGAAGCTCTCCAAGGATACAGTTGTTGCTACCGTCATGAGTAATCTGGGACTTGATATAATGGCAAAGAAGGAAAACCTCAATATAGTAAAGACTAAGGTTGGAGACAGGTACGTCCTGGAGAATATGCTTAACAACGGATATGTACTTGGGGGCGAACAGTCAGGGCATATTATTTTCCTTAAGCATAATACCACAGGAGACGGTCTTTTGACAGGTGTACAGCTTTTGGGTGTTCTAAAGTCTTCAGGCAAGAAGCTATCCGAGCTTGCTTCTGTAATGCAGATTCTGCCACAGGTTTTAAAGAATGCAAGAGTTAAGAATGAGAATAAAAACAGCTATCTTGAAGATGAAGTGGTGTGCAGGATGTGCAGGGAGCTGGAGAGTGAGTTCAGCGGTGAAGGAAGGGTGCTTATAAGACCTTCAGGTACAGAGCCTCTTGTAAGAGTTATGATTGAGGGTAAGGACCAGGAGTATATTACCAGCAGGGCTGTGGAGCTGGCAAAGGTCATAGAGGAAAGATTGGGATAGATTTATACTTGCACAAATTTGTTTTTTGATATATATAATATACTATAGATAGTTAAAGCTGTATTAGCTTTAACTATCCTGGATATAAGAAAACCTAAGGTATTGAAAGGGGTGATGCAAAAACTTTAGGCAGGGTTACATAGGATATTCATTGTGGGGATGCAAGAAAGGAGGAAAGATTCCTAACCATAGTGAAGTTAATAGTAAGCGCCAGCACGCGGCAGAAATCGCGTGGACGAGGAGAAGGAGGTCACCGGTAATCCTTAACCGGTGAGTTATCGAAATATTCGGCGGAAACCTTCCGGTCTGTCACAATCGTAAAGATCCTACAAAGCCTGCAGGCAACTGCAGAACAAAATGGGTCGGAGTGACTAATCCTGTTCTTAATTATTTATTCCGGACTAAAATCTAATATTCGGAAAACTACCTTGAGATATGTGGTACAGCCATATGTTTTAAGGCTTATTATCTATTTCGTAAATTCCAGGTATATTACAAAAAGACCGTACTTTGTATGGTTTTGTAATGGTGCACTTTTCAAATTTATTATTTTATGTAAACTATCTTAAAGATTTAAATATGTAAAGGAGATGTATATCATGTGTGGAATAGTTGGATATATTGGAGATAAAACAGCGGCGCCCATACTTATAAATGGTCTTAAGAAGCTTGAATATAGAGGTTATGACTCTGCAGGAGTAGCAATTTTTGATGATAGTGACTTAAAGGTCATAAAATGCAAGGGAAGGCTTGCCATACTGGAAGATAGGGTAAGTTCCAATACTCCGAAAGGAACTATAGGCATAGGACATACCAGATGGGCTACTCACGGGGAGCCTAATGATCTTAACTCTCACCCCCATATAAGCCACTCGGGTAACATTGCCGTTGTACATAACGGTATCATAGAAAACTACATGGAATTAAAGGAGTTTTTAGAGTCTCAAGGATATAACTTTGTCTCGGAAACAGACACTGAAGTGGTTGCTCACCTGGTTGAATATCACTATAAAGGAGACCTGGTCCAGGCTGTCATAGATTCAGTAAATGAAATAGAAGGCTCCTATGCATTAGGAGTAATCTGTAAGGACTGCACCGACATGTTTGTTGCTGCCAGAAAGGATAGTCCTCTGGTGGTAGGGCTTGGAAAGGGTGAAAACTATATTGCTTCCGATATTCCTGCAATACTGGAGTATACGAGGGATGTTTACATTCTGGAAGATAAGGAGGTAGTAGTTCTTACCGATAAGGAAGTAAAGATATACAACAATTACGGAGCAGAGGTGCAGAAGGAAGTCTTCAAGGTGACCTGGGATGTTACTTCGGCTGAAAAGTCAGGCTACGAGCATTTCATGATGAAGGAAATGTGCGAAGAACCCAAGGTAATAAAGGATACTATAAGCCCAAGAATCAAGGAAGGAAACATAGTACTTGATAATATAAAGATAACCTCGGAAGATCTGGAGAAGATCGATAAGATATATATTGTTGCATGTGGTACAGCTTATCACGCCGGAGTCGTAGGAAAATATATAATTGAAAGCATGGCAAGGATTCCGGTAGAGGTGGATGTGGCATCTGAATTCAGATACAGGGACCCTCTTATAACCGACAGGAATATGGTTATTATCATAAGCCAGTCAGGAGAAACCATTGATACCCTTTTTGCGCTAAGGGAATCAAAGAAAAAGGGCGCCAGGGTGTTATCAATTGTAAATGTTGTGGGAAGTTCCATAGCCAGGGAGTCACATGATGTACTGTACACATGGGCAGGGCCTGAAATAGCGGTGGCATCAACCAAGGCTTACAACACCCAGCTTTCAGCGCTATACCTTATAGCTCTTGATCTTGCATATAAGAAGGGCTGTATTGAAAAAGGATTCTATACCAGGGTTATAGATGAGCTAAAGACCCTTCCACAGGCAATAGAGCAAGTTCTGGCAAACAAGGAAGTGGTCCAGAGGTTTGCATCCCAGCACTATAACGCAAAGAGTATTTTCTTTATAGGCAGGGGCCTTGACTATGCTCTCTCAATGGAAGGATCACTAAAGCTTAAGGAAATCTCATATATACATTCTGAAGCCTATGCAGGGGGAGAATTGAAGCACGGTACCATTGCACTTATTGAAGAGGGTACGCTGGTAATATGCCCCATGACCCAGGATAGGCTCATGGATAAGATGATAAGCAATATCAAGGAAGTTAAGGCAAGAGGTGCTGTTGTACTGGCTATAGCCAAGGAGAGCAACAAGCAGGTCCATAAGGCAGCGGATGTAGTGGTGACAATTCCTGATATTGATTCGCTTATTGCTCCTATAGTGGCAGTCACTCCTCTTCAGCTTTTTGCATACTATATGGCACTAGAGAAGGGCTGCGATGTGGATAAACCAAGGAATCTTGCCAAGAGCGTAACTGTTGAGTAGTTGTAGAGTTTGTTACAGATTCCTATATATCAACAATAAAGTCGGCTCCGTAATAATAAACATGGCTCCAAAATAATAAAGTTGGTTCCAAATTCCCGTAGTGAATGCAGGAGAAAACCTGATTTGCTGCGGGAGTTGGTTTTTTAGGAGTAAAAAGTAATGAGTAATAAGTGATAAGAATATAGAAAAACAAGTCAGAAAACAAAACAGCTCCCAAAACCTACAAACTATTGATTTTAAAAGAATAGAAGGGCAAAATAGATTTATAAATAGATGAAAGAATAGACCTGAAAATAGATAAAATAATAGAAAAGCAGATGGGATAATGCAACCTTAATACTTTTTCCTTGAATCTTACCCCTAAATGGAGCCGACTTTATTCTAATTTTTCCTTTCCAGTACTGTTAAAGATAGAAAATATATGGGATAATATAGTGGGCTCTTGGAGCCAACTTTATTATATTACCAGGATTTAGGTAGCGTGATTTCAAGGGTTTGAGGGATTTTTTGGAGCGGAGTTTATTGTTAATATATAATAGGATTTAACATTCAAATAAAGTTTAAAGTGGTAAAGGGAGTGAGGATATGAGTTGGGGAATTGTCTTAGTGAAGGTGCCAGATGAGGTTAGAACTCTATCGGAATTACCAAAGGATTATAGTCCTCCACCGCTTGGTACATTAAACCATATATTAGATATGTTAAAGGAACTATTACCTGATGTTGATTTTTCAAATCCTTCTTGGGGTATTCTTGGCACGGAAAAAGGCTCTATTGAGTTTAGTATAGGAGATAAAGACCCTGTTGAATCAATTGTGCTTTATATAAGAGGAAAAGTAATTGATATTATTGAGGAAATATGTCAAAAGGCTTCCTGGCAGGCATTTGATGCTTCAACAGGTGATAGAATGTACTTCGGGGAAAATACTAAAGATTAAGTTACTTTAAGTAAGAACGCAAGAGAAATAATTAGAGATAATTAGGTGCGTCATGAAAATAATGCAGTGCTGGTGATGCAAGCAAGAAGTCGGGATGCTTCATGAACATATTGTTTATTCCTACGTTGACTTATGGGTTAACAGAAGATACCGTTAGATTGTAAGAATTGGAGTTAAAGAGGTGAGATATGTTTGATATTAATGAATTCCTTGATGATACTATAAAGCGTATGCACGATGATAATTTTAATTGGGATATATATTATCGAAGGATAAGTAGAATTACAAGGCAACCAGATAGAATAAGAAAAGTACTTGATTATTATCGAAAACATTTTCATAATTTCAATAAAAACAATGCTTTGAAAGCATTAGGGGTTATAAGTGATATTTTTGAGGAAAACGTAATTATTGCAGAGTTTTATCCTATACTTCTTTACATGATGTTTCGGGATTATAGTGTAGACGCTTCAATCCCATACAAGTACATAAGGTTACTGCTTAAAATAGAACAAAATAAAGCCACAGTATTCAGGGATATATTATTAAACATGGATGTTAAAAATCCAAATAGCATAACCATAGGAGTTCTATCGCTTTATAGTGAGATAGGAGATTTTTCATCATATACTGAAGAAGTGGTTCTAGAATTTCTATTTAAGGTCTCTGAATGTTACCAACACAATAAGGGAAACGATTATCTTACACGTTCGATTTTTTATGATGTTTTACCAAAAATAAATCATGACAAATATCTGAGATATAGAAACATTTTTAAAGACATTAAATACTAAAATGCTAACGCAGGAAATCCATATAATTTTCAGGGGGTTATTATGACTGATTATGTTGATTTGTGGGATAATTACTCTATTCAGTTTTGTGAGAAACTTGAATATGATGCAGGCGGAGATTGGAACAAGTTAGACCAAGACGAGCAAGAAATTGCTGCTCAATGGAAGTTACTTGTTGATATGTACAATGGAGGATTTCTACAGTTTTTCTGTAATTGGGGATATGAATGCTATTGGTATGCAATGCGTGGATTACAACGTATGGGGAATAATTCCCTATTGAATTTATTACACAATACATACAAGAATGTCTTTGAAAAATTTAAAGAGGATTCTCGGTTAGAAACATACTGGGATATACCTCAATATTTATCCGAAGAAGATGATAAGATACTTGTTGAAACAGATAGTGAATTTTATGAAGTTGAAGGAGAAAAGTTTGCAAAAATGGCTTATGAGTTTTATTGTATCGGAATGAAAAAGACTTTATCACCTTTATAACGTGATTTTCACATTCTATTCTTCAGCCTTTTTCTCAGTGTATATTAGAGCAAAAAGGGTTGGGTAAATGTTGAGTTTATTCAGAAGATTAATGTTAGTTTCTGGGATTTTTATTCTATAATCCCTAAGTGATTTGAGGGAAAGGTTGTTTAGTTTGAAAAGGAGGGAAGAAAGTGAAGAATAAATATGATATAAACAATCCGATGGCTCCTCCATGGCTTATGTATCCACATATAAGAAATGGCAGCATTGGTTGGAGAATGGGGTATGGAGAAGATTACATATATGAATTTATTGATTGGTATTTTGCCTTGACTGAAGATGAAAAGAAGCAGTTTCAGCGATTGTTTCCCACACCCAAAGGGTGGCTCGGTTGGTACAAAGATGGTGAAGATGAAAAAGACCTATATGATGGTCGCTTTCTTCTCTGGAATAAAGACGGTAATATGAAGTATTCAATTGATAAATTACAAAAGGATTTTCGGGCAGGTAAAAAGATTAAGTATCTGTTTATCTGGGACACCAACCTTCTGTTGATGGTAGTATTACAAAAACCTGCTTAAGCCAATGGTGGAAGTCTGATTTTAAGATTGATACAAACAATTACTGCTGTATGGAGCAGTATATGATGGCTGAAAAAGCAAGGCTTTTTAAAGATGAAGAGATATTAAAAGAGATATTACAAAGCAAGCACCCCAAGCAGATTAAGGAGTTGGGGAGGAAAGTCAGGAATTTTGATGAAGAGGTATGGAAGAAAAAACGGTACTCCATAATTCTCAACGGTAATTATGCAAAGTTTCTACAAAATGAAGGACAGAGGCAGTTTTTAATCGGGACAAAAAATCGTGTGCTTGTTGAAGCCAGTCCTTACGATAAAATATGGGGAATAGGAATGGCGGCTGATGACGAGAATATAGAAAATCCTTTGGAATGGAAAGGGTTAAACCTTTTGGGGTTTGCGTTGATGGAAGTACGGGATGAACTTATCCGTGTTTGTGCGAATTATGATAAATTGGACTTGCAAGGGCTGCAAGAGGAGTTTGACTAATATATTAAAGGGTAGTTTAAAGTAGAAAGATATAAGTGGTAAGTTTGATTTATTGGAATTTGTTTTATAAAGCGGACTTATTGTCTATTCTGTACGATTACATAATGGAAGAGTCTATATAAACTCATCTACATTCACTATTTGATGGTGGAGAAATCTTGATACTACTGTTGATGATAGTAAGTTTTTAGGAGTTAATAAGGTAATCATTATGAAAAATAAATTGCGTAGAATAACAATTAATAACGAAACATATTATTATAGATTTACTTATAAATATCAAGGAGAACATGAATACGGTTTAGCATGTATTTCATGCTTTAAAGCATATATAGAGAAGAATAAAAATACTCCTCTTGTAATTACAATAAAAACAGAAGCGGATTACATCATTGGAAATACTTTGAATGTAGGTACAAAAGGTATAAACCTTAATTTGCCTCAATGGGCACGTAAACTAATACTTTTGGGGCTTGATAGAGGATGGAATGGATATATGAAGATGGAGTTACAATGCGATTATGAACTGTTGGGGCAGATTAAAGGTTCTTAAAAAATTGTTGTCGTATTAAATACAAAACACAAAGGTTGTGTACTAACACATTGATGGAAACAAAAGGAACGGATAAGGTAAAATAGGCAAAAGGAGAATTGTATATGTATCTCTTAGAGAAATGTGTTGTTGATGTTCCCATGTTACCAGAAATCCAGGCAGAACTAATAGAATGCTTTAGAAACGATAATCAGTTAATTCTATTTACTTGGCTTGAGCCTAATGAGAGAGATTTTAAAAGATTGGAAGAAATGAGTAAAAAGTATGGGAATATAGTTGAATATAAGAAATTTGTTTTAACTGATAAAAAGCCTTTGTTTATTACAGAGGAAGAGTGTGGTCCATTTAATAAAAAGGAATTGAGAAGAATTCATTGGTACAGCCCAGATACATGGGAAGAGTTAATAGCAATTATTAAGGATGAAGGTATAACATATCATTGCTATATAGTTCCTAAAGATAGTCATCCTAAAGACTTTTTGTTTGATATTCATTTATACGAGCACTATGAGATAGGTGATACTGAATATAGAAGTTTATTCTATAGCGGTAAGGGTGTTGAAAGTTTTAGAGAGTATGTTCTTCCGAAGTTAGAGGATGTTGTTACAAAATACAATAATAGTGATATGATTAGAAGGTTATAACTTTTATAAACAAATTATAGGGGAAACAGTATGGATTATGTTATAAATAAACTTCGAGAATTGAGAGATTCTGTAATTATGGAGTTAAAACAAGGTAAGAAGGAATTCCTGAAAACAAAATTAGAGTTGGATAGGGCAATATCATGCTTAGAATTTTGCATGAAGTATGATTTGTTTAGTGATAATAAAGAAAAGTACAGTGTGTTTGAGTTGCCTTTGCCAGTGGGTACTGGCTATTTTTCTGATTATAGAATAGTTGATGATTGTGAAACAGAGGATAAGAAGTTTTGGAGTGAGTTAAAATTTGAGGGTAAAAAAGTGTTTTTATCACCAGGAGATATTATTATAAAAAGGGAGTAGAAGTACTTATAATAGTAAATTCTGATTACAGCAGAGAATACTGAGTTAAAGACTCGTTAGTTAAATGATGGAAAACATATATTGAGTAGAATATAGACAGTAAAAGGTGTGGGGGCACTATGAATATGAATATAAATTGATTAGAGCCATGGGGTTGTCTGTGTACAGAGTCAAATTCTTTTGAACAGGAACTTTATATTGAAGTAGGTGAACAACATATCTTGCGAGGGAGAAAAGTTACTGCAATCGGTAGAAGATATGATTGTGATGACTTTTTGTTTCGGGTACACGACTCGGATTTTAATTATGCGGTAGTACATCTAACCTATTCCAAGATGAGAGAAGAAAATCTAAGTTTCCCAAGGACGAAATTGTATAAAGATTTAAACGATTGGATTAATAACTGTATGATTCCAGACCACCTGCAATATATGCTTAAAAATGAACAGTAGAGATAAAAGACGTATTTTAATAGACTTTTAGTTTGGGAGGTATGAATGGATAATATGTATGACCACGCCGTTCCTATTCCTTTGCCAGTTCATCAAGACCCACAATGTTATGTTCTTGCGAGATATATAAGAGATGAAATATGGGCTTATTTTAGGATATGGAATAATGAGTTTAAAGAAGATACGGAGCACATTGGCTGTTTACACTTTTCAGGAATTTGGGCTGTTAAAACTGAAAGGTTTACCAAATGTAAATTTTAACCAAAAGTCGATGAGCATGATTATTTAGGATATTATTTGCAAATTTCCTCTTCAAGATGGTTAAAAGAACTTTATGAAAAGCGTGAACAGGTTGAAGGCACTAATTGGAGAGATTATGATTTCCGAGAATACAAACATTATATTATTGAAAGCAATAAAAATTGGATAGAAGTAATTGCAAGTAATGTTGAATTTAGAAAAGTTCTTTCTAAAAAACACATGGAAATAGTCAGGTTTTTTAGAGAGATTTAAACCAGTAAAATTTATAATTAGAGATAGGGATAAATATGAGAGAACCTGATATAGAAGCAATAATAACTGCTCTTAAGCCTGAAGATGGTGGCTGTATAACTCAACCTTTTTTCACAGGTTACAGACCTGCTCATTTAGTAAAAGATGATTATCTCACAACAGGAATACATCATTATTACAATACTGAAAGTATTGCTCTTGGTGAATCTGCATTGGGTACAATTACTTTTGTTACTCCTGAAGCATATTCAGAATGCTTGTGGGAAGGTAAGATAATACGGATTCAAGAAGGTGGGAGATTAGTTGGTTATGCTAAGGTAACAAAGATATTTAATGACATATTAAGAGCAACAGTTTGATAAGTATAGATACTGGAGTGCAGCACAACTTTTTGTGGAGGTTGGAATGATAAGACTTGATTTACTGAAGGAAGAAGATTTGATGAAAATTATTGCTTGGAATAATGGCAGGACAGCCGATTACTTATTACAGTGGTCCGGTCCTTTATTTAAATTTCCTTTGACTTTAGAGCAACTTGAAGATTACTATTTAAAAGAGGTTACCAGAGGTAATTCCAATATTTCTGTCTATAGAATAGTATTATTGGAAACTAATGAAGTTATAGGTACCATTGAACTTCGAGAATTTGATAAGGAAAGCAAGATTGGTAAGGTTTGCAGGTTCTTGATAGGAGATGAAAATGTTAGAGGTAGGGGAGTCGGGACATTGGCATTAGAAGACATACTTAGGATAGGTTTTGAAGATTTAAGATTTGAAAAAATAATACTTTCCGTTTTTGATTTTAACCTGGGTGCGATTAAATGCTATGAGAATGCTGGTTTTAAGAAGGAGAAGTTAATGGAGAATGCAACAAAATCCTCAACAGGTTACTGGAATTCATATCAGATGGGGATTTATAAGGGGGAATGGAATAGTAAGGAAGAAGGGGAAAGTCACAATAAAAAAGTTTCAGGAGAGACTGTGAAAAAAAGTCTGTAAATTAGCTTTCTATGGTAATAATTATATATCATAGGAGGCTATTTTTATGGCAAAAAGAAGAAATTTAATGAGTGAAGGGAAAAAGAATATTATTGCGGCATTAATCCAAGAGTATGACATCCAGTCTGCTAAAGATATTCAGGATGCGCTTAAAGACCTGCTAGGCGGTACTATCCAAAGCATGTTAGAAGCTGAAATGGACCAACATCTCGGTTACAAGCCCTACGAACGCACAGACAACACGAACTCCAGGAATGGCAATAAACCAAAATCAATACGAAGTAAGTATGGTGAAATGGAGATAGATGTCCCTCAAGATCGGGATAGTACTTTTGAACCTCAAATTGTTAAGAAGCGTCAGAAAGATATTTCTGGTATAGAGGAAAAAACCATTGCTATGTACGCCAAGGGCTTAACAACTCGACAAATATCTGACCAGATTGAAGATATCTATGGATTTGAAGTCAGTAAAGGTATGGTGTCTGATATTACTAACAAACTCTTGCCAGGAATTGAAGAATGGCAACAAAGACCTTTGGCAAGCATTTACCCTATTGTGTTTATCGATGCTGTTGTTTTTTCTGTTATGGACAGTAACGTAATAAAAAAACTGGCCGCTTATATTATTCTTGGCGTCAATGAAGAGGGGCAAAAAGAAGTGCTAAGCATTAGTATTGGCCAAAATGAAAGCAGTAAATATTGGCTCAGCGTCCTAAATGACAAAGATTTAGAATTCTTGTTTGAAAAAGGCATAAAGCACATGCAATCAGAAGCACGATGGCAGATTGCAGAATTGATAGGGAGAAAAAATAACATTAGTTTTAAAAAATATTTACTGAACCTGTTAGATGATTCTAATAAGTATGTTCAAAGAAGAGCATTGATTTCATTAGATAGAATAGATACAGAAAAGGCACAGGAAATTGCTTTTAAGATGTTTCTGCCCGAGCTAAATGTCGTGGAACTGCTCAAGTTGCGTGACCGTTTACAGATATGTTAATATCTTTCCGAAGAGAATTTCGGGAGGGATATGGAAAGAACTTTGAGTTTTTATGTTAAATGCGCCAACATTTAACCCTCAAAGTTCCACACACTGTAAAATGATAATAGCATATTTAGGACGAAATGTTAAGGACTATCGCAAAAATTTTTTACGATATCTGGAGAGAATAGAGTTCTTGTGCCCTGTATGTGGCAGTAATACAGTATTCCATGATTGTTACGACAGGCATGTACATATAGATGATAAAATTGAGTGGATAGTAATCCAGCGGGTAATATGTGTAGACTGTGGCAAAACTCATGCAATACTTCCGGATTTTATCAGGCCGTACAAGCATTACTCTGCAGCAGATATAGAGTTCATACTTCGGGATGTTGAGGATGGAACTACATATGAACAGGTGGAGGCAACAGCGAGTATCTCAACAGTGAAAAGATGGGTTAAAGAGTTTAGACAACGAGGCTTCCAGGCAATAGGTGCATTAAGAGCTTTGCTGAATAATAATTTTGATAAAACCATTAACGAAATTAGACTTACAGGACTTAAGATATTTGGAACATTGGAATACATACTTGATAACTTCCCCAAAATTGAAAGTAACAGTCTTTCCATAGGGGATGCAAACATATGGCTTACTCACCACATGGCAGGTGTTTATGTATAGAGAAATTCCCACATAGTTTGAACTGGTGACCGCAAGGTCCTCCTGTTAATCTTTAAGAAAAAAGTACAGGAGGGGTTCAAATGATCAGAAATGAAGAACTGGAGACAGCCTTAAAGCGGCATGAAATGATAGCACCACTCTTAGTTCTGGGTCTTGATGAATCAGAAAAACGGAGGATACGCCGGGAAATCCTTGAAAGAGAAGGTATATCAGAGAGAACTCTCAGGCGATACGTTGCTGCATATCGGGAGAACAATTATGAGGGACTTCTGAAAAAGACACGCCAAGACACCGGGCAGACCAGGGCTATATCCCAAGAAGTACTGGATCGTGCAGCGGAGCTTAGACAGGAACTGCCCGAAAGAAGTGTAAGAAGGATCATACGTATACTTGAAGGTGAAGGGATAGTCAAAAAAGGTGATATATCAAGAAGTACGTTATCAAGGCACCTTTTAAATATGGGGTTTGGAGCCACAGAACTTAAGAATACAAAGATAACGGGCAATGCAGTTAGGAGGTTTCAAAAGAGCGGTAGAAATATGCTGTGGCAGTCTGACATCAAATATGGCCCGTTCATACCTACAGCGAACGGTGGTAAGAAACGTACCTACATGGTAGCATTCATAGATGATGCAACAAGACTTATCTGTCACGCTGAGTTTTATGATAATCAAAGATTACCAATACTGGAGGACTGCTTCAGAAAGGCAATATTAAAGTATGGTAAGCCCGATGCAGTTTATGTGGACAATGGTAAAGTGTATGTATCAAGATGGTTTCGAGTAGCTTGTGCAAAGTTAGGGATAAGGCATGTTAACACAAAGGCCTACTCGCCGGAAAGCAAAGGTTATGTTAAGACTTCCGTTATGTAAAGATTTTCAGCGAAATCCTTAGAATGACGAAAGTCCCAACAAAATTTCTTTACATAATCATCTTCGGTTGAATGTTTTTAGCCATTGTTTTAAATCAGTA
>JBMOLK010000015.1:0-24533 GCA_049325575.1 Bacillota bacterium | reverse complement strand
ATAGTATAAAATTAACATAAAAGGTTATTTTAATTTTTTAAAGGGGCAGTAGAAGCTGTATTAGCATTAATTATTACTTAAGTATACAGCATTTTAGTTGGTAGAAAAGCAGCATGCATATCTATTCTAATATAGATTCCTATATGTCCCTAATTACAAGGGGGAGTATTAAGTGTATAAGACAAAGAAATCATTATCTTTTATTTTGGCTGTTCTAATCATTTTTCAATTGGTTTTTGCAGTACAGTCTAGTATTGTAAGTGCTGAAGCTATAGAACTGCCAACTAAGGGGTTAATTGGTGATGTAAACGGAGATGACAGTGTTAACAGCATTGATTTTACTATAGTTAGAAGACTCATATTAGATATTATTAATGACTTGCCTGTTGATGATGACCTATGGGCAGGAGACGTAGACGGAGATGGCAATATTGATAATATAGATTATGATCTTATAAAGAGACACATACTTGGTATAATCGATAAGTTTCCAAAAGAAGAAGTTAATCCTACACCTACAGTAATACCAACTCCTACACCTACAGTAGTGCCTACCCCTACTGCAACTACTCAGCCTGCTGAACTTCAGGTAGAGAGTATAACGGCAACCAACCTGAAAGAAGTTGTAGTGCATTTTAACAAACCAGTAGAAGATGTTAATGCAGCAGGTGATACTTCAAACTATGCAGTCAAGGTAGGAACCATCGATAAAGGGGTAGCACTGGCAACAGTATCAGATGATGGGATGTCGGTTACATTAACTTTGATAAGTGCTGCAAATCAAATGGATAAAATAGATGTAACTGTCAAACAGGTTGTTGGAATCTCCCAGGATGTTACAATAAGTATAGATTATATAAGAGATATTACTGTACCTGTAGCAGAATCTATTAAGCAAACCGGGGCCAATACATTTGAGATAACATTTAGTGAACCTGTTAAGTTGGACGGTTCATCACAAGTCCTAGTTGACAACGGTTTCTTTGGCATAGCCTCAAAGATACTATCGGAGAATGGAAGAGTTTTATATGTTCAGTTGGGTATCAGGTCATTACCGGATGGGGTATATACAGTTGAAGTAAGAGGGTGTAAAGACTTTGCAAACTATGAAATAGTACCTAAGACTTTTAGTCTTGAAATTATAAATGATACAACCGGGTTGCAGGTAGAAAGTGTGGAAACAACTAATTTGAAGGAAATTATAGTGAGGTTTAGTAAAGCTTTAGAGAATGTGCTGGCAGTTATCAACACTTCAAACTATACTGTGAGAGTAGGAACCACCGATAAAGGGGTGGCTTTGGCAACAGTATCAGATGATAGGATGTCGGTTACATTAACTCTGGCAAATGCTGCATATCAGCAGGACAAAGTGGATATAACAGTAAAAAAGGAAGTTGGCCTGGCAAGAGATACTGTTAAGACTATCAATGGCATAATAGACACCACTTTACCAGTTGCAGAATCCATCAAATTAACGGGCCCAAGAACATTTGAAGTAACCTTCAGTGAACCGGTTCAGGATAATAAACCACAGGTTTTAATTAACAACGGCATATATGAAATATCATCCAAAACACTTTCAAGGTGTGGAAGGGTGTTAAAGGTAGAGTTGGCTGTCAGCTCACTAAGTGAAGGTGTTTATACTGTTGAGGTAAGTGGCTATAAAGACTATGCACATTTTGATATATTATCCAAAACATTTGATCTTGAATATGTTAAGGATACTACTGCAATAACAGCTGCATTAAGATCAACTGACCAGTTTAGAGTGGTTTTGGAATTCAACAAGGTTGTTTATAAAAAGAATAATTCAGGTACTATTGAACAGTTGACTAATGATTTTTTCTATCATACTGATCCAACATCAAAGCCTTCATCTGTACATACATATAACAGCAAATCATTTTCACTGATATTCAATGATAATGTTTTACCTGAGGGTGATGTTGTTATAACCATATTAAAGTCAGTTAATGGAGAAGTTATTGTTGATGAATGGGGAAATGAAGTGACGTCAGATATACATCTGACTGCTTTAATAGTGGCTGATAAGGAAGCGCCCATAGTCACAAAAGTTGAAGCTCTTGCTGAAGATAAAATTGAGATTACATTCTCTGAAGAAGTTCAGGAACGGGACGCGGAACAATTGAGTAATTATGCAATAACAAATATTTGGGGCATCGCAGTAAGCCCACAAATTGCACTTATAGATTATAGGTATAAAAAAGCGGTAATATATCTTTCGGATAAATTGGCGGAGGGCTCGTATAAAATCGAAATTAAGGAAATACGGGATGTTTCATTATACGCCAACAAGATGAATCCGGTTACAATTAGCTTTACAGTAATAGATAAAACCCCTCCAAGAATATTAGATGCAACTTATGTTGATAACTATGGCAGCGAGGACTTTATTTATGTGACCTTTAGTGAACCCATGGCTACCTCTGGCGTAGGATCGGTTTTGGATAAAGCAAACTACAGATTGGGTGTTGAAGAACTGGATGAAAGCGCAAGGATTGAAGTAGTGAGGATATATGGTGAGAAGATTAAGATCATTATACCGGATGGAAAAGCGTTAGGTGGATCAAAACTATATATAGGTAGGGTAGCGGATGCAGCAGGAAATGCATTAGTGGCTCTTCAGACAGAGGTTCAACTACTTCCGGAAGAAAGGCCGAAGGTGATATCAGTCAGATTTAAAAGTTATAACACTATTGAAATTGAGGTTGATAAGAAGCTGGAGTCTGTATCATGTGATGGGTTTATGGTTTCCAAAACAGTTGACGGGCTAAAGTATCCACTGGCAGCAATATCTGCAATATTATTTAAAGACGGTAAAACAATTATAACCGCTACACTTAACTCGGAAGTAGCTCTAAAAGATGCATCAGAAAGTCTGGCAGGATATAAACTTCATGTTGCTGTAGACAAAATTAAGTCGGATACAGGTATGTATTTGGCTGAAGGTCCGGTAGACATACTTTTTACAAATGATATTTCACAAAATAGTAGCGGAGAATACTGATGCATTCACCGATGTACAGGTAGTTGTAAACCGGTATCTTTAATTCACATAGATATACATAAAGGGCCAACTTGTTTTAACTAACAAAATTGGCCCTTTTATTAGAGAAAACGAACTGTAAAGATAAACGTATAATTCGCTCCGCTAATTTGATACAAATGGCGGGCTCAACTTGTTTATCTACTTTTACAGTTCCATCTCTTTAGATCTCCTTTAGAGAAATAATGGATAAAATCATATACTTCGAGTGAGTAGCATAATTCTATTTATAACTATTCAAGAGCAAGTACTTTTCCGTCAACAGTAGCAATGTATATTACTCCGTCAGCAATAACAGGAGAAGATATTATATCACCGCTTGTTTTGTAGTTCCATTTTTCCTTACCGGTTTCCAGATCAAGCACATAAAAAACTCCGCCATAATCTTCTCCGTAATTATTACTTGTGCCAAAGTATATTAAACCCTCGGTAATTGCCGGTGAAGAGTGTACTGCTCCCGGAGCCTTGAATTTCCACTTCTCAGTTCCTGTATCTATATCAAGAGCGTGAACACTGAATGCGTCTGAGGTTCCAAAGTAGACCGTATTATTATATACTGCAGGTGATGATAGAATCCATGACCCGTTAGGAGCGTTAAACTTCCACTTTTCTTCTCCTGTTTTAGTATCTACAGCATGAAGGTATGTATTTCTTCCTCCAAATAGTACGAGATTTTCGTAGATAGAGGGAGATGACTGTACTGAAGAACCCTTATCTAATTTCCATAACTGCTCACCGGTTTTTATATCTAATGCCATCATATAACCAAAGTAGTTTCCAAAATAAGCTATTCCATTGGAAATAGCAGGTGAGGAATGAACCCCAATGTAAAGGTTTTCTATGGATTTTGGCATTGTAGAGGTCTTCCACTTTAATGTACCGTTCCCGGCGTCCAGGGCATAGAAGTTATTATCTCCTGCACCAAAGTATATAACACCGTCTAGAACAGATGGGGAAGACTGAAAGTAGTCCCAAGTATCTTTTGCTTCGTCTTTTCTTCCCGTTTTGAAGTCCCATTTTTTATTTCCGTTCGATATATCAACGGCATAAAGATTACCGTCCCCGCTGAAGAAATATGCTGTGTTATTTATAACAGTTGGAGTTGACCTTACTGGACCTTCAGTTTTGAACTTCCATTTTAACTGCCCATCCTTTGCATCTAATGCATAGACATAGGTGTCATCAGATCCAAATAGCGCTGTACCGTTTGAAACAGTTACTGATGAGTATATAGACCCTTCTGTGGTAAACTCCCATTTCAGCCCGCTAAACTTTTCTACTCCTTTTGTATTATAAAAGCCCGTATGCTGAAGGTTTCCACGGAACATGGAAATGCTGCTCCCATTAGTTGAAGTGTTTTTACTGCATGCACCAAGAATTAACGTAGTAAAAATAGCCAGAATAATTAATTTTTTAAATATCATTATCCTTCCCTCCCAGGTAACCCTAATTATTTTAAAGGTTTCTTGTTTGTACTTTGTTGAAATATTTAGTATAATTAATATTAACGATACTTGGAATCCAGGTAAGTTTCAAGTAGTTACTTTTTTGTGATATAGTATATAAAAGTATACTATTATGATAGAAACTGTATCAGACGACACAAAACTATTTAGCAGTAGAATCTTATTTGTAAATAGAGGTGGAAAAATGATAGAGTTTAATAACAAGAAATATAATTGTTTAACTGAGTTTACGCTGGATGTAATAAACGGGAAGTGGAGGGTACTGATTATATGGTATCTTAGAAATAATGTTATGAGGTTTGGAGAACTTAGGAAGATAATACCCGGCATTACTCCCAAAATGCTGCGGCAGCAGCTTAAGGAGCTTGAGGATTTTGATATTGTAAGAAGAGAGGTGTTTCCGCAGGTACCCCCAAGGGTAGAATACTCACTTACCGAGTCCGGAAAGACCTTATATCCTGTTTTGGACCTAATGTATGATTGGGCCTTTAAGCATATAAGCAGTAATAAGGAAGCTAACGAGGAAGATATGAAAGAGGGTTCAGACAAATTAGCTTAGTATATACAAATTAATATATTAAGAAAATTAAAGCGGTCAAATTTGACCGCTTCTGTTTTACCCGTTCATTGCTCTTCTTGCCTGCTCGATCATCATATCCTTGACCTTCATAAGTCTTGTCAGGTTGCCTCTTTCATTTTCATCAAGTTTCATTGTGATATACTTGATGGTATCTGTCAATTGCGGTATTAGTACATACTCAAGTGCATTAACCCTTCTTCTGGTCTTTTCAATTTCCTGGGCAAGAAGCTGGGATGACTTTTCCATCTGGGCAAGCTCAAGCATATAGGGCATCACTTCAGCCAAAGTCCCTATTGCCCCGTCAAGCTCACCGGATGTTGTGGCAAAGCCATATGGGTATATATCACTTTCATCAGGGCTTGAAGTTTTGTACTCCAGCATAGGAACATCGACACTCATTATATTTCTGGTTGAAACATCAAGGGATATGCTCTGCTTTGGAAACATCAGCGCCCCTTCAAGACCTTCCGATGACATAACTGCTCTTGCTATAAGAAAGTTCTGATGAACCTTCATTAGCATTTCTTCAACTTTTTCACGAAGCTCCTTGTTCCTTCTAACCAGGTCAAGGAACTTCTTCATCAACTCGTCTCTTTTATCCTTTAAAAGCTTATGACCTCTGCGGGCAACCTTTAACCTTTTCTTGAGACGTGTCAGCTCCATACGGGTTGGATTTACACGCATAATTGCCATAGTATTCTCTCCTTATTTAGGCAAATACTTATCAAGGTATTCGTCCCTAATACGCTTAAGTTCCCCTCTAGGAAGTATTGAAAGAAGCTTCCAGCCTGTTTCAAGAGTTTTCTCTATGGTTCTGTCTTCTTCAAAACCCTGGGATACATACTCCTTCTCGAAGGCATCTGCAAACTTGGCATACAGCTTATCAGCGTCGGTTAAAGCAGCATCGCCAAGGATAACAGCCAACTCTTTTGCCTCTTTACCTCTGGCGTAGGCTGCAAATAACTGGTTCATTGTATCTGCATGATCCTCACGGGTTTTACCCTTTCCAATGCCTTTATCCTTAAGACGCGAAAGCGAGGGCAAAACATCTATCGGCGGCATTACACCCTTCCTGTAAAGCTCCCTGCTTAAGATGATCTGGCCTTCGGTGATATAGCCTGTAAGGTCAGGAATTGGATGAGTCTTATCATCTTCAGGCATTGTAAGGATTGGTATAAGTGTGATGCTTCCTCCAGTGTCGGTTTTTCTTCCTGCTCTTTCATATAGTGTCGCAAGGTCTGTATATAGGTATCCCGGATATCCTCTTCTTCCAGGAACCTCCTTTCTTGCGGCAGATACCTCACGAAGGGCTTCTGCATAATTGGTTATATCGGTAAGGATAACAAGCACGTGCATATCTCTTTCAAACGCCAGATACTCTGCTGCCGTAAGTGCCATACGCGGCGTGGCAATACGTTCGATGGCAGGGTCGTTTGCAAGGTTTATGAAAAGTACGGTACGGTCTATGGCACCAGTCCTTTTAAAGTCGGTAATAAAGAAGTTGGCTTCCTCGAAGGTTATACCTATTGCAGCAAATACAACGGCAAACTTGCTGTCTCCACCGAGAACCTTGGCCTGCCTTGCAATTTGGGCTGCGAGCTGGGCATGGGGAAGACCGGAGCCCGAAAAAATTGGAAGCTTCTGCCCTCTGACCAGGGTATTTAGCCCGTCTATAGCAGATACCCCGGTTTGTATAAATTCAGAGGGGTAATTCCTGGCTGACGGATTCATCGGGATACCATCTATATCAAGCCTTGTGTCCGGAATAATGTTTGGACCGTTGTCAATGGGCCTTCCCAAACCGCTGAAAACCCTTCCAAGCATGTCTAATGATACGGGAAACTCGATTCTTCTGCCTAGAAACCTTACCCTGCTCTCTGCCACATTTATACCTGCAGAGCTTTCAAAAAGCTGCACCAAAGCGTTATCTCCGCTTACTTCAAGAACCCTGCATCGCCTGGTTTCACCGTTTGGCAGCTCAATTTCACCAAGCTCTCCGTATTTTACTCCTTCAACATGCTTTATAAGCATCAAAGGCCCAGCCACCTCAGATATGGTTTTGTATTCCTTAATCATTCTACACCACCTCCTTTGCCGTAAGGGCTTCTATTTGTTCATTAAGCTGAGTTTCAATTTCATAGAAAACAGTATTGACCTGTTCTTCGGGAGTATATTTCGCTCTGCCTATTCTCTCTCTTACAGGAAGGTCAAAAAGATCTTTAATACTCACCCCGGCTTCAATAGCTTTTTTACCCTTATAATAGAACCCCATTATGAGTTTTAGCATTCTATATTGTTTATTTAATGAGGTATAGGTGTCTACGTCATGGAAGGCATTCTGGTGAAGATAGTCCTCACGGATGGATTTTGCTGCTTCCAGTGTAAGCCTGTCACTGGGTGATAGAGCATCAACACCTACAAGTCTAACAATTTCCTCAAGCTCTGCTTCCTCCTGTAAAACCCTCATTGCATCCGTTCTAAGGCTGCCCCACTCCCGGGATACATTTTCACTTATCCATTTATCAAGCCTGTCAAGGTATAATGAATAGCTTAAAAGCCAGTTTATAGCAGGGAAGTGACGCCTGTAGGCAAGACTTGCATCAAGTCCCCAGAATACCTTGACTATTCTAAGCGTTGCCTGAGTAACAGGCTCCGAGAGGTCACCTCCTGGTGGTGAAACGGCTCCGATTGCTGTAAGGGCACCCTCTCTTCCGTTTGTTCCAAGGCTGATAACCCTTCCTGCCCTTTCATAGAACTGTGCCAGTCTTGAACCCAGGTAAGCAGGGTAACCTTCTTCACCAGGCATTTCTTCAAGACGTCCGGACATTTCCCTTAAAGCTTCGGCCCAACGGGATGTGGAGTCTGCCATCAAAGCAACGCTGTAGCCCATATCCCTGAAATACTCTGCTATGGTAATACCGGTGTATATGGAAGCTTCCCTGGCCGCAACCGGCATATCGGAAGTATTTGCAATAAGAACTGTTCTCTTCATAAGGGATTCTCCGGTTCGAGGGTCCTTTAACTCCGGGAACTCCATAAGAACGTCTGTCATTTCGTTTCCGCGTTCTCCGCACCCTATATAGACCACTATTTCAGCATCCGCCCACTTTGCAAGCTGGTGCTGTACTACGGTTTTGCCGCTTCCGAAAGGTCCCGGTACGGCAGCAACCCCACCCTTTGCAATAGGGAAGAGGGTGTCTACCACTCTCTGACCAGTGACCAACGGAGCTTCGGGAGGAAGCTTCTCCTTATATGGTCTGCCTCTACGTACAGGCCACTTTTGCATCATTTGAACATGAACTATATCACCATTTTCTTTTCTTACCCTGGCTACAGTATCTGTAATGGTAAAATCACCTTCGTATATTTCCTCGATGGTTCCCTTAACGCCATAAGGGATCATTATTTTGTGTTCTATAACCACAGTTTCCTGGACCCTGCCTATGATATCCCCTGCAGTTACCTTAATACCTTTTTCTACTGTTGGAACAAACTTCCACTTTTTCTGCCTGTCAAGAGATGTTACTTCTATACCCCTTGTAATATTGCTTCCCACCATTTCCCTCATTTTTTCAAGGGGTCTTTGTATACCGTCAAACATATTCTCAATAAGCCCCGGCCCCAGCTCAACGCTAAGGGGTGCACCGGTAGACACAACAGGCTCTCCGGGGCCCAGGCCGGCAGTTTCTTCGTAAACCTGTATTGAGGCTCTGTCTCCATGCATTTCTATTATTTCACCTATGAGATGGTGCTCACTAACACGGACAACGTCAAACATATTTGCGTCTCTCATTCCTTGCGCAATTACCAAAGGCCCGGAGACTTTAACTATTGTTCCCTGGCTCATGTTTTATCCCTTCTTTCACTAGAATCTGCGACTTATTCATCTCTAAAAAGTATATCTGCACCTACAGCCCGCTCAACACTCTTTTTCACACCCTTAATTCCTATACCTAAAGATCCCTGGTTGCCGGGTATAGGTATTATGGCTGGAAATCTTTGTTCGCTGTATTTGTCGATTGTGGGGACAATATCCTTGGCTATCTGCTCTGTAATATAAATTACGGCATATTGCTGGCCGGCTATTTTCTCCAAAACCTCCTGGGCTTCAAGAGGACTTGTCACAGGAAATACCGACATACCTAGAGCTTTGAATCCAAGAATACTGTCTTTGTCTCCTATTACACCTATCTTATACATAAGCCTCTCTCAGCCTTTCTCTTATTATCTCACTAGAAATATTATTTATTTTGCCCACCATTACTATTCTGGCGTTTTTAATTTCTGTTTCTTTTGCCATAAGGTATCCTATCAAGGGTTCAATACCAAATGAAATATACTTGGCCTTCTTAGCAAATGAAATTATAAAATTATCCGAAAGCTTTTCAAATTTTGTAAGACTTCCGGTAGTTTTAAAGCTCTCAATACCCTCTTCCATAAACACACCGTACTGGCTGAACTTCAGAGCATCTATGAAGTTGTCCAACGGGGCATCAAGGTTTTCAACATACACCCTGTTGTCGATACTGCCATCCGGTACCAGGATCTTCTGCAGAAAATCCCAGGATTTCCTAAGATTTTTTACTCTTAAAAAAACCTTTATATTGGCAAGATCAATAAGTACTGTTACAAGGTCCTTTAGAAATTTATTACCTGAGGCCCGGGAAACTTCCTTCATTTGACTAAAGCTTGCCTTATCCAGTATCAAATCTATTACTTGGGGATCGCCTGTCCTGCCGAAGGTATCTATGCACTCTTCAACCGCCCTTCTCATTATAACGGGCATTTCGGTCATGTTCCGGTCCTTTATCATGATTTTGAGCCTGTTTACAGGAATGGAACCTGACTCTACAAGGATGCCATTCTCGTCCTGTCCCGAAAACTCTGCTTTCAATATGACCTTGGCGTTATGATAGTCACTTGACAGCAGGAAGAGATCAAACACATCAGGTTCAGGTGCAATTTCCTTTAACAATTTGTATACCTTTTTATGCTCCTCCATAAGAAGTCTTTCATATTCATGGATGCTGCCGATTTCAGCTGTAGAAAAGCCATAATCCGCTTCCAGGAGCACCTTTAATGCTTCTTCCGGGGATTTGGAATCTATCATCCTGTCCAGTTTGGTTTTATCCAAAAGCTTCTTTTCGATAGCTCTTACCCTTGAGACCGCATATGCGTACTGGGTATCACCGCTTCTATTATCCCTTGGCAAATCAAATTCCCTCCTTTCAATAAATAATAAGTTTGTTTAGTAGATACAAGAACGATAAGTCTGCCTCTAAAATAGGGAGTTAATAACTTCCGACTCTATTTCATCTCGTTTCATTCTTATTATTGCTTCAAAGGAGTAATTGATTTCCATATCACCTGATTTTAAAATGAATCCTCCATTTATATTACGGGTTTCATCAGCTAGCCTGACGCTTCCCGTAACTCCTTTTGCCAAAAGCTTTTTGTTGATATCTTCTATAAAAGTCTGTGAAAGCTTATTCTTATCCTTAGGGGAGAGGACAATCTCAACACTATTGCTTCCCACAGAATTTACTATCATATCCGATAGAATATTCTGATACTCCGGGTCCGGCAAGCTATTTAGCTTCTCAAGGGTCTTGTCAAAAGCCTCTTCCACTATTTCCTGCTTTGCTTTTAGCCTTTCTTTCCTGGCTTCAAGCTCTGCAACAGCTATAAGCCTTTTTTTGACTTCAACAGCTTCCCTTTTTGCTTTTTCAATAGTTTCTTTCCTTTTTGTTTCAGCTTCCTTACCGGCAGCTTCTATTATGTCCGCCGCTTCATCCTGTGCCCGCTTTGTATTTGCATCCGCTTGAAGGCGGGCCTCCTCAAGTATCCTGTCTTTTAGTTTTTCTACTCCTGACATGGGAACACTCCCTTATTATAATTTGATTCCGTTAACCATCAGTATTGATGCCAGCAGTGCCAGTACCGCATAGGTTTCAACCATTGCTGCAAACATTATACCCTTTGCAAGATCTTCCGGTCTCTTGGCTATAATACCGATACCTGCTGCAGCAGCTCTACCCTGGGCAATACCTGAATATAAGCCGACAAAAGCAATAGGAAGTGATGCTGCAAGGAACAAGAGGCCTTGCTGTGTTGTAAGAGTTACCTGTGTACCGCCAATGATGCCTATTCTATTTAAAATAACAAAACCGGTCAGGAGGCCATATATACCCTGTGTACCCGGGAGAGCCTGCAACAATAATGCCTGACCGAATTTACCCGGATCTTCGGTAATAAGACCTGCAGCTGCTTCACCAACTATTCCAACTCCTTTTGCAGAACCTGTCCCAGCAAGGAATACTGCCAGAGCTGCTCCAACCAGTGCTAAAACATTTCCATTAAACAAACTAGATATCCAATCCATAATTATATTGCCTCCTTGTCGTTTATGTTTATATATTTTGTATTTCTTTTAAAGGGCTGAAAGTCTTTACCCCCACCCTCGTAAAACTTACTGAAGAATTCAACGTATTGAAGACGGCTTGAGTGCACGTAAGCTCCTAAAGCATTTATTAGAATATTAAATACGTGACCAACTATAAAAATGACAGCCAGTATTATTATACCCAGTATATTAAAACCAAACAGGGTTCCTACAGTATTGATAACTGTGGCTATAACTCCTGTAGCCAGACCCAGGGCAAGAAGTCTTGAATAGGATAAGAGATCGCTTAAATATCCCGTCACATTGTAAAGACTAAGAACCCCTGATAAGAGCTTTTTAACTATGCCCTTTTGCCCTCTGCCCTGTGTCAATACAAGAAGCACTGCTCCAACTATGGCCATGTATTTTCCTATAGTTCCTATGATGCCTCCTGCTGCCAGCATTGGGAGTCCTATAAGGAAGATATACCAGAAACCTATATCAAAGAGTGCATCCCAGGGTTTCCCATCCTTAATCAGCATATATGCCTTAAGAGCCATTCCGGTAGACAGGTGGATCGCTCCAAATATAATGGACCAAATGAGAAGCCTCATAGGATCGTTTAGGGGATTAAACCATAAGGCAGGTATAACGGGATCTTTACTGCCTGTTATAAGGTCTAAAATATTTCCAAACCACCCTCCAAACAGGACACCCCAGATGAAGGTTGAAATACCTCCAAAGAATATGAGTCTCATAAGCTTTGACAGAAGTCCCTCAAATTTATATTTTAATAGAAGTATTCCGGTTATTAAGGCCATCAGCAAACCATACCCTGCATCACTTACCATGAGGCCGAAAAACACGAAGTAGAACGGCGTCATAAACACGCTGGGATCAAGGCCTTTAGAGCTCGGAAGACTGTACATTTCGGTAATCATTTCATAAGGCTGTACCAGCGTTGAATTTTTTAGCAGGACCGGATACTCTTCATCCGGACCCGGGGGATGTATGTCAACCACACATTCCGATATTTCATTTAAACGCTTTCTAACCTTTTCCGATATATTGGCAGGAACCCAGCCTTCAAGCATAAATACCCTATTTGTTTTCACCATGTTGTCAAGGATCTTTTTCCTGTCTCTCTCTGTCACCAGATGATCATGAAGTATTTCAAGGTCATCCTTAAAGTTTACAAAAGAAGCTATCTTATTCTCTACTTCTTCCATATTCTTTTCAATTTCTTCAATAGCCTTTGAGGCAGCACTAATATTGTTTGCAGCAGTACCCTCAAGGTCTTTGAAGGTTACTTTAGAGAACCCGTGCTGCTTCAATATCTTCATTGCATCTTCTTCCCTGGCACTATAATAAACCACCAGAAGATAGCTTTGATCCTTATCTTCGTTAACTACCTCAATATAGCTTTCAGGAACCTGTTCACTCATATCCTGCTTTAACTTTTCGGTATCTGCTATTTCAGGAATAACCCCTAATAAAACAGAGGTTGTCCTTGTAGAAGAAAGCTCTAAAGGTACAGTTAGTGATTTCCAGGGATCAAGGCTTATAATGAGGTTGGTATTTTTATTCTTTTCGGATTTTAAATTTGACAACTGCTCATCATATTGGATAATCTGATTTACAACTGACCAAAGCTTATCCAGGTTTTGAATAACCATTTTATATTCACTTACATTTACGCTTCGCTTGAAGTTGAACATGCCCTTTTTGCGTTTGTCGAATTTGGACAGGTATTCTAAAGCAGCCTTTACCCTGGTGATATTTTCATCAAAATGTGATACTCCTTCACTGTCCCCATCAGCAACCACCAGGTCTGTCCATTCCTCCGAAGAAATTTTTTCCGAAGAGTCAATTATCTCCACAACACCCATTTTCATAAGACTCTCCAGGATACGTTCCTTATCTGTCTCAAGGCCTATCAGGGAGAGCTTGTTCATTTTAACTATTGCCATGGAGCTTCACTATCCTTCCTATAATTATCTCTACTGCCTTGTCCAAATTTTTTCTTGCATGGGCTTTTATGATTTCACACTCTTCCAAAACCTCACTTTTTAGTTTTTCGATTTCAATATTAGCTGATTTTTCAGCTTCCTTTATAATCTCCTTAGCTTCCTTCTCTGCATCTTCCAAAGACTGCTCCAAAAGCTTATAGGACTGATTGCTGGCTTCAGAAAGAATCTGACGAGAATCTTCCAATGACTGTTTTTTAATCTGTTCAGCTTCGGTTTCTACCTGTTTTATAGATCTAATTATATCAATAGACACAAAATCACCACCTTGTATATGTATTTATATCCAACTTATACTAAACTATGCTGGTTCTTAATGCTACTTATATACCAACTTTTATCGCTTATATTTAACAAAGTTATGATTATATTTTGAGAACTTAAATTTATGTACAGGGAGATATGCGACTCGACATTGAATCTTAATTTTATATATCGAAATAAAACTAATAATAAATAATAGCATTATTAAAAATATATATCAAGTCTTCTCCGAAAAATCCCAAAAACACATTGACAAGAAAATAACAATGTATTACAATTAAATTGTTAAATAATTAACAATAAGTTGTGCAGGGTGTTAAATTATAGAGGGAGAAAACTTAGGGCTTTATACAATTAAGATTACTTTATATAGTGCTTTTTAACACAACAGATTGTCTTTGTAATATAGTGTTAAAAAGCGCTTTTTATATAATGATAAAATTATGCAATTATAGAGATCGAACTGTAAAAGTAGATAAACAAGATAGGCAAGCCATTTGTATCAAATTAGCGGAGCGAATTATATGTTTATCTTTACAGTTGTTATCTCTAACTACTACTAATTAATTTGATATTAAATACCGATATATTAGAAGATCAATTAAGTGTTAATTGGCTATCAACTAAGGTTCAAACTTAGCCGTATCTTGCGCATTTGCAACGAATATTTAATTATTTTGCGGGAGGGTACCATATGAGGTCTCAATTTCTCAATATTCTAAAAAGAGTTTCTAAACTTACAAGCATAAAAAGAATTAGTATAGGTTTAAAGCTTAATATTTCTTTCATTGGGATCATTGCCCTTTCATTGACAATAGTAGTATTATTTTGTTTTAACCTTATTCAAAAAACTTTGATAGATGAGTCCCGCAGAAGTACTTATGAATTGGTGAAGCAGACCAGTCAAAATATAAGAACTGTTCTTGAAGAAATTGACAAGCTGTCAATGACTTTATCGAGGGATAATCAACTTGGGAGTTTAACATCTGAATTGGATATTATACGTGATGAAGTTATGATCTTAAGAAAGCAGAATGAAATAAAAAGCATATTAAATAAAAGCCTGACATCCAGGACAGATATCACAAATGCTATGGTTGTTTCAAATAGTGGAAGCGGTGTAGTAAGCGGGCAGCAAACACTATTTACCTACGAACCCTTAAGAGATAACCCTACCGTAAAATCATATTTTCAAAGTAAAGCCAAAAGTAAATGGTTTGACACCTATGTACAGGATATATCTTCCCTAAGGTCTAATACAGACAGCGGACGCGTTATTGGTCTGGCAAAAAATATGTATACCGAAACAAGCTTAAAAAGTGTAGGTTTTATAATGTTCTTCATAAGAGAGAACACAGTAAACGACCTGATAAAAAGTCTGAATATTCCAAGCGAAGGTGAAGTTTATCTCATAGGAAAAGATAATAATATTATATTAAATCCTAATAAAATGAGTGATAATGGTCTTAAGCTTAATGACCTGTATAAGAATGACAAAAACTCTAAATATATCCCTCATGATATCTACAATATAATGCAAAAAGAGAAAAAAGGCACTAGTACTGCTGAAATCAATGGTAAGAAAATGCTTATAACTTATGAAACCCTGGAGGATATAAAGGGGACACCTTTAAACTGGACCCTGGTATCTGTAACGGAGATAAGCAAGATAACCGACAGTGTTAATAAGGCAGCAGTGGGAATTATCTTCATCGGAGCTTTATGCCTTATTATCGGTCTGGCGGTTTCGTTTTTAATTACAAGAGATATTACTAAAGGAATTAAATCCCTGGTTGTGGTTATGGATGATGTTAAGATGGGTAATTTGAATGTAACATTCAGGCATGATAGAAGTGATGAAATAGGTAGTCTTCAAAATAACTTTGAAGCTATGATATTAAGCCTTAAAGATCTGATAAACAGCATCAAAAAAGCTTCTGCTGTGTCGGTCAATTCTTCACAGACAGTATCTTCATCCTGTGAGCAGAACTATGCTGCAATACAAGAGCTTACATCAATGCTGGAAACAGTAAAAGACGAGAGCAGAAAGCAGATTAATAATGTAATTAAGAGTAGGGAGGAGATGGTTGGTGTTACTGAAAAGATAAATAAAGCAAACGAAGATATAAAGGCTGCAGATGAAATCATAAATAAATCCAAGGAGCTAAGTAATAACAACAAGTCATCAGTTGAGCTTCTATACAGCATGTCAAACAATATTAAAAGTGCAATGAATGAAATAAGTTCCGAAATTAAAGAGCTTATAGATGCATCAGCCCAGATATATAAAATTACCAAAGCCTTAACCGATATATCAGGTCAAACAAATCTGCTGGCTTTAAACGCTGCTATCGAAGCAGCACGTGCAGGGGTTCACGGAAAAAGCTTCAGTCTGGTAGCAGAGGAAGTAAAAAAACTGTCGGTACAATCAAAAGAGTTTGCGTCGGATATTGATAACAAACTCAAGAATATAACCAGGAAGATTGAAGAAACAAACACTTCCGTTAATGCCCTGCAGCAGGTTGTACAGGAGAGTGAGTCCTCTATTGATAATGTAGTTAACAATTTTGATAACAATGTAAGCTTTCTTAACAGTATAGTGGACCAGATGGTTAATATAAGGGATTCAGTTTTCTCCATTGAGAATTCAAAAAAAGATATTATCAGTATAATTGATAATATAAGCAGCAGTTCAGAAACCAATATGAGTTTTATAGATGATATGACACATTCAACAAAAGAGCAGTCTGATATGGTAAAACAGCTTGTTAAGAACTCGGAAGACCTCTTGATATTGGCACATGACCTGGAAAAAGAGGTAAACAGGTTTAATGTATAGATTTATGTTTCGCTCTTAATATTCCTATATGATTTTATGATAGATCGGATAAACTCTCCAGGTGATAACGGGCTGTTACCATCTGGAGATTATTATTTGCCTTTAAATTTTAAAAAAATTGTGGATTAACTTTGAACCTTTAGCACATTAGCAGCGTCATATCTGTAGAAGTAAATAATTTTTTTTAATAGAAGGGGGAAGTAAAACATGAAAGGATTAACAAGAGTATTAATATTTTCGGTGGTTTTAGCTTTCATTTTTAGTTCAATACCGGTGTCAGCAAATGACAGCAGCACCGAAGTAACCAGGGAGATTACATCTGGTGAGGACACAAACCTTTTGACCATAGAGGGTATTGTAACCTACAATGAATTGGAATCCGGGTTTTATGAAGTAGGGGGATACAGGCTTGTAGGAGATATTGATTTTAGCATATATAAAAATAAGAATTGTGTAGTTATAGGTGAAATTGATAACTCTCCTAGTATCTTTATGACAAAGGCCGTTAGAGTTACTTCCATTAAAGAATCGATAAACGGGATTTCAAGTGAGCTTCCAACTGATAAAAAGTCAATTCAGAATCAGATAGTGGAAACAGAAAATCAGATCGAAGCTTTAAAGAAAGATCTGGAAAATGCTGTAGACCAGTATGGAGAAAACTCTGAAAAAGTGCAGGAAATAAGGGAGGATCTTACAGCTCTCGACAGTAAGCTGGAGAATCTAAGACTGGAACTATATAAGATTGCTGAAAAGGAAAGAGGTTATGCAGTAGAACCTTTTGTACTGGAAGGGTATGTTACATATAATGACCTGGAAGGCGGTTTCTACGAACTGAAAGGATTCAGGCTGGTGGGGGATTTTTCCTTCAGGGATTATGCAGGGAAAGTTGTAAGCGCGTCGGGTATAGAAGATATTTCGGAAAGTATATATATGAAAAGGGGCTTTTTGGTTAAGCATATAGAAGAAATTGATACTGAAGAATATACAGATAAGCTAAAAAGCCAGGTTGAACAATCCATTAAAGGAGCGGAGGACGTAGAGAACAATCTTCCTCAATATATCAACCAGTATGGAGAGGATTCATCGGAGGTCAATATATATAAGGAGGAATTGAACACTCTTAGAAACGATGCAATTTATCTTTTGGAAGAGCTTATAATGATAGATGGCCAAAATGTTGACCTTGAAAAGTACAGGAAGCTTGGTAAGGCTCTTAGCAAAATAGAGAAGAAGATCAGTATCTATATAAACGGCAGAAAGCCGGTCTTTGAACAGGAAGCAGCACCTGTCATTGAAGATGGCAGAACCCTGGTTCCATTTAGGGCAGTTGCAGAGTGTATAGGTGCTGAAGTGTCCTGGGATGCTGACCTTAAAAAGGTATCAGTTAAAAAGGGTGATATTCTTGTAGAACTTTTTATAGGAAACAAGACGGCATATGTAAACGGAAGTCCTGTAGAGCTTGACGTTCCGGCTAAAATAGTCCATGGCAGAACCGTATTGCCGCTAAGGTTTGTCAGTGAATCACTAAGGACAACTGTGGAATGGATACCTGATGGACAGATAATAGTAATTAAATATGATGAGAAGCAAAAGAAAGCTTTACTTGATACAGCAGATTTTACAGTTAAGTATAATGAAAAAGAAATAAAACTTGGAGATTGGGATGACAAGGTTGATATAAAAGCAATATTTGGGGAGCCTTTGTCCGAAAATGTAAAGCAGCTGGGACAGGGCGCTGATACTTTCGCAGGGTCCTACGTGAAAGAAATCGTTTATGACGGGTTAACAATCGGACTTATGTCTCCTAAACAAAACGGAAAGACTTTTTTTATAGACCGAATTGAGATAACCAAAGGTGGATACGAAACTTCCAGGGGTATAAAAGTTGGTGACGGATACAGCAAGATTCTTGAGTCCTATGTATATAACCCACAGGAAATAGATTTTGACGCTCAAAATCACACTTATACTTTTAGTGACGGCAGCGTGAGTTATATAAAATTTGACGTTCAACGCGAAGTTATCAAATCCATTACCCTATACATTGAGCACCCTTAGCATTCTGACAAAAAACTCCCCGGCTTTTTGGAGCAGGGGAGTTTTTTGCGGCTAAGAAGTACCCACTTAAAAAAACTTGTTGCGAGTAAGGAAAATTTTTGTTAAAATAATATTAGAAACACATGTGTATAAAAATATAAAGATTTTTAGTTTACTTAAGATATACATTTTTTTATTATTTGATATGTTTTGATTGTTTGGAAGGAGGAATTGGTTGTATCCATTTCTGATTTTACCCTCGCTTAATATCTCTCACTCCTTAGATAAGACTCCCGTTATATATTTTCTGGCTACAACATTGTGTTCTTTGCAAAGATCTTTTGGCTTAATCTTTAATAAATATTATAGATGTTTTATTGCCGGTACATTAATAAACAGACATTAAAAACTTCTGATTTATTATTGTACGAAGATGCATTATGATTTATTATTAGTAATATAATATTAAGAAGTTATATGGTGTATTGGAGGAATTATGGATTTTAGATGAAAGATCTCATAGAAGTTTATAAAGTCAATAGATTATTTAGTAGTAAAGTATATAGTCTTCGATGTACCAATAAATCTATCAATACATTTCCCTAGGACAAACCTTACTAATTCAACGTAAAAGTTTACAGTTTTAAGTGCATAGCTATCCGGTTTGTGTTGGTTCTACATTAAGTTTAACAAAATATAGATACCATTTATCCTTGACGTGAAAGGAGGTAGTAATTTTTTTCGGTAAAATATAAAGAGAAGTGTGAAGCGTGACTTTACACAGTAGAGTATTCAAAATTTTGGGAGGTAAAAGTTATGTTAGTAACAAAAAAAAGTACACCGAAGAAAGCACTGTCTATACTCTTAAGTATAGCTATCGTTCTATCATTATTTACTGCATTTAGTATCAATACCGGTTTTGCTGCAGTTAATGCTGTAGCTCAAAACGGGCAGCTTAAAATTGTTGGAAGTCAATTATGCAATCAAAGTGGTCAGGCAATTCAGTTAAAAGGTATGAGCTCCCATGGAATTCAATGGTACGGAAACTATGTTAACTATAATAGTATGAAGTGGCTGCGGGATGATTGGGGAATCACAGTATTCAGAGTTGCAATGTATACTGCAGAAAACGGTTACATATCAAACCCATCTCTAAAAAATAAAGTAAAAGAAGCTGTAGAAGCGGCTATCGATCTTGGGCTTTATATAATTATTGACTGGCATATCCTGCAGGATAATGACCCAAATATGTACAAGCAGCAGGCAAAAGAATTCTTTAGGGAAATGGCTACTTTATACGGAAATTACCCCAATGTTATCTATGAGATAGCTAATGAACCTAACGGGGGAGTAACCTGGAACGGACATATCAAGCCTTACGCTGAAGAAGTTATTCCTGTTATACGTGCAATTGACCCGGACAATATTATAATTGTTGGAACGGGTACATGGAGCCAGGATATTCATGATGCAGCCAATAATCCTCTAAAGTTTAGCAATATAATGTATGCATTACACTTCTATGCAGGAACTCACGGGCAGTATTTGAGAGACAGAATAGACTATGCAATGAGTAAGGGAGCTGCTATTTTCGTAAGTGAATGGGGTACCAGTGATGCATCCGGAGGTGGAGGCGTTTACTTAAGCCAGTCACAAACCTGGATCGATTTTATGGCCAGCAGAAAAATAAGTTGGGCCAACTGGTCACTTAGTGACAAAGCAGAGTCTTCAGCGGCGCTAAACCCTGGAGCCAGCACATCTGGAGGATGGACTGACGCAAACCTCTCTACATCAGGTAAATTTATTAAGTCAAAAATAGGTGGGGGCGGCACTACACCTACAACATCTGCACCTGTAGCACCTACACCGACAAAGTCGCCTGTTCCTACTCCTAGCCCTATATCGGTCAGCAAGGTAATACCTGGTACATTTGAAGCGGAAGCATATGATGGTATGTATGGAATACAAACCGAAAGCTGTGTAGAAGGCGGGTTAAATGTAGGCTGGATTGATGTTGGAGACTGGATGGATTATAGGGTAAATGTCCAGTCATCCGGTACATACACTGTTGAATACAGGGTGGCAAGCCTTTATGGCACAGGCAGGTTCTCTTTAAGAAACGGTTCAACAGTTCTTGCTTCAACAACAGTACCAAATACAGGCGGTTGGCAAAATTGGACCACTGTAAAAGCAACTGTTAATTTAAGTGCCGGTCAACAAACATTAAGATTGTATGCTGATGGTAGTCCCTTTAATGTAAACTGGATTAAGTTCTCTACAGGAGGCAGCTCTTCACCTGCACCTTCGCCGGTGATAGTTCCTACACCTACAAAGTCACCTGTTACAGCACCTACGCCTACTCCAACAACAGTAGCACCTTCACAGCCTCCTTCTACCGGCTCCGGAGCATTGAAGGTACAGTTCTTTAATGGAGGTACATCCTCCAGCAGCAACAGCATTCATCCTAAATTCAAGATTACAAATACAGGCAGTACATCAATCAGCCTGGCAGATGTAAAACTAAGATACTACTATACTATAGACGGTGAAAAGGCACAGACATACTGGTGTGACTGGTCACCGGTAGGAACATCCAATGTAAATGGCAAGTTTGTAAAAATGAGTCAGAGCGCTGCCGGGGCAGACTATTACCTGGAGATTGGTTTTACCAGTGGTGCAGGAAGTCTGGCACCAGGTGCAAGCATAGAAATACAGGGAAGGTTTGCAAAGTCGGATTGGACTAACTATAATCAAACCAATGATTACTCATTTAATTCTGCAGCATCAAGCTTTGTTGACTGGAACAAGGTAACAGGGCATATAGGAAGCCAGCAGGTGTGGGGAGTTGCTCCATAGTAAAAACAAACTAATATTATATAATTAATAACTAAAAGGAAGAAATCCTATTCTTGGACTTCTTCCTTTTTTCTGTACCGCCAATTTTTTTTCCTGGTTGTAAGTTAAAAACAGTCTGCTGTAGAGCCGCCTTCACCGGATCTTTAAATAATTCTATGCATGTGAGTGCCCTTTATACTCTTTGTACATTTCATAAACATTTTTTGCTGTTACCTTTAAAGCCGCATACAAGGGTACTACCAGCAGAAGGCCAACAAAGCCATATAAAGAAACCCCAATCATCAAAAGGAGTATTACTGTCACAGGATGAACATGAAGTCTTTGTCCCATGATCTGTGGAGAAATAAAGTTATTGTCAATCTGCTGTACGATAACCATCACCAGAATCACTTTTAAAAACATGAAGGGATCATTCACTGTAAGACTTATAAATAACGCAGGAATAATTCCAATTGCAGATCCGAAGAACGGAATAAGGGCCGTAATCATGGCAAATATTGCAAGGATTAGAGAATACTTTATTCCTATAATCAGAAAACCTATAAACATCATTATACCTATGGACAAAGCAACCAGCATCTGACCAACAATATAGGAAGACAGTGCATTATCGATATCTTTCATTATTTTATCTGCTTTAGCGTAGTGTTTTTTCGGCACACGGGCCAAAATACTTGATGAAAAGTGCTTATCGTCTTTTAAGAAATAAAAAAGTATAAAGGGAATTGTTAAAACTATGGTTCCTACATTTGTGACAGTTGAAACCAGGCCCAGAAATAGCTTGCTTATGTTCTGCGAGATATACTCAAGTACCTCCACTGCCTTTTGCTCCAACTTGTCAAAAGGTATGGATTTAAGCCATTCACTGTTTAGGAAGCTGCTTGTTTTTTCCCAGGCAATATCAAAGTTGGGTAAGTCTTTCATGAGCTGAGTGAACTGTTCAACAATTATTGCTCCCGTCTGGGCGCTAACTACTATAAACAGGAGAATAACAACCAGGAAGCTTACCGGTATGCCAATAGATCTTCTAACCCTGAATTTCTCAAGGAGATTAACAAGGGGACGCAGAATATAGTAGAATATACCTGATACTAAAAGAGGAGTAAATATAGATGCAATCAATTTTCTAAAAGGAGAAATAAAAAAATTAATCTGTCCCAGCATGAATATTATAAGGAGAATAAGCAGGATACCTGCTCCATATTTAAAGAATTTATGATTGTACCACATACACTATTCCTCCAATGTAGTTTATATATTATAAACTACCATAATATTAGATAAATTTATATATCTACTTTAAAATAAAACACATTTTTTTATATGTAAACTTGGACTGCATTATGATTAATACTGATTGGAAAATCAAAAGAATAATGTTATTATATAATATGATGCTTTGTTCAAAGAGCTGTATTCTTTGGACTTGCTTATTGATTGTGATAATTAATACATGAGATGTTATAAAAGGAGAAGTATATGATAAAGATAGGTTTTCTTGGACCTAAAGGGACCTTTTCGCAGGAGGCTATGACTGAGTATGTCAAAGGCCGCCGGGAATTCAGCGAATACGACTATGGCACCATGGCCGATCTGATTCTGGCAGTGGATAATAATGAGATTGATGAAGCCATTGTCCCCATTGAAAACTCCCTTGAAGGAGCGGTAAGCGTTACACTTGACATGCTTGCAGCCGAAGTAGAACTTAAGATTAAGGCAGAGGTGGTAATATCGGTAAACCAGAATTTACTTGTGAAGGAAGGAACAAAGAAGGATCATATAAAATGCATTTTGTCTCACCCACAGCCAATAGGGCAGTGTAGAAAATATATAAACTCTGTTTTTCCAAACGCTGCTGTAAAGTACCTTTACAGTACTGCAGAGGCGGCTAAAGAAGTTGCGCAGGGCAGTGGTGATATAGCCGCCATAGGCTCGGCTACTGCAGCAAAGGTTTATGGCCTTGAAGTCCTGGATCGAGCTATACAGGATAATGACAATAACCTGACCAGATTTGTTGTAGTGTCTAAGGAGGATGCAGAGAAAGCAAAGCGTAACAAAACATCCATAGTGTTCTCTACCGATAATAAACCTGGTAGTCTTTACAGAGTACTTGACATATTCAGCCTTTGGGATATAAATATGACCAGGATTGAATCACGGCCTGCCAAAAATGAGTTGGGCAAGTATATATTTTTTATTGATCTAAATGGGCATATTGAGGATGAAGATGTCAGGGATGCCCTCACAATGGTTAAGAGGAAGACATCCTTCTATAAGTTTTTAGGATCTTATCCCGAGTTTGCTGTAGATAATGGGCAGTAAAGATGATTTTGCTGCAGCGCGTTTCATAATTTTAAAAAAATAGCGCAGTTATTTGTGTTTTTTTTGGGAAATTGAACACTAAAGAATATTTTAATGGTATAATATTACGCACATACGGATAGATTGAGAACAAATCTACTTAAATTTTAGCTGGAGTGGTTATATGGCAATTTTTGATAAAGAAATTGATATTACCAGAAATATTAAAATAATAGAGTGGCTTAAAAGCGAGCTTCTTACCGATATTGCAAGCCTTTTTAAGGCTTTGGTTAACGGAGTCAGGGAGGAAGTACATGAATCGGTTTCTGAAACTCTCTCTAATATAATACTTATAAGTTATTTACTAGGTAGAAGACTGGGCATAAGCTATAACGCAGTTGAGATAAAAATAGAGAACAAGATTAAGCTTGGTCTTGTAGAAAATCATGACGTAGAAAAGTATTACGGGGATTTATCGGAGTTGGCAAAGCATTTAAACTGTTCTAGAATAAAAAACAAGGTTAATTGACCGTTGACATGGGAGAAGTAAGTCATGGACAGTAAGAAATTTACGGGAATATTTATACCAAAAGCTAGTTTCTACCTTTTGGTCATATTTGTTCTTTTGATAGTAATTGCAACTTTAAAGTTAATAGCTGCCATACCGGGGTTTATACTGTTTTTATTTCTTTTATACTATAACTTTAGATCAAA
>JBMOLK010000014.1:0-2913 GCA_049325575.1 Bacillota bacterium | reverse complement strand
TTAACAAGTTAAGGGAAAAAGATTATGGCAAGCAAGTATACTAAAAAGAATATAAATACATATAATTGGCTAAGGGCTATTCCTCATTATTTAACTATATACTTTATTCTTTATCCTTTCTATAAACTATGGTTTAGGATAAAGGTATATGGCAGAGAAAATATACCTAAAGGAGAAACACTATTAATAGCTTCTAATCACCTTTCTTATTTTGATCCTACAATAATCTCGCTTTCAATGAGAAAACCTGTAGCATACATGTCTAAAGTAGAATTATTTGAAGTTCCGGTACTAAAACAATTCATATTAATGTATGGAGCCTTTGCAGTTAATAGAGATAAACTCGATAAATCAACTATTAAGACAGCAAGAGAAATACTACAAAAAGGGTGGTATGTGGGCATGTTTCCGGAAGGAACCAGAAGTAAAGATGGGATATTAAGGAATATTCATAAGGGTATGCCCTACTTATCAAGATCAACAAAAACCAGAGTTTTGCCACTGGCTATAATTGGCTCTGACAAAAAACGTGGACCTATAACAGTTAAAATTGGGAAGCCTATTGATATAAACAGAGATCCTGATGTAATAGGAGAAGCATGGTTAAAAGCAATGGTAGAACTTACTGGTTTTAAATCGCTTGATCTTGAAGAAAAACAAAATAACCAGCAAGAAACAGAACAGAATCAGGACTTAACTCTACAGGAAGCATAATTTATGCATCACTTTAGGCAAGTATTTGATAACATCTGAAGCAACAACAGAGTATTCTGTAAGTTCTTCAGAAGCCATTTCACCTGCCAGGCCATGCAAATAAACTCCACATACTGAAGCATCAAACAAGTTTAAGCCTTGAGCTATTAACCCGGCAATTATTCCAGACAATACATCCCCTGTGCCACCAGTAGCAAGAGCCGAATTTCCTGTTGTATTAATATAAACTTTCTCTCCTGAAGTTATTAAAGTTTTAGCCCCCTTTAAGACTACATTTGTATTATATTTTTGAGAGGCCATCTCAAGGTATTTCATTTTATCATCAAGTATATCGCTCATTTCAACTTTTAATAACCTTGATAATTCCTTGGGATGAGGAGTTATAACCGCATTACCATATAATTTCAGGTTATTGATATCAGCAATACAGTTTAAAGCATCCGCATCTACAACAACAGGTATATTTTTATCAATTATTTTTTTTAGTATTGAGTCAACAAAGTTCCTGGTATCAGAATCTACACCGAGGCCAGGGCCCAAAACAATAACTTGAAAGTCTTCTAATCGTTCAGAAAGATTCACTACAGCTGAAGCAGATATAGCTTTATGAATTGTTTCTTCGAGAGGTAAAAAAGTTATTTCAGGGTAGGCAGTAGCATAATAAGGTATAAGTGATTTAGGAGAAGCAAGAGTGCTAAGACCTGCACCAATTTTAAGGGCACTATAAGAAGTTAATAAACCGGCCCCAATCATAGTTGAAGAGCCTGCAATAGTAAGCACTTTACCATATGTGCCTTTATTACTATCATCGGGTCTCCAGGGCAAAAGGTCAAAAACATACGATTCTGTTGTCATAAAGACATTACTTTCAGCGTTTTCTATCAGAAAATCTGGTATGCCAATTTCTTCTATATCAAGTTTTCCTGCATTATCAGCACCAGGATAAAGAAGCAATCCAAGTTTAGGAGCTGCAAAAGTAACTGTATAGTCTGCTTCAACAGCCAGATTGCCTACCTTGCCGGTATTTGCTTCAACACCAGATGGTATATCTACTGAAAGAATAATTCCATCTGATTCATTAATAATTTCTATAACTTCAGAATACAGACCTTCAACCGGGCCTTTAATTCCAGTTCCAAGGAGTGCATCAACAACAATACTAGACTCAATTACAGCATCTCTAAAATCTTCCATTGTATCTTCAGTTACGAGGTTTATATCACCAAAGTTTTCAAAAGCAAGATAATTTTTTAAAGCATCACCAGTATAATTTGCACGTTCCTCAATAGCAAAGACATTAGTTTGTATACCAGCTAACACAAGATGCCTGGCAATTACAAAACCATCACCACCATTGTTACCTTTGCCTGATACTATAACAACATTACTGAAGGGCATATCTTGATTATCCGGCCATTCTTGAATCAAAGACATCAGTTTCTTGAATACTTTTATTCCAGCGTTTTCCATTAAAATTAAACCATCTATTTTAGATTCATTAATAGCCTTATTGTCTACATCAGCCATTTGTGTACCGGTTAATACTTTCATTTATAAAACCTCAAAGTTAATTAATTACTTTTATTAAACACTATTTACATTTATAAAGTTTCAAACATACTGCTATAGCCTGAAGCTCATAAGGCAGTATTTCCCAGGTTACATCTTTAGTTAATTCTATAATTTCTCTTAATGTTTTTTTATTTCTCAAAGAGGAAAACAACAACATAGCAACGTCATGTTTCATAATTTCAGGTGGAAGATTCGACAATTCATCTTCCAAATACTCGTGAACTCCTTCATCTGAAAGAAAATCAATGTCTTTATAAGTATTTTTAATATACTTAGGCATAAGCAGAAAGTTCTATATTACAAGCACATTTCAAACCGGGTTAAAGTAAAGTGTGGTATTACAGTGGAGACTACACAATTCTATCCCACTTACCACAAGTACCTCCCCATCTAGCAACTATATTTCCTTTAACTTCTTTTGGAGATTTAGGATTTAATACTTCTAACTCACCTTCAACAATGGTAATAACTTCACAGTTGTTAGAACAATCAGAACACTCATGAGTCAATGAGACAAAGTTTAAATCTTTTACTTTCCAGCCATGGAAAGATGAAGGTTTTTGAGTATATTCATAATTTTCAAGAGCCAGCAATGCGGCACCTATAGCACCCATAGTCTGAAAATTT
>JBMOLK010000013.1:0-2915 GCA_049325575.1 Bacillota bacterium | reverse complement strand
TATAAAAACCCTTTATAATTTACTATAACAAAAATGGTCCTGTTTAAAGAAGGGCCATTTTTGTTTAATTCTTATATTTCCAGTTAAGAACTGAGGGAAGAGGGGTAAAAATTTACACGTGATTATACAAAATAAAAATTTTGTATAATCAAAGGGAGGTTTTTTCTATCCATCATCAATGTGCAGTAACTATAAGTGACAGTTTCAAGCAAGCCCTCCAGTTTGTGTTTATATGTATTTGTCCATTTTAATGACATATAAAAGGCAGCTACATTAGCCCTGACCTGAGTTAATGCAGCTGCCTTGTGTCTAAATAACCTAATCATGTACCAGTATAGGTTTAGTTCAAATCAGATTATTGGACTTGAACACTTGAACCATTTACTGTAATACTTGATGGTATATTATTTGTTCCACTATAGGATATATTAAATCCAAATGTAACTGAACCGCCTGCAGGTATAGTTGCATTATAACCTGCATTCCCTGCAGTTACTGATGAACCGCTCTGAGAATAGCTGCAATTCCAAGCACTTGTTATTATCTGATTTCCGGAGAAACTCCACTTTGCAGTCCAGCCGTTAACTGCTGTATTACCATTGTTTTTTATTGTTACGCTAACTGTTGCTCCACTGCCCCAAGAATTTTGAGAATAAGTTACAGTATAAGCGCTGTTGTTATTTATAGGGGCCTGTGTTGGGGTTGGCGTTGAGCTTGAATTGTTAGGTGTTGATGTTGGTACTGGAGCCGCTGGATTTTCAGAGGAAGCAAATGTAAACCAATCAATATTTACAGGTCCTGTGAACCTTAGGCATATGTTATTTACTCCTGTAACTCTGCTAATATTACAGGACAATTCTCTGTATGTATTCCAGCCTCCTGTTGATGGTACTGATAATGTACCTAAAAGTGTACCAGTTGCACTATTTAACCTTACTTCAATGTTTGTAGCTGATGTAGCATTAGATGCAACACGTGCACGGAATGAGGTTGCTCCACTACCGAAATCTACATTATTAAATGTCAAAGTGTTACCATTATTAATATAGCCAATACCACTTCCACCATTATCAGTACCTATTGTCTGAATTGTTGAAGAGTTAGTAGCATTGTAATCCTCTGCTTGAATATTCGTAAAGGCACTTCTGCCTGTAACAGGTCTAGGAGTAGGAGTTGGTCCTGTTGTAGGTCCTGTTGTAGGTCCTGTTGTAGGTCCTGTTGTAGGTCCTGTTGTAGGTCCTCCACCAGTGCCGATATTAATTGACATACTAGTCACATCAGCTTTCCCACTACTTTGATATCCCTCTACTGTAAACGCGACTTCATACATCTTCCCCATATTCATTCCCCTGCTCTCCCACGCTTTAAAGTGTTCGCTAACAGAGATGGTTCCGCTTGTTTTTTTCGATGTACGGACACTCCAATACTGCTTAAAAGTTGCAGTGCCTTTAATGGAAGGTTGGTTGGTTCGAGTGGTCTCATATATGTCATATGTACCCCCATCAACGGTAATCGTACCCTTTGACGTTGCTCCGGGTGGCCTCCAGCTGCCCCAGCTTTCGACGATGTAAAATTCTACGAGTGGGTCAACCGTCCAACCATATACACACAAGTATGAATTGCCGTTTGGCTGGTAATTGCAAGCGTAGTCTACTGTTATGTTTCCAATTTGCTGATGTGTCTGGGTCTCGTTAAATTTCCTGCCTTTACGGAATAATATATTATTGATATTACTCCACTCGCAGCTGAACGAGCCACCATCCTTGAGAGTCATAATTCCGTTTCCGCTGTCCTTCCAGTATTCATAGTCGTAGCCGCCATGGGTGCCGATTTGATTTGAAGTGACCGTTTGTGCCTGTACATTTACTGCAAACAAGATGGTAAAACACATACACATTAATACTACTGCAGTACTTACTTTCATTGTCTTTGACACATACATTATTCCTTCTCCTTTACATAATTTTTTTATTACTGAACACAAAAAATACTTGGGATTTAAAGATACTTTGTTTTAGCTCTAAATTTATAACTTAGTCAATCAAATAAATATTTTATGATATTGTTATAAACAGGAACTAAGACATTATATCGATAAATAACAAATAGTATTTTGTGTAGTAATTTAATAATAGAAATTGCAAAGATTATTAAACTAATGCTTCATTATTGCATTAATTGTGTTTAAAAATACGAACAATAATTTCCTATAAATATAATACGAAAATATTTAATTTTTCAGCTGGGATTTTTAAAAAATAAAGAATTATTGGTACTGGTCTCAATATTACTACCCGGAGGTGGTACGATTTCCAACTTTGACTGAAGTGAATCCCATATTCTTCGTTGCTCTGTAGTAGAGATATTTCCGCTTAACTTATAAATTTCAACCCAAAATGGATCGATTTGAACACTGGATCTTCCGAAAGCCAATTGTGCTGTTTCTATAGTTCTGCAAAAAGGGCTCGCCAGAACAGGATAACTAATAGGGATTCGAAACTTACGAAGAATTTGTCCGTAGTAAATTGCTTATCTTCTTCCCGTTTCAGAAAGATTTCTTTGGGTAAAGCAGTACCAAAAATTCAAATTAGGTAGATCTTCTCCAACTGTTGCTTCCCCATGCCTGGCATATAGTATAAATCCCCCATATCTTAATAAATCAAGTAGAGATGTATTCAATTTAATTTCTCCCTTCCCTACGCTTACCTTCTAGATTAATAATAATGTATGATAACTGCTTTGCTTTTGTTAACCTAGAATTGTTCCTAATTAATATAGGGAATTAGTCTATGTCCTGAAAAACTCTTTTGTAAGGAGTATAAGATTAATAGGCTTAATAGGCTTAATAGGCTTAATTGACTTAATTCGTTACAATATTTTAACGATTGCGACATAAGTAAAAAAATGCCCTAATT
>JBMOLK010000012.1:0-2916 GCA_049325575.1 Bacillota bacterium | reverse complement strand
TCATCCAATATAGGACGACTACGATCAAGCCTGGCTTTATAACGTTCTTCAGGTGTAGAATCTTGTAACTCATCTTCTATTTTATACAGCCGATTGCAAAATTCTAAACCTTCTTCTGATGCTGTGGTGAGAATTTATAAATATATAAAAAAACTTAGAATATAAAAGATTATTAAGTTAGGCTCTGCGGGGCGATGCACAAAAGATAACAACAGGTATTCGCAAGGGTGCGGACGGGATAAAGCAAGAAGTAAAGCTAACGTGGGTCATCCCAAGAAGAATGCCGCACCACAGCTCTTCGTTGAGCTAAAGCTGCCAAGGGGTATTCCTTACGGGTCCGACTCAGAGCCGTCGCATACCTAAAACGTTAGCCAAAATACACCGAAAGACCGCACATCCCTGTGCAGATTTTGCGGGAGGAACTTTGGAGTATAAATTTGATTGATAAAAGTTTATTGTATGAACTTATTTTAAAGTATTACCACAATATGGGGAGTGAAGTGTATGAAAAGCAGGAAACAAATTATTGTTATAGTAGGTATCTTGTCGTTAATGTTGTTATCTTTATTCTTTATAAAATATCTCCCCAAAATCAACGATTTATTTATAAGACCATCATTAGGTGACGTTATTATTGAGAATAAAGCTTGCTGTTTTATAAGTAAAAATATAACAGTTGTTATTTTATCTCCGCAAGAAGTGCTAACACGGTTAGAATTTGGAGAGTTGCCTTATGAAGGAGAGAGAAAAATTAAAAGAATAAATATTGATACAGAAGAGAGAGTATCTGTTAGCTTGGAAATTGACTATTCTTATGGAGAAGATGGTTTTGCTAATATACCTATAGCATCCTTTGATAGCATTTATGATTTAAAAAACAGTCAGATGAAGTTACGCTTTGACGAATATGAAACAATTTATTTGACTATTTCATTTGGAGAGAGTGAGATTATATATATCCTTGATGTAGACTCAAATAAGTGGAAAATAAAGACCTAATAGCAATATAGATTTTGATTTGACATAGAGTGTTCATTTTGGTAGCTTGTCAGACTTTGTTTGAGGGAGAGCCGTCCATAGCTCTCTCTGAACAAGCGGGCCGGTGTACTTCGGCTAACAAAGGCTTCACATAAGGGCTCGAGGGAAATAGCATGAAGTAATCCTCTGGAGCATGAGCATGAAGAATGACTCGCCACATTCCTTCACCGGGTCAAAGGTCGCCAGAGAAGAATGGCTCTGAGGGTCCGGTTCAGGAACTGTCGTGAAGCCAAACGTTACACAAAATCAGGTGCAAGTCCGCGACATCGTGTCGCGGGTTTTAGGTTAACCATTGAAGAATAGTATTTATTTTTGTTACTAGGATGGTATAATAAAATTAGATTATATTAATTGGTGGTGAAGAACATGAAATGGGAAGAAGTTAGGAATATATACCCAAATAAATTTGTTAAACTTCAGATATTGAAATCACATATAACTGAAAATATAAGATATATTGAAGATGTAGCTGTAATTCAAGCATATGATGATGATAGACATGCTACAAGAGAACTGGTGAGAGCCAAAGATGATATTATTGTTTATCATACTGCAAACCCAAAATTGGAAATTGAAATAAAGCATATTTTGGGTTATAGAGGTGTAGCAAGATGAATATTCAATATAAGAATGGGTTAGTATTTACTACTATAGAGATTACATTTCGTGGAAGTAGTAAAATTATTGATAATACTGTAATAGATACGGGTGCTTGCGAAACTATAATTTCACCAGATATAGTTGAAGATATAGGTATTTTTGCTGAACTTAATGATAAAGTTAATTCTTTTTATGGTGTTGGTGGAAGTTTGCATAATTTCTTTTCAAAAGTTGTAGATGAAATAAAAATAGGAGATAAAATTATTGGTTCTACCAAAGTTGATTTTGGAGTTATTGACCCGGAAGGAACCATAAATGGATTACTAGGTTTAGATTTTCTAATGGAAATAGGTGCTGTAATTGACTTGAAAAACCTTGAAATAAAAATAGAGAAGTAATTTAAGGAGCCGACATCGTGTCGGCTTCTGGCGTTGCTGGGCACCTGACTTCGTGTAACAACGCATACAAGGGTAGAATTGAATCACGGGTCGCTCACAAAACCTTTTCGGGGACATAAGAGCTATGTAACCCCTCAAAGGCTTCTTGTATGCAAACGTTCTCTGGAAATATGGTGCATTTTCCGCCCATCCATGGGCGGATGATTTAAAGATTGTCTATGTAAGATTTTTATTTTAAACGTGAGGTACAAAAATATGAAAAACAAAATATTTATTATTCTAATAGTACTTTTATTTATTATATCTACAGTAATTACCTTAAATATAGTTTGGGCAAATGTTAATACGGTTAACCTTTGTCAATACAATGAAGAGGAAATAAAAGAAATACGTATTTGGGCTAATTACCCTGACATTGAAGAGCAGACTATTACTGACAAACAAATGATTGGTGATATTATGAAATACCTTAAAAATTTAAAGTACAAGGAAATAAAAGAATCAGGGTTAATTGGAGGAAAGACACCTACCTTAATTATAGGTTTATATAATGAAAATGGTGAATTGGTAGGAGAGAAACTATGTATTTGGATGACATCAAAAGGTTTGATAGATTATTTTAATCCATCTTTTCAAATACCATACAATAATAAGCTATATTATTGTACTAGCACTAAATTTACAAAACTAGCGTCATTTATTAATAGTTTAGATTAAAGTTTACTGTGTTGTGATTTAAGGATGGACCGTCCATTGGAGTGAACCGGATTTGATAAACACACTGAAAGGTTGATATAATGAATGTACTCAGAAAGGACGTGCTCAGTGTGAAAGGCAAATCATTTACAGCAGAATATAAGAAGGAAATTATTAAGCTTGT
>JBMOLK010000011.1:0-24611 GCA_049325575.1 Bacillota bacterium | reverse complement strand
TCTCGACATTACACGGCACGACATCAGAAGCAGCTTTATTTTCCATATATCATCCCTGCACTCTATCAGTACCAAACCGATTTTTCCGTAAGTTCCGAATTTATCTTCCAATCCAATAATGAAAAGCTTGTGATTTTTAGATTTTCGAATTTCATCCAATTCCTCATATGAGTATGTATACCCTGTAGTATTTAGCTGGTTTGTCCTTACAGTCAGTTCCTCTGCCCTTTGTAAGTCACCTGTTCCTACCGGTGAAATTGTCAGCACCATATTAAGCGAAGCAAGAAACTCATCCTGTGGCCCTTCATAGCTGTTCTCGATTTCTTTGCGCTTCATATCGCTTAAATACATTAGCCTGCGTTTCTTGGAGTCTTCTGTAACAAACTTAGGTTTAAACTCATCCATTTCCAGTACATTACTAAGGTCTTCTGCATCTATACAAAGCACCGAAGGTATTGAAAATTTCACCTCTTCGCGCTCAAAAGCCTGATCATCAACAAAAGCAACAGTATCAATGCCTATGTTTATAGACTCTGCAATATTCTTTATGGAAGTAGACTTTGGATTCCAGTTTATTTGAGGATATAAAAAGTATTCACTGATTCCAAATTCCTCAAGCTTTTTCACTGCCATATTATGTTCATTCTTACTTGCTACCGATTGCAGTATTCCCCTGTTGTCAAACTCCTTTATAATATCTATAACTCCCTCACGTAATGTCACTCTGCTGTCCTCAAGCAGCACACCTTCCCACAACGTGTTATCCAAGTCCCAAACAACACACTTTATCTTCCTTTCTTTCTTTATGATATTACCCATCAGCAAGCATCCCCTTTTTAAGTCCAAATAAACTAACGTGTATATTAAATGGTCCTGAACGCATTCATTGCAATTAAGACCTCATGCATTTGTGTCGTACCTTCGATTATTTCATTAATCTTCGCATCCCTTAAAAACCTTTCCACGGCATAATCACTGTGACACCCATTGGCACCATGAATTTGCACTGCATCATTTGCAACTTTATTCACCATAACTGAAGAGAAATACTTTGCAACCCATGTATCCATAATGCTGTCAGGATCTCCAACATCCTTAAGGTATCCTGAATTATAACATAAAAGTCTTGCAGCCTTAATGTTTACAACCATCTCTGTTATCATCTTTTGTATTAGCTGGTTTTCCCGAAGGGGAGCTCCAAACTGCTTCCTTTTTCTGGCATATTTCACACTTTCCTCAAGACATGCCTGGGCTAATCCTACACAGCCCCAGGCAACAGTGTATCTTCCATAATCAAGACATGCCAGGGCAACGTGAGAAAGCCCTGTACCAACTTTCCCTATAATATTTCCCGACGGAACTATGCAATCATTCATATGCAATTCTGCAATCATTGACGCTCTGACTCCTACCAATCCTTTCATGGGGGTGGTAGAAAATCCGGGCCTGTCCTTTTCAACTAAAAAAGCTGTGGGTTTGCCCTCACACCGGGCAAATATAAGGAAAACATCTGCAATCTGTCCCATGGTAGTCCATTTTTTATTTCCATTTAATATATAGTTGTCCCCTTCTAAAACAGCAAACGCTTCAACGCTTTTTGCATCACTGCCGACATTTGGTTCGGTCAGACCAAAAGCTCCTATAACCTCTCCCTTTGCCATTTTTGGCAGCCAATAATCCTTTTGTTCCTTTGTACTCCACCTTAAAATAGCCAGTGCAACCATTCCATGGACTGTTAGTAAGCTCCTTACTGAAGAACATCCTCTGCCTACTTCCTCATTAAGTATCCCCACAGTAACCATGTCCAGCCCCATCCCTCCGTATTCTTTAGGAAGCATAGACCCTATATAACCCTTTTCAATCAACTTTTGCAAAATAACAGGATTCATACTCTCATTCCTGTCATTTTCAGCAGCGAACGGTATAATTTCCTCATCTACAAAACTACGAAACTCTTCCTTACTTTTTAATTGTTCATCTGTTAGTTCAGTCTTCATTCAGCTCACCTTCCATACAATTGGATATAAAAAACTCTCAAAATTCACTGTACTAAGCTGTTTTCTTATTCACGAAGGAAACAATAGCATTTACAGTCCTAAAATTATCAAAATCCAGGTCCTTGGTGTCTACTGTTAATTTAAACTCCTTTTCCAAAAACATTACCAACTGCATGGCAAACAGCGAGTTTACAAATCCAAGAGAAAATATATCCTCCTCATCACCCAATTCATGCTTTTTAAAAAAACGGGATAAAAACTTTCTTACTTTAAGATTCTTTTCATCCATTAACGTCTCCCCCTTTATATATTTATCAAAATTAAAATAATATCTAATTATGTTATGAGGTTCTAAAGATCAAAATCATTATATGAATAGAAACCTTGTCCTGTCTTTCTGCCGCAAAGACCTGCATCGACCATTTTCCTAAGAAGCGGGCAGCAGCGAAATTTGGAATCCTGATAACTTTCATACAGAATATCAAGAGAATTTACTACTGTGTCCAGGCCGATCAAATCAGCGGTTTCAAGAGGACCCATCTTATGCCCGAAACATTTTTTGAATATCTCATCTACGTCTTTTGGACTAGCCACCTGATCCTGAACTACAAAAGCTGCCTCATTCATTAAAAGGTGTGAAATCCTGTTAGACACAAAACCTGGATAATCATTTACGATTATACAGTCCTTCCCCATACTTGATAAAAACTCTTTTGTCTTCTCTATTGTTTCTTCCGATGTGTGATATCCCTTGATGGCTTCAACTGTCGGCTTTAAATAAACAGGATTCATAAAATGCACACCTATGACCCTTTCAGGTCTGTTACATAATGAAGCAACCTTTGTTATTGAAATACAGGAGGTATTTACAAGAAATATACAATCACCCTGGCAAATCTCATTGGCCTTTTGATATACTTCCTTTTTAGCCTCCCACAATTCCGGTACATTTTCGATTAAATAATCGGTACCCTTTAACAATTCATAGTCAGTTGTAAACTCAATTCTATTTACAACCTCATCAGGATTCTCTACACTCTTATCCTTATTAAAAAATGCCTGAAAGCGTATGTTCTTATATATTTCTTCTTTTGCCTTCTCAAGGATTTCCTTAGAAATATCGATCAGTACTGCTTTATGTCCCGCTTGTGCAACACTTTGTGCGACTCCTGTACCCATTACTCCCGCACCAATCACTCCAACATTATACATATTGATTTATCACTCCCTTTTTCAATATAGCTCTCTAACAGGACACAATTAATTATCTTCACTATTTGGTCCTCATTACTGTGAATAAAGAAATGATCTCCTGCAAATTCATAAAAGTTGCATTCACCATTTACATAACTTTCCCATTCGGAATAGTCATATTGCTGCACTTCTATGTCTTGAGTGCCATATAGAACCGATATATTAAAATCCCATTTAGCTCTTCTAGTATATTTATATGTTTCTATAGCAGTATAATCCGCCCTCAATATAGGCATGAAAATATCAAATAACTCTTGGTTATCAATAAACTCTTTTGGTGTACCACCTAATTTAAAAATCTCACTCTTAAATTCTTCATCTTGTAATTTATGTAGGGGATTTTTTTCATTGAAATGAGGAGGAAATCTACCTGAAAAGAAAGTATGCAAAGGTTCCTTATATCCTAGACACCTTATTCTATGAATTAGTTCGTATATTATGATAGTTCCCATGCTATGGCCAAAAAAAGCATAGTCCGATCCATTAAGCTCTTTAATCACTGATCTGAGAACATTGTCTACTATCTCCTCCATGGTGTCACATAGAGGTTCAGAATATCTTGTTCCCCTTCCAGGTATCTCTACCGGATGTAATTCTATCAAATCGTCCAGAGTTTTTTTCCAACTATTGTAAACCATTGCTGAACCACCAGCATATGATAAACAAAATAGTTTTATTTTTTCCACAATCCATGCTCCCCCAATATAATAGTAAAATTCTGTTTATATATTAAAGCAATAATAGCCCAAACCCATACAAACCCTCCATACCAATGCATTATCGTGGAAAGAATCTTATTGACTTAGAAAGTACATTATAATAATTCGTTTACATAATTCTACATTAATTCTTTCTATATGGAAAATTAGGTATAAATTCCATCTGTTACAAGACATTTTATAATAAGCATATATTGTATGTCAATATAATAAGTTACTTTTTTATATCTTTTTAACGAATATTGAAATAAGACGTAGAATTTGATACCAAAAGCATAACTTTTTATAGTCCTATATTGCTAAATCTTCTATTGTTAATGATTTATCTGTATCTTTCCCTTTCAGAGAATCAAGCTCTTTTTTGAGATTAACAGCAAATATTACTGTTAATATTGTTGTTAGAAAGTCAGCAATAGCTTGTGAGTAAATCACTGCGTTCAATCCTATCACACGAGGTAAGACAAGTATGACAAGAATAAAGAACCATTGCAATCATACTTATATTTGCAGCACCTTCAGATGGTGCTATATGATTCATTGTTATATTAAACACGTTTATAGCTGCACCTAAGATAAATATAACAGTATAGGATTTTGCATACGGTAATATAGTTTCAGTTGCTCCCAGGAAAATTAAAATTTCCTCAAGGAAGATCAATACTACTATTGTAAAAATCACTCCTATTTAGGAACCCTCTCTTCTTGCATCATATTAACATTTTCGTCATTTAAATCCATGTTATGATCTCCTTCAGGTTTTCTAATTACAATAATAATGGCTAAAACCAAAACTAAGTTACACAAGACATGTTTAGCAGCTATACGCTTTGGGTAAAAAAATTTAACATTTAATTGCACAACTTGTACATTATGTTAACTACATCTAACCTGATACTTCTTTAATCAACAGCAAGCGTATAGATACTATACACTTAACATAAAAAAATCACTTGTTACAGTTTTCTTCAAAACCTTCTAACCTGTCTTCAAGACTCATCAAAAAAACTTTAAGGAATTCTATGTTCTCTTCCGACACTTTATCAAGTATTTCACTTATCATATCGTCAAGCTTCTTATGCAGCTTTTCATGATTAATGTATGCAATTTCACCACTGGAAGTTAATTTCAACACAAGCTTTGACTGATTGTAGACATCTTTTTCTTTCCTTATCAAGTCCTTTTTTTCTAATTTCATTATAATCTGGGATACTGCGCCCTTTGTAATCCCAAGTTTGTTTGCCAGCCCTGTTACATGGATGCCTTCATTCTCTTTTATTGCCTTTATCATATGTATCTCAGATTCAAATATTTGTTTGTCAGTTCCATAATAACGGGTTTTTTTATCGGTATCAAAGAACTTATTTACCAACCTTAAAAGTAGATAGCTTATTCTCATTTTGTTCGAATCATTCATATTTATCATAACAAAAGCATATAGCTACTAAACACTTTTGTCAATATAAAATCTAATGTCCTCTCCTGTTATTTCTGGGCAGTTCTCTCTTTTCAGGTAATTCGCCTTTGATTAATGCTTTGGATAAAGCATCGTTTACAGCATTTATAATACCAATTGAAGTAAAGGTAGCACCAGAAACAGTATCAACTTCCATACTTTGATTCTCAACAATTCTACTGGACACTCGCTCTATTGGTGAAGTAAAAAAAAGAACCAAGTTGCTTTCGTTATGTTTAGTTACATCTATGCCTAAGATTTTGTTGTCTTTAACTTCTATCTGTACTTTAAGTTCTTGGCGGTATCCCTGCGCCTCACCGGTATACAATCCATCTTTAAATTCAGCATTCTCCAGTTTCTTACTGGACAAGTTTATTGACCCGGTTTTATCACTCTGGCTTTTCACCGGGTTGACCCTAGAAAATAGCACCTCATGAGCCCGTATACCCCCAACATCCACCACATGCCAAATGATAGTAATAAGTAATATAATGCTTAACAATCGATGGCAATATACCCAACTAATAGTTTTACTTAAACGTCTTCTGGTTATCCAGTTGACGCCAAGCAATATGGATAAAATCCAACAGAATGTTCCAAGATTCAAACTTACAATATTTACAGATGAGACTAATCCGTGTATAAGCCCCGTAAGTATGAGAGTCACTCCCATATGCTTGTGATACTTTCTCACATTCGAATTGACAACACCAAAAAAATTCTTACATTTATCTAATTTTTGGCTTAAAACTCTTAAAATAAACACACTTGACAATATAAACACAAGCACTGCTGAAACCCATGCAAGTACGTAATTAAACCATAAGCTCATACTCTTAACCTCACATACTCCTACGCCGCTACACCCATAATTTGTTTTGAGAGTAATTAATATCCTTTATATTAAAATAACAAATATTCCTAAGAAAAACAACTACCTATCCCTAAAAATACAAAATATTAGAAAAGAAAGCTGCATAAAAAAGTTTTCTGTCTATTCCGATAGGTCACCTTTTGGGTCAGTCAGGCGAGGAATAAGCATTTATTCAGCCAACCAGCCTTCATCGCGAGCTTGAAAGGAAGCTATACGCGGGACAGACTTGAAGGTAAAAGCATTGATGCTTATTGATAATTAGTACTGATAAACATAGAGTGGTAGGTTTATAAACCTACCACTCAAAACATATTCTATGAACATTATTGTGTAAAATCAAAATCCTATTTCACCATTATCTGTATCAAAGCAGTAATCATTCTGGACGCTTCCGCTCTAGTTGCATTGGCTCTTGGATCAAACATGTTGTTACCCTTACCTGAAATGATGCCCGCCCTCTGCATAACCAATACCGATACTTTTGCATACTCAGCTATTGAACCATCATCTGCAAAAACCACAGCTTCATTTGCATTTGCAAGGGTGTACTTTGCAACCTTTTGGGTATACTGGTTGATCATCACTGCCATATCCTGACGGGTAATGTTGGCACCTGGGTTAAACTTACCGCCGGAACCATAGGCTATACCTTTTTCATAAGCCCATTGTACTGCACCGTTAAACCAATCGGTAGTCTTTACGTCAGTAAAGTTAGATGTTGTGTACATGGAAAGATCTGCTCCAGCCATGTTGGCAAGTATCTGAACGAACTCTGCTCTTGAGATGTTTGCTGTTGGAGCAAACTTACCACTTCCTTTGCCCTTGATTATATCTCTTGCAGCAAGGAAATTTACGGAGTCTGTATACCACCCTGATACATCAGAAAAGTCCATTTTATTATAGCCTACAGCATACCTGGAGAAGTGATTGGTCTTGAAAGTAACATTCCCTTCAGCCTGATCATATGTACTATCCTTAACCATTTCCAGTTTATCCTGGGCATTGATGTAATATATCACGATTGCGTTAGTATCCTCATTTGCGTTAGGAGTGTATGGGACTGCCAGTATCACGTTGCCGCCAAACTCGGATATGGTCTTATCGCCGCTTGTCACGCCAAAGTTAAATACCGGTCTTTCACCAACTGCTTCTTTTATCTCTCCTGTCAAAGTAGATACATCCACCTTTGCAGCCGTTATCTTTACATCCTCTGCTGCAGTGCTGGAGATTGTAGAAAGAGCCTTCTGGTCAAAGGTAATAGCCGCTAATGGTGAAGATATCGAAAGTTTCAGGAGCTTTTTATCAACTATTGATTCCACTGCCGCCTTAGGAATACTTAACTCTAGGGATTTTGCATCCTTCAGTGCTTCCACCTGGATTTCTACTGCTGCATCTTCCCCTTGTTTTGCCGCATCTGCAGCTGCTTTATCAACTGCGTCCATTACTTGCTCTTTAGTCACAGTAGCTGCAGCATTACCCTTGTCATCTGTTGTAGTCTCGGCTTTTGTGACTGCTTTTATTGTACTTACGCCTTCTAATCTTACATTATCCAGATACATTCTTCCTGCATAATCACTCTGGACATCAGCTACAACTATTGTAATATCACGTAAGACAGTATCTGAAGCGATTACCTTGTCATCCTTGATTTTATCCAGATCAAAGTAGACTTTGAAGTGATAAAGTCCATCACCGGTTTTTGTCAGCTTGGAGAGTGATGTCAGCGGAATTTCATAATTTTTGGAAGCTTGTGCCCAGTATCCAAGGCTTGGCGGTGCAAATGCCAGATTAATGGAGAGCGTTCCTCTGCTTCCACGGGCCGGGGCAAGGTAAAAGTCAAAGGCAAGGTATTTCTTGTTTTGACGAGTTGCATTTATTCCACCAAGCACAATACGCGGAGCAGATGCCCACCCGTCAGAAGGCTTAACCTCCGGATAAGAAACCTCCCAGGAGATAGCCTTTGATTTATTTGCCTCCAAAATAGTCAATGCACCTTTAACCCCTGAGGCTGCATCCCAATTCCAGCCCTGACGGGTCATGTCTTCAAAATTCGAAGTAAGGGTTGGCGTTCCTAGTGGATCGTGTACAACTGGCTTCTCAACAGCTGCACGATTTCCGGAAACAGATATATTGTCTAAAGAGATTGTATTCACACTTTCCGGAGTACCAACAAACAGAATGATATTGGTCAATGTGCTGTCACTAGCGTCCTCTGCAATAGCTTTAAAGTTTGGTGAAATAGCTGTTGAAATAGATAATGCAGCTTTGTATGTACCATCCACCTGCTTTGCAAAATCACTCTCCGCCACTATAGCTACATCCGTAGGGTTTGCCCAGCCATGAGCAGCACTTTGCGGGATGGCTGTAATGGAGACAGTTGTTGGCTCTGCTGCAATAACATCCATAGTCAACTTTTCTGCTCCAAAAATATCAGGACGAGCACCTGCCCCATCCGCCGAGAGACGAACATTTGACCAATAGCCACCGCCGCCTGCAGAAAGATCATTGCTGGCACTCAATCCCTCGATTTTCAGCATATTGTTTACATTGCTCAAGGTAATGTCTTTAACCGGGCTATCACCATTCACACCAAATCCTTGTACCGTTCCGTCATCAAAGTCCCAGATTACTGTCGTAAATTCCTCTTTTACAGTACGGTCAATTGGCACGTATGGAATCCCCTTGATACGAGCGCGAACATACTCACCGGAAACACTTAATTCCTTTGGTTCCCACAACTTGTCATCACCAGGATCAAGTTTTGTTGCCTCTGTTTTGTTAAGTTCAAAAGGTGTAAAAGCACCTGAAGTCTCATTCTTATTGGTCAATGACCAGTTACACCAACTGATATTGTTTTCATTGAGAAAATCAAGCCATACATCGGCCTCTGCCAGGTAAGGTCCATTATTACCGCTGGCCTCACTGGTTCCCCACTCAGTTGCAAAGACAGCAATACCGTTTTCCAATGCATTTCGAGCGTTACTCATAACGTTCTCCCAATCCGTACTAACTGTTGACGGTTTATGGGTACCAGTATAAAAATGTACCGTATACATGGTATTTGCATCATTTATCGGATTGGCGGCTGCCAGGTCCGGACGTTGACTCCAGTTGGGACTTCCTACAATGATAATATTTTTATTACCTTTATCACGCAGCATTTTTATTATAGGCTCTGCATAGGACTTTACTTTCGCCCAACCTGCTGCATCATTTGTTACTCCTGGTTCATTGCTGTTTGGCTCATTGGCCAACTCATAAATAATATTTGGATTATTGGGATATAGAGTAGAAATTTCATCAAAGAAATCCTTAGCCCCGCTATAAACTTCTGCATTTGGGTCTCCTGGAGCGTGCACATGCCAGTCCACTATGACATACATGTCATTTGCTATAGCCAAATCGATTCCATCAATAACCCTTTGTTTAATAACTGCCGGATTTGATGCATATCCAGATTCGCCAACATACATGGCCAGACGAATCACGTTGGACTCCCAATCCTTAGAAAGTGCCTCAAAAGCATTATTATTGATAATTTCCGGAAACCACTGCAGACCGTGGGTGCTCATACCACGTAATTGAATGGGTTTTCCCGTCTTATCACACAGCTGCTTTACGCCGTTTACTTCAAGAACTTGCAAAGCGCCAGCTGCCGAGGGCTTTATGGCTTTAGGAACGATTACATTGGTATAAACCCCTTCCGATACACCAGGTGTATAAACCGATTCTGCTGCAGCCACCGAATAGCCGCCTGGTACTACTACCCCCATCATTGTTGGAACGAAAGAGCCTAGCATTGCAAAAACCACCAAAATAGCAAGAGCCTGTTTTGTCACTTTTCTAAGCACGTTGTACCCTCCTTGTAATTGAGTTTTTTCTTCCGTGTTCCTTTTTTTTACTTGGTTTATTGCATTTTGCGTTAGCAAAAAGATATTATGTCCTCATGAAAAATTGGCGACTTTATTTGCTTGACGTGCAACCAGGATAAGTTCAATAACAAAAACCGTTTTACAGCATAATTTTTATAACAAATTTAACGATCATTGCTATTAGCAAAAATAGATAAAAAATCAGACTACAACAATAAAGTATTGTCTTAAAAAGTGCTTTTTAATAATATAATTGCAATAATATTATATCATTGCACAAGCTAAAACTCAACTACTTTCGGCATAAAATTTGTATAACTATTACAATTTTGGACTGTTTAAGAATAAACCATTATGTGTCTGATCCCAATTCGGAGTATCATAAGGATCATTATCATAAATGAATATAAGATTATTTGGAAATACGCTGTATGCACCTCTAAGCCAGCTGGTTCTTATTATAAGAAAGAAACCAACCTGTCAGCTGTTTATGGTCTGCAGGTTGGCTTCCAATATTATGGCATTACATGCCTGCAAATGCTCTACATTCTCTTGCACAGTGCATACAAACCCTAGCACAGTTTTGTGACATTTGGTCCGGGAATCTTGCACATTCGGTACCACAGGCTTCGCAGATACATGCACATAAAGCTGTAGTCTGTCTTGCAAACACAGCACCGCGAGCAACAAATTTAGCGGTTAATCCACAAATATCCGCACAATCACGAAGTAACACAGCCTGATTCACCCGCATCTGAAAATCAGGCATTTTCTTTAAATAGTTAGTCATGTGTTCACAGGTTGCTTCACAATCTTGAATTGTCTTAACTAAGCGTTCGTTCATATAGTGCCCAGCAGTAGGGTATCCTGTACTCATAAGGTTGTCATAACCCGAAGGGCATGCCATCATAGTGTAATCAGCCATCATTTGAGTACCATAGTAATCATGTGTCATTATAGATTTCTCCTTTCATAGAGCTTAGATATTAGTAACAGACTACAGGTGCCGCTCCATAGCCATAAGCACCCATAACTAAACCCGCCTACCACCTTTCATTTTTATTTTGATTAATATATCGACCTGTTAACATAATATGTACTTCGACATTGTTATGTTACCTTTTGTTTTGTATAGAGCAACTGCACTAAATATTAGTTGTGGCTGCTTTTGGTTTACTGCCATTCCTTTATATTATCCAGTGCAAACTCCTTAAAAGTCCTTGACTTTCTGCCCGTTAACTTTTCAAATTCATCTGTTACCTTCTTTGCCGTACCCATGCGCGTCATAAAATACAGCATTACTGTCACACTGACATATCTCTTGTCAAGGCCTCTTTTTTTAATATATACACTGCGGTATTTAAAATATGAAGGCTTTGCATACTCTATTTTCCTTCCAAGCACTTGTGAAAGTATCTCTGCTATCTGATAATAGTCCAGGGATTCGGGGCCAGTAATGGTATACGCTGTGTTCTTATACTTATCAGGTGAATGAAGTACAGTTGCAGCAGCAAGACCGATATCCTTTGCATCAATAAAGCTTGTCTTGCTTTTACCCGCAGGTATGAATATCTGGTTCTGTTCCTTTATCTCCAGTGCATGAATTCCTGAAATATTCTGCATAAAAAAACCGGGGCGTATGTGAGCATAAGGGAGCTTGTACTGTTCAATAAATTTTTCAATTTTGTGGTGTGGAGGTACAGGGTTGTTTTCTACTCCCATAAGGGAAAGGAAAGACACCAGTTTTATATTTGCCCTGGACATGGCCTCTATAAAAGGCAGCAAATCCTCCGGTTTTCCAAGGTGCGGCGGACGCATTAAGAATACCCTTTCAACCTCCTTGAGAGCCGTTTCAAAAGTATCCATATTGGTAAAATCAAAGTATACCGTTTTAACACTGTCTATCTTTCCATAAGTGGCATTAAGCTTGTCAAGGCTTGTACCTGCAGCTAAAACCTGTTCTCCCATATCCACCAGGCTTTCCAAAACATATCTTCCCACATTTCCAGAGGCACCAGTAACCATTACTCTCATAAATTTACATCTCCATTCTGAATTATTTTTGCAGCCATATTAAGGATTTGCAAAAACTCTTCACTTTTTTTTATACCTATAATATCTATCAGTCTATTAGATATCCTATGGTATTCTTCAATTGTTTCATTTACAAGCTTTGTTCCCCTTTTTGTTGGAAATAGCGGACTGTTCCTTTTGTCATTTTCAGATAAGGTTCGTTTAACATAACCTTGCTTTTCGAGAGAAGCTATAATTGAGCTGACAGAGGATTTTTGTATTCCAAAATAATCACTTAACTCTACGGCCCTTACCCCTATATCACCTGCATTTAGCGTTATAAAAATCAGTGCTCTCATTTCACTTGAACGTATGGGCAAGTTGGACTTGCGATTCATGTTTGCCCTGCAAAAGGCAGACATCCCTTCTGACAGCCTATAAGCCAAATCACTAGGCATAAGTCTCATCTCCATATAGTTAGTTAATCTAACTATATGGTACCAACCGATCTGCATTATGTCAACTTTCAAATGTACTTGCCCTATACTTGGTCTTTTCTTATAAGCTTTCTTGCACAACTTATTCATAGGCTGCAATTTTGTTTAAGTAGTATTTTTCCTCTCTTATCATATGATCAGGAATCAAGGGCTTTAGAACCCCTAGAACTTTACATTCTACTCTTAATTCTTTTATATTATCCAGGAAGCCTATGAATTCTCCTATCTTCATTTTGACCTCTTCATTAAGTCGTTTTAAAGCTCCATCGTCAATACATGTCCTGGTTAGCATCTTACCAAGTTCTTGGGCCTTTAGTGTAAGGCAGTTAAAACATTTTTCAAATTCCTGTGCTTCATTAATAAGCATCTGTTCTGTTGGGTCAAGATCGCCCGCTATTGAAGCCGCATGCCCTGATGCATCAGGAAGCCATATCTTGTGAAGATCCAGATTTTCAAGTAATGGATTTACCGGTTTATTGCATTGAATATTTATAAGGGTTTCGTAAAACTCCATGGCTTCATTAATCATGTGATTATAGAAGGTTGGCGGAAGACTGGTATTAAGTTGACACTTCAATAGTCTTCCAAGCAAAATTTTTTTAAAATTAATGAAACATAATAGTACATTCATAGATTCATTTAGAATTGAATTTGCCGTATTAATGCTATTTACGCCTGTTAAGCTTTTAGATCTTTCATGAAGTCTTGAGAATGTCTCTTTATAAAGTCGGGCAAAGTGTATAGCCTCTTGTTCGTTATGTGACAGTGAAGAAAGTATAAATTCCCCGTGGTCTCTCATAATCCCGGTCCAAAACCTTATTTCTTCAATTAAGCTTAACATATTAAATACCTCCGATTGGAATTGTATTATATTGTATGATTTGAAAGTGAATAAGGTTACATAATACACATTTCCAGTCTGGATTATGTATTTTTTTAAGGACATCAGCAGCCCTTCCTTCACGTTCCTTATGAGACCAATTTGCAATACCTGCCATTGCCATGCTAACGTTAACAAAACGTATAAAGATATCTGTTGTATCGAATTTTAAAATATTGTTTGGTTAAACTAACTATAGTGAAGGCGAGGTGATAATAATGACAGTACAAAGCGACCTGCAAAAAGCAAAGGCAACCTGTGAATCTATGAAGGGCAGTTATGCACTGATGGCAGAGTCAACAGAAGATCAGCAGGCAAAACAGATGTTTAACATCATGAAGGCTGATATTGAAAAACATATTCAGTTTCTAACTGACAGGCTGGATTATTTAAACCATAACAATCAGTTAAACCAAAAGAAATAGGAATCGGATGTGTTGAAAATATTAGTAGGATGCCAGCTATAGACAAATTCAGGAGAGTATTTTTATGGAGAATTTGGAAAGTAATAATGTCGGCAAGCATAAATATTTAACATTCATTACAACACTATTTAAATGGGTATTCTGGGGAAGTATTATCGGTATAGCGGTAGGCTCAACGACAGCTTTCTTTAAAATTGCCGTACAGTTTCTTACAAACAAACGGGAGGCAAATCCTTATTTCCTGTTATTTCTCCCTTTGGGAGGAATAATAATTGGCTACTTGTACAAACATTTCGGCAAGGAAGCTGATAAGGGAAACAGTGTTGTTCTGGAATATATTCATCATGGGCAGGGAACTGTTCCCATTAGAATGGGACCTCTGGTTTTTTTGGCATCGTTTATTACCCATCTGTTTGGTGGTTCAACAGGTAGAGAAGCTGCAGCCGTACAAATGGGAGGCAGCATAACGGAAGCGGTAAACCGGCTGTTCAGGGTAAACAAAACCGACCAAAGAATTCTATTTATGAGCGGGATAAGCAGCGGATTCGGCTCTGCCTTTAGTGCACCCTTAACGGGAACAGTTTTCGGCATGGAAGCTGTGGCTTTAGGGCAGATGAAGTACGAGGCACTGGTCCCGTGTTTTGTATCAAGCTTTGTGGCCTACTTTACAACTAAGGCATGGGGGGCTCCCGTTGATAAACATATTATATATGAAATACCGGCTATAACAGCAGATGCCGTTTTAAAAATAATTATAGTATCCATTATCTTCAGTTTTACAAGCGTCTTATACAGCAAATTGAGGCATAATATTGAAAACCTTTCTAAAAAATACTTGAAAGATCCAATGTTGATTGGTATGGTTGGCGGAATTATTATTATTGCATTGGTTTATATAGTGGGCTCACAAGATTACACCGGCCGCGGTTTAAAATTGGTTACCGATGCCTTTGAAGGACATGTCCCTGCTTATGCGTTTTTAGCCAAGATACTATTTACAGCTGTCACAATGGGAACCGGCTTTCGTGGCGGCGAGGCAATACCCCTCTTTTTTGTAGGTGCAACCCTGGGAAATACCTTATCAGGTATAGTTGACTTACCAACCTCCTTTCTTGCCGGTATTGGGCTTATAGCCGTGTTTTGCGGTGCAGCTAATGCACCAATATCCTGCTTCCTGCTAAGTATTGAAATGTTTGAGGGTAAAGGCGTAATATTTTTCTTTATTGCCTGCATAGTCAGTTATTTATTCTCCGGGCACAATGGAATCTACACATCTCAAAAAATATATGAACCAAAGAGCAGAATGCTGAATATTACAAGTGGAGAAAGAATTGACTTCTTTCAACAAAAGAAAAAGGGATAAAATGCCATTGTCTTGTATCTTCAGTGATAATCATAACAAGCACTAAACACTATTACCACACATATACTAAATCATGCAAGTATTTGTTGTATAAGGAATGATTAAACAGTGAGTAAATGCATAATCTTACTTATAGATTCTCGAAGGAGGAGTAATAGTGGCTGTACCAATAGTTTTTAATGCAATAAACACTGTCCATATAAACACATCCTCTATGGTTTCTGTCGGAGTTAACTCCCAGCCCGGTTGGAGTTCTCACCAAAAAAGAAACTTTGGATTCGGTGTGCCGAACGGTATAAACTGGAATACGCTTGGTTCTTCTTGTATCATAGATACAGATGTAACTGATATGCCTATAAATAACCCTACAGGCAATGTATCACCGCAAAACCAATTGGCATAATTAATGTTTTTAGAGCATTGTATTAATGTATTTTATGTATAGATTCTTATTGTGAGGTTCTGATTATGTTTACTGGAAAGAATGCAGGTGTCATAATATTTAACAGCATTAACGTAAACTCGATCGACAGTGTTTCGGGAATTTTTGTTGGCGAAAACTCTCAATCCAACTGGTCTTCCACAGGTAAGACAAATTCCGGTTTTGGCAGGGTAATGGGAGAAATGAATGCAATAAGGATACTATTAAATGTTCTCTCTGATCCAGATATTGTAGATAGTCCGTATATCTCCAAGGGCAGTAAAACAGAAGTTATTGAAACTTCGTTACCTTATAGTAAAAATATCCTGGAATAATTCTGATAAGTAAATGGAGGCTTAACATGTTGCATGTAAGATTTAACAAAATCATTATTGATAATATTTCAAATTCATCCGGTGTTTTTACAGGGAATAACCTGCACTACAGTTGGAAAGCATCTTCCGTAAGCAACGAGGGTTATGGACTATTATTAGGAAATAACAACTGCTCCTTAAATATAAAAAGCGCAATTATTAAATCAGGCATGCATGAGGTTGACAATAGTACTGGAGTAACATCAAATAGTATAACAATCACATGAAGTAGGTGGTGAGGCTTTGATCATAATTACGTTTTTTGATGAAGATAAAAAAGGGAAACACAGAAAATTTGTTTCAATAAAAAAAAGGGCAAAATCTCAGGATATTGAAGACCTATTCTTAAAAAAGATTGACGAAAGACTTAAGAAACTTGAAGAGATAATTGACAAGTTTAGCAGAAAGCAGCCTGAATACCAAATCAATATAAACAACCTTGAAGTGCACAATCTAGAGCTAAAAGAGCTGGTATTTCGCTTGGACAATCTTGATATAAAGGAACTTAGTGGTGCACTTAATATGGGTAATAACTTCGGCGTTAAGGTAAACGATCCTGGGAAGGCTAAAAAGAACCCCGACAGTGCTCAGAGCTCCTCTAAAGAAATAAAAAAAGTACATAAAAATTAAAAGATTGTCACTATTGAGCAGATAATCTAAACAAAAGCATTACTTTTTAATAAATTATTATGCAGGAGGGCAAAATGTCATATCTATCACCCGTTTTTCTTATAGGAAATATTCGTATTGGAAATATCGAAGGAGCGTCCTGTCTTAATATAGGCAATAATCTTCCTATTGGTTTTGAAAGCTATAAAAAGCAAAACCAGGGATTTGGCTCAATAAGCGGTGATAACAACGATATTCAGGATATTCGCTCGCTTCTTAGCGATCCAGGTAAGATTGACATGCTAAACTGCTCGGAAAAAAAGGAATTCCCTGACTGGGTTAAGGAATTGGTTAAGTCAAATATATCGGATGATAAAGTTTTGGAATAGACATTTAAAGTGCATGTTAAGCTATGAAAGGAAGGATGAATAAATGAATGACTTTAGAAAAATGATTGATCCTCTGATGTTTGGAATTAAGCTTAGAGATACCCTTGAGACCAAAGACCTTTCCCATATCAGCAACTATATACGTGATGCTGCTGAAGCATCAAAGAAAGATGAAATCAGGAAAAACAGCCGGGCTAATATGCAAGACTCTGCAGAGTTCAGCAGAAACATACAGGACCTAATAACACAGTCCTTATTACCAATGAAAGGAACACTCGGAGGAATGCCCACAGGGCTTCCAGAAGGAATGTTTGGTGGGTCACCAGGCCTTGGAGGGCTTTCAGGTCTGAATGAATATATTCAAAATATAATCAATCAATCATTAAAACTGTCTCAAGTTCAACCTATACAACAACCTGTGGCACAAGCTAAAGACACAAGAAGTGCCGAGGTCATCTTGGAAGAACAGGATGAGGGAGTAAAAATTTTTGAAGCTCATGACTATGTTATTGTACGTATAGCCGTCCCTCCTAATATAAATGAACGCCAGGTCCGGGTACGTATTGGTATGAATAAGCTAATGATCAAATGGGCCCCAAGGGGAAAGGAGCAGATTGTTAATCTTCCATACGATGTGAAAAATGAGGGGTTATCGGCTACCATGAAGAATAGAACACTGGAGGTATCTATCCCTAAAGAACACAACCCGGATACAAGGCAAATAGACATCCGTTTTTCATAATCGGGTGTCTGTTTTTGTTATTACTCGCCGAACTGTACCGGTACATACTTTTCCTCAGTATTTAATGCTTTTGGAAGCTTTATCTCAATAATTCCATTTTTATATTGTGCGGTTATCTCACACTCCGGATCTATCGACCCAGGAAGTTCAATTTCGCGTTTAAACTCCCCAAAGAAGCGTTCATTTTTTAAAAGCTCCTCTTGAGAGATCTGATATGTATAAGGTATCTTTCCGCTTATTATCAGCTTAAAATTTGATAATTTCACTTTAACCATTTCAGGCGTATGTATTCCCGGGATTTCAACAACAACATGGACATCTCTGTCTGTTTGAAACACATCAATACAGGGCCCTCTCTTTGGCAAAACGCTGCTTACATCATTCCAGAAATCCTCGCCTAAAATACTTGAAATGCTATCTTGTGAAAATACCCAGTTCAAATTCCCTCCAGACTGTTTTTCCATTATTATCCTCCTAAACACTTATTATAAAGATATCGAACTGTAAAAGTAAATAAACTTGATGAACAAGCCATTTGAATCAAGTAGGCTTTAGGGAATCATATGTTTATATTTACAGTTCGATATCTCTAATATAATTATATGTATAAAACCTTTTATGGTGTCAAAAACACTAAGACACCACACATACCACCGGAAATGATTACATTAATGCCTATATCATTCAGATAATTGGGCAGAAAACCTGCTCTGTGACCGGTATTCTGAAAGCCTTTTATGCTGACCAGGATAAATACTATGTTTGTTAACATTAAACACACTACGTGTACCTGTAATACCTCATTTGAATGAAGAATCTATGAAGGATAATTCCCCCAATAAATCCTCCGACATGGGCCCACCATGCAATTCCACCTACCAGTCTGCCGTCTGTCAGCGTATGTACTGCTCCCGAATATATTTGAGTTAAAAACCATACCAAAAGATACAAGATTGCAGGAATATCGATAAAATATGGTATAAAAAACAACGGTATAAGAGTAACAATACGTGAATATGGAAACAAAATTAGATATGCTCCCATCACACCGGCAATTGCTCCAGAAGCGCCTATTGCCGGGATTGGAGATGCTGCATTGAACATAAAGTGAGCAAAATTAGCAGCTATGCTGCATAAAAGGTAGAAGACCAAAAAACGTGAATGCCCCATTCGGTCCTCCACATTATCCCCAAATATCCAAAGGGTCCACATATTACTTATTAAGTGGAACAGGCCTCCATGAAGGAATGCACCGGTTATAAACGGATAGTAAAAAAGTGCCGATATAGGTTGGTTCTGAAGCATATGATTAAAATCTCGTGGAATAAACCCAAAGTGATAAATTAAACCGCTTGTTTGATTATCAGGAACGATAAACTGAACTATAAAAACAAATATATTAGCAACTATAATATTTCTTGTCACTATTGGCTTACGCCTACTTGGTATTGTATCTCTTATTGGTATCATCTTATGTCCTCCGCTTTCAATATTATTCCTCTGAATATTTGAAATAACGCAGGAAAAAAATTGGAACAACCTTAATAAAAACATTTGTATAAGTATAACATAAAAGGAACTATAATATTGGTAAAAATCTAATAAGGAGTGATATATGGGTTTAGTTCCGTGGAATCCTTTCAGGGATATGGATAATATTAGCAGGGAGATGGGAAACTTCTTTGACCGTTCACCTTTTGGTTTTTTTGGTAAAGCAACATCTCCCAGGGTGGATGTCTTTGAAACCGATAATGATGTCGTTTTAAAAGCTGAAATCCCGGGTGTCTCCAAGGAAGATTTAAATGTGTATGTAGAACTGAAAGGTTTTATGGAAGCTTTTCCAGAACAGTTCCCCTGCCTGGTGAAGTTAAATCCGAACAGGCAAAGGCAGAATACAAGGATGGTATTCTCTCGGTTAAAGTTCCTAAAGTTGAATCAACACAAATGAAAGGCAAGAAAATTGATATACAATAATTGTAGCAACAAAGCCGGGGTTATCGCTCCGGCTTTATTAACTCAAACAATCCTTGATTTTAGAAATAAAGTACCTATGCTCCCTTATGAAGTGGTCTGGAATCAAGGGGAGTAATGTACCTAAACCTAAAGCCTCACAGCTGCATCTTAACTTACGTACTTTCTCCAGGTATTCTATAAATTTATCCATCCACTGAACTGTTTCATTAGCCAGAAGTTTTAGAGCCCCAACGTTTAAACCTACCTTATTTAACATCATTTCAAGCTCAGATGCTTTCGTTTGAAGTTTACTAAACATCATTTTAAATCTGAGAGCTTCCTCCTGGAGCAACTCTTCGCTGGGATCAAGAAAAGCCGCTATTCCAGCAGCATGACCGATGCTGTCCACCAGCCAAATCTTAATGTATCCCGCCAAGCTCATCATATTATTAGGACATTTCTCTGGAGCTATTAATAATGTACTAAATTCCATAGCTTCATTAATCTGATGATTTATAAGGCTGGGTGGAAGATTTATTTGTAATTGGCATGTGAGAAGGCCCTTTAATATCATCTTTTTAAACTCAATAAAACATTGAAGTCCCTGTAACAGCTTTGGTATTAATGTCTTATATTCTGTCGCTCTTTCAAGTTCAAAAATCATCCGCTGAAAAAAGTCGCGGTAGTACATGGCGTTTTGTATATGTGTCTGCTCCTTTGGTGCCAATGCATTGACTTGAAATATCGCATGGTCTCTCATGATACCCGTCCAGAATAATAGTTCGGATTTATAATCAAGCATAAGAGATACCTCCTTTATGAAGATACTATAATGTATGCGTTTACATAAAGTTTTGTGTAATGTTGGCTGCATTTCTGTTAAATCATTGCATATTATTTCAAAAAAGGAAAGTCCTCTGCTTGAGCCTGGATATCACTATATAATGGGTTGCTGTCTCGTTCTTCCCTGCTTTATATAAAGAGTGGGTACAATTTTTGAACTATCTTCAAAAGTTTACTAAATGTCAGATTCAGAATATCGGTATTAAAAATAGAAATAATAAAAATAGATTATATAAAGTATGAGGAGACTTTTTATGAAGATAAAAGTTTATGCATCAGTAAATAAAGGTACGTACGCTGGCCCAATATGCACTGACGAAATAGAAATCAACGACAACGAACTGAAGACTTATACTGACCAAGGTAAAGAAGACTATTTTATCAATCAACGGGTTTGGGATCATGTAAGCAAAAGACTTGTGGACTGGACATGGGAACCGTTAAAGTAGAACATTACTTTAAGCAAGCCACGTATGGTATTTTGTTCCTAAAGATAGCAGAACAATTCGGATTTGGCATCTCCACGCCAATTTTGAACAGTAATTGTTTATCCCACCGGAACATAAAGCATACCCTCTAAGGTTATAAAACACCTGTCCATACAAGAGAACTGCCAAGACAGGTGATAAATAAGTTTTAAAAGGAGATAATATATGGATTTAAATGCCTTCAAAAATAAAATAATCACCAATGTGTACCATTTGGATGCCCAAAGGGAGGTTCCTATGCACAACCACCCAAAATATGATGAAGTGTTCTATTGCATTAAGGGTGCAGGATTAGGAGTATTAGAAGATAAGGAAGTTCAACTGGAGCCCGGAATACCCTTTATAGTTCCTGCCGGAGTTATGCATACCGTTAAAACCAACCGTGATATGTTTTTATGCTCCTTTCAGATACCTCCTGTCGAGGATTCGACAAATGAATAACCACAGTGCTTCAAATTTCATATACACTAAAATACAGCTATCGTTCGTATAACAAATCATTATTAAGTAAGCCTGTGCCAAATTCTATCTAAAAGGATTAGAGGTTATTAAACGTCATAAGACAATGTTGCTCTATACTTATACCCCGTGTATAATAGAATTCTGATGTGAAGTTGACCTGGGATGTCCGGGAAAAGCTTGTTGTTTGAACCTACAAATGAAATCAGGGAGTTTAGCGTTTGAAAGTTGAAGTCAGACCCCAGTTCTAATACCGCCATATAGCAGAAGTTATATGCAACGGCAGGGGGAGGCTGAAATTCTCAACAAGACACCCACCTGGCGAAGGCTAGGTGTCAAACTACAGGTGAAGGCATTTTGGGTATATCACTTAGTAATCAAATAAATATTTTTATAAAACAAGCAAAGGGTACTTTCCTACTAGTAGAAATACAAATTGGGAAAGTATCCTTTTTAAATTTCAATGGAATCAAATAGCATATCAATGATAATAGAATCTTGAATAATTAAATCATTTTGGTAAATTACTATATAGAAAAAACTAATTGGAGGTATAATAATGGCTTTAGTACCTATTGTCGTTGAACAAACTAATCGTGGAGAACGTTCATATGATATTTATTCAAGGCTCTTGAAGGATAGAATCATTGTATTGAGTGATGAAGTACATCATGTTTCAGCAAGCCTGATTGTAGCACAAATGTTATTTCTTGAGGCTGAAGACCCAGAAAAAGATATATTGTTTTATATTAATAGTCCTGGCGGCTCTGTAACTGAGGGTTTTGCAATTTATGACACCATGCAGTATGTAAAACCGGATGTTTCAACAATCTGTGTAGGAATGGCAGCAAGTATGGGTGCCTTTTTACTGGCGTCCGGGGCAAAGGACAAAAGATTTGCACTTCCAAACAGTGAAGTAATGATACACCAGCCACTTGGAGGAGTCAGAGGACAAGCTACAGATATAAAAATCCACGCAGAATGGATTTTAAAAATAAAGGATAGAATTAACCATATACTGAGTGAACGCACAGGTCAATCCTTTGACAAAATAAAGGATGATACAGAGAGGGATTTCTTCATGTCTGCTGAAGAGGCTAAGGCATACGGTATAATAGATGAAGTACTTACTACAAGAAGATAAAGTGTAAGCCCTTTAACAACATGAGGGGCTTTACTATCAGATCTACACACTCCAAACTCAAAAAATTGGCTGCTAAAGATAATAATATTATTGCGTGAGGTATTTTATATTCGTGTATGTAAATAATAACTGTTGAAGTTAATTTACCAGGAGGTACGTTTATGCCAAGGGATACAATTACTCCTCATGAAACTTTTGAGGTTCATGAACTAATAACCTTTAAAGCCTCATGTGCGGTCAAGGCTGCTACATTAATGCAGCTGGCCACAGATGATGAGTTAATCCAGATGCTGCAAGACGATGTTAGAAAAACAAAAACCAGTATTGAGGATTTACGTGGCTTGCTGCAGCATGCTCCGGTCACTTCACCAGGGGTAACAACAGCGGGAACAGCAAGTACAGATGCACATTAACCGGGAGGTAATATCATGAATGAAACAATTAAAAGCTTGACCCATATGGATAAAATGGACAACCAGGCAATTGCAACAGACTTTCTGATTTCAGCGAAAGCCGGCATCAGAAATTTCGCCTGGGCACTTACGGAAGCAGCATCTCCTAATGTCAGAGAGGTACTAAGCAGGCAGCTTAACGAAGCTGTTGCCACACATGAAAGAATATCCCGATATATGATGGATAAAGGATACTACCATGCTTATAGCACAGCTGACCAGATTAAGACAGATATGAAATTGGTTGATACCGTTATGGATCTTCAAATCTGATAACTCCAGCTTGCTTCACCTTCAAGAAAAGAGGGCACACTTCAAATTTGAGGTTGCTCTCTTTTCTTGTTATAGCCATCAAAACAAATCCTGCCCCATTATTTCTCAATCATAATAGCTTCTACAGGACACTGCAGTCTGGCATCATCTGCTTCATTTTCTAATTCTTTTGATAATTCTTCAGTAATAACTTCTGCCTTTCCTTCGTCATCCATTTTAAACACTGCAGGTGAAATTGATTCACACATGCCGCAGCCAATACACAAATCTTTGTCAACGCAAGCTTTCATGCTATCCCTCCTTTCAAACAAAAAACAAATAATATTATTGATATCTGATATTTCTGAACTTCGTTATATCAAACCATCTATTTGCAAACCCTGCAAGCTTGCTTCTTTCTGAAATTTTAAAGGTATTATAGTGCGCTGTGAACTCGTCAAAATCTTCCTGTGATTTCAGTTTTATATAAAAACCCATTAAATTTAATGCGGGGTACCCATCGTATTTATATTTTTCTATAGGGACAATGTCATATAATTTTGAAGTTCTTATATTGGCCACCATGTTAGAATGCAGGTCAATTATGTTAAAATCAGCAGGAAATTGAAAGGTATCACCTTTAACAGGCACATATTCTCCTATATGATAAATCCTTACATTTACCCGATGCGGCTTTATCAATCCTTCGGGTATTACAAAATAGTATTCGTCAAAGCATGCCGTTATCATTTCCATGTTTCCTTTTACCAGTCTGCTTACTGCCTGTTTTAAATTTTCTCCCATATTAAAGTTCCTCCAAGCCTTTTGAATCATTTTTTTATTCTCTAAGATAATACTAACTCACTTTTTTAATATCGAATGTGACGTACATCACTTTTTTAAAATTATGACTACAGTCACAGAAAAGAAAGAATCGTTAAATTATAATTAAGCCATAATTAATAGAAAAGGAGTCGATATCAATGTTTAACTTTGCCGCAAAAGTAGATGCAAGACAATATGAACCTAAGGATGAGCACCCAACTATTTTTAAAACATTTTTTAACCTTAAGTCCGGAGAAAAAATGGAGTTGGTAAATGATCATGACCCTCGTCCGCTTCACTATCAATTTATTAT
>JBMOLK010000010.1:0-24780 GCA_049325575.1 Bacillota bacterium | reverse complement strand
TTTGACTTGTATTTTCTAAACGGTCTAAGGCATAAGGATAACCAAATTGATTCGCAGCACCAGATGGAAGTACTCACAGCAGGGGGATTAAGATAAGGAGTTTAAAAACATCCCGGCCGTAATCCAGCTATTGGAATTACGGCCTTTTTGTTATATAATAAAGGCATTATTTGTTTTGAGATTTGCATAAGGAGGAGATTATGAAAATGGTTAAGGAAGTCTTGATAGCATTAGTGATCCTGGTGATGCTTACCGGAGTTTCTTTTGAGTATGTGCACGGTGCTAATGTATTTGGGCAGGAAATCACCTGGAATCCCGGGGTTGAGGAAGGTATACCCAATAAGCCTGTGACAGCCAATGTAATGGACTTTGGAGCTAAAGCCGACGGTGTAACGGATGACTATCCGGCATTTGATGCTGCAATCAAGTCGGTAGCTGACGGTGGAGCGGTTATTATTCCGGCTGGTAATTACCTTATAAAATCCATGATTACCTTAAGTAAGCCTGTAGTGCTTCGTGGAGAAGGCCCTGACAAAACTCATATTTTAGTTAACCACTCCTCCAACGCCTTTGAGATACTAACTTACAAAAGGGGCCAGTGGACTAAGCTTACCGGAGGCTATACCAGGGGATCAACCAATTTGTTTGTTGAGGACACCACACCTTTTAAGCCAGGCGCATTTGTTGAGATACAACAGGACAATGACCCTGCTGTTATGTACACCCTGCCTTTATGGAATGCGGGATGGTCAGATGGTGCAGTGGGTCAAATTGTCAGAGTTGCATCGGTAGAAGGAAATACAATAACCATAGATGAGCCTTTAAGAGTTGACTATAATGCACTTTTAAATCCCGTCATTAGAACACAGGGATTTGCAGAACATATAGGGTTTGAGGATTTTTCAGTAAAACGTTTGGATACAAGCGATACTAATATGTTTTATTTTAAGAATGCTGCAAACTGTTGGGTGAAGAATGTCCACAGCATGCTGCCAAGAAAGGCTCATGTTTCTGTGAATACTGGATACCGTATCGAGGTAAGGGACAGCTACTTTGAAGATGCAACCGACTGGGGGGCTGGCGGACACGGTTATGGAGTTGAACTGGGCTTTCATGTTACAAACTGTCTTATTGAAAATAATATTTTCAAGCACTTAAGACATTCTATGATGGTACATATTGGTGCTAACGGTAATGTGTTCGGATACAACTACTCAATAGAGCCATACCAGAATGAAAGTGGGGACTGGACACCTTGTGACATTTCCATTCACGGCCACTATCCATATGCAAATCTTTTTGAAGGCAATATAGTACAGGAGGTGGATGTTGCAGATTACTGGGGGCCTGCAGGGCCTTGCAACACTTTTTTGCGTAACAGGATTGAATCCGAAGGTATTGATATTGAGGACTCTTCAAATTATCAGAATTTTATTGGAAATGAACTGGTGGAAGGAAATATCTCATGGGACAATGATCCCAGATATCCACACAGAATAGACCCTGCCACCCTTTTGATTCATGGCAACTATATAAACGGATCTATCCAATGGGATTCAAATATAACAGATCTTACGATCCCGGCATCCTATTACCTTAAATCAAAGCCGGCATTCTATGGTTCAATGCAGTGGCCTTCAACAGGTGCGGATAAGTTAAATGGCACAAATCCTGCCAGGGAGAGATATCTGGGAAATACAACTTCTCCTGTACCGTTTAAATATGGAGATGTAAATGGAGATGGTCTGGTTGACTCTACTGACCTTACACTGCTGAAAAGATACCTGCTTCGTATTATTAGTGAGTTTCCCCATCCTGATGGTATAAAGGCGGCAGATGTTAATGGTAACGGGGCCGTAGATTCAACAGATTTTGCGATTATGAAAAGATACCTGCTTGGTATAATTAATAGTTTTCCGGCAGAGAAATAAGTTTAATGAGGACGCACAATAATTTCTTATAACACAGGTTATTACAGGCTATAAGCCTCATACATAGAAGCTTAAGTACTTGCAATAACCTGTAGTATTAATTACGTTTGCTTCAAAGAAGAAAATTTGAATTACTCCTGGGTCTCGGAAGCAAGTACTTCCCAGGCCTCATACAGCGCTATAAGTCTTTGGTTAAGCCGTTCCTGCTCATTACTAAGTTCCATAAGCTTCACATGATCGCTTTGTATCTCTTGAAGCTTCATCTGGTCTTCAATTTCCAAAAGACGAGCTTCAATTGTGGTGATTTCACTTTCTGTCTGGGCCAGCTGCTTTTCCAGCTTTCTTTTTCTCGCCTTTTCCTCTTTACTTGTTATATGTTCAAGCTTTGACGAAGTTACTTTTACATCATTAGTAATGCTCTCATCACAAACAACCAGCCTTTGCCTATACTTTTGAAAATCCGTATAATTGCCGCTAAAGTCGGTACAGGAAGTTTTACCGATTTCTATGACCCTGGAAGCAAGCTTGTTTATAAAGTACCTGTCGTGTGAAACGATGATAAGTGTTCCCTCAAAATTCGAAAGGGAGTTCTCCAGTGCTTCCCTTGAGTTTATATCCAGATGATTGGTAGGTTCATCAAGCATCAGAAGATTGGAGCCTGACAGCATTAGTTTTAAAAGGGAAACCCTGCTTTTTTCTCCGCCGCTAAGAACGGATACAGGTTTTAGCACATCTTCCCCTTTAAAGAGCAGAGCTGAAAGGGCATTTCTTACTTCGGTCTGGGTAAGCTTTTCATTTGAATTCCATACCTCATCAAGTATTGTATTTTCAGGGGACAAGTTTTCCTGTTCCTGATCATAGTAGCCCATCCTGACATTATGACCATACTCGAAAGACCCTGCCGTTTCATTCAGTCTGCCTGCCAGAATCTTTAGAAGGGTTGATTTTCCACAACCGTTTGGTCCTAAAATGAATATTCTTTCGTTTTTTCTAACATTGAAACTAAGGTCTTTAAACAGCGGTTTTCCCGGATACTCCTTTGAAAGATTCTCGACAAAAAGGACATCGTTTCCGCTTATTACACTGCCTCTAAACTTTATTCTTACTTTATCAGGAAGGTCCTTAGGTCTGTCTATTTTTTCCATCCTATCAATAGCTTTTTGCCTGCTTTCGGCAGCAATAATATTCTTTTCTCTGTTCCATCTTTTCTGCTGCTCTATAAATGCTTGCATCCTGGCAATTTCTTTTTGCTGAAGATCATAGTGCTTTTGCTGGATTTCCCTGTCTACAGCTTTTTGCTCCAAATACTTTGAATAGTTTCCATTGTACAGCTTGCATTCACAGTTTTCTATCTCTAAAGTTTTATCTGTTACCTTATCTAAAAAGAACCTGTCATGGGATATGACCATTAAGCATTTTTTATAGTTTATAAGGAAGTCTTCCAACCACTCTATGGCGTTTATATCAAGGTGGTTTGTAGGTTCATCCAGAAGAAGAATATCCGGTTCCGCCAGCAGCAGCTTTGCCAGAGCTAACCTTGTCTTCTGGCCCCCGCTCAAATATTTAATGTTTAGTTCAAACTCATCTTCCTTAAAGCCTAAACCTTTTAAGATTCCTTTAACACGGCTGTTGTATTCGTAGCCCCCCATACGCGAAAAATCTTCAGTCAAACGGGAGTATTCCCTCATATATGAGTTTAAGGTGTCTTCACTTTTTTCAATACTGATAGACTTCTCCAAATCTTTAATACGTGCTTCCATCTCGATAAGGTGTGAATATGCCAATAGTACCTCGTTTAGTATACTATTGTCTGAATCCAGTCCGGAGTTTTGCTCAAGATAACCCGGCTTGAAATTTTTTGAAATATAGAGCTCCCCGGTGTCCGGTTTGTAAGTTTCGGTAATTATCTTAAAAAGGGTGGACTTACCCGCACCATTTACGCCTACTACTCCGACCTTGTCATTATCCTTTATACTGAAGGAGACGCCTTCTAATATTTTAGCACTCCCGAATGATAAACTAATGTTATTACAGCCCAAAGCTATCATAAAGATCACACCTTCAAAAGTTAGTATATTAATTTGAAGCACCGGGTCATCCGCAAAAAAACCTACGAAATATTTTACATACCGAATCTTGCCGTAAATTAAAATGATAAAGCCCAGTGTAACCAATTGTAGCAAAAATCAGTTTTCTAAGCAATATTGACAATAAAATAACAAAAGTGTATAATCACAATAGTTTAGAACTTATATGTAAAATTATACCACCAAAAATATTTTGAGGTGAAAGTGGATGAGTTTAGATAAAAAGATCTCTATAGCAGTTATAAAGCGTTTACCCAGGTATTATAGATATTTGTCCGATTTGCTGAAGTTGGGTATTACCAGGATATCTTCAAAAGAGCTAAGTGCCAGGATGGGTATAACTGCCTCCCAGATCCGCCAGGATCTGAACTGTTTTGGAGGATTTGGACAGCAGGGATATGGGTATAACGTAGAATACTTGTATAAGGAAATTGGAAATATTCTAGGGGTGAATGACAGATTTAAGGTAGTCATAATTGGAGCAGGGAATATGGGGCAGGCGCTTGCAAATTACACTAATTTTGAGAAAAGAGGGTTTGACCTTATAGGTATTTTTGATGTAAATCCTGATTTGATAGGTAAGAAGATAAGAAGCGTTGAAATTTATAATCTTGATAATATTGATCAATTTGTAAAGGATAAAGGAGTGGATATCGCCATACTTTGCGTCCCCTATGAACAGACACCTGCTGTTGCAGACAGGATAGCACGTCTCGGAGTAAAAGGGCTATGGAACTTTTCTCCTATGGACCTGCAGCTTCCTTATGACGTTATAATTGAGAATGTTCATCTAAGTGACAGCCTGATGGTGTTAGGATACAGGTTGGCTGAAAAACTTAAAAACGGATAAAGTGGAGCACACGTCACAGGTGCTCCACTTTATCCGTTATTTTTTGTACAATTGGGTTACAGTTTATAGTCTGTTTAATACGGGAAGGAACTCCGGATAAGCTATATCAAGAATCTGTGTCTTTCTTATCATGGTTTCTCCTTCCGCAACAAGTCCTGCTACACATAAAGACATTGTTGCGGCGTGATCGTTGTAGCCTTCTACTATAGTTCCCTTTAAAGTCTTTCCACCTTCTATTATCATTCCGTCATCTGTTTCCTGTATAGAAGCTCCAAGCTTGGTAAGTTCGGCAATCAACCCTTTGAGCCTGTTGCCTTCCTTGATTTTGAAGCCTTTTAAATTCTTTATGTTGGTAGTACCTTTTGCTACACATGCAGCAATGGCAATAACAGGTATTTCATCTATGAGTCTTGGGATAAGATCTCCGTCAATTACTGCAGACTTTAGTGAAGATGATACAACCCTGATATCTGCCACCTTTTCATTGCTTATAGTACGTTCATTCAATAGTTGGATATTTGCACCCATCTGTTTGTACACATCTATAATTCCTGTTCTGGTTGGGTTTACGCCAACATTCTTGATTACTATATCTGAATTAGGTACCAACAGACCTGCGGTGATAAAGTATGCTGCTATTGAAATATCACCGGGTACTTCAATATGCTGTGCGAACAAATTCTCGACCCGGTGGGAAGTAACTTCCAGCCCGTCAACCTTTATATTGGCCCCAAAGTAGTTTAGCATCAACTCAGAGTGATCCCTGGATTTTACTGACTCAACTACTTTTGTTTCGCCTTCTGCATACATACCCGCAATGAGAAGGGGAGACTTGATATGAGTGTCCATAACGGAAAGATTATGGGTTATGCCTTTTAATTTTGACGGGGATATTGAAAGAGGAGAAAGGTTTCCATCATCTCGTCCGTTAATGCTTGCGCCCATTTGCCTTAGAGGAGATACTACTTTTCCAACAGGTTTTCTAAGTGCAGACTCATCCCTGGTTAATACCGAGCTGAATGGCTGACCGGACAATACACCCAACAAAAGCCTTAAAGCAGTTCCGGACCTTCCGGCGTTTAACGGAGCTGACGGTGGTCTTAAACCATAAAGTCCGTTACCCTGAATTTTGATTTTATTGTTGGGGAGTATCTCTATGCTTACCTGCATTTTCCTGAAGCAATCAATGGTACTTAAGCAGTCTTCACCCATTAAAAGTCCGTCAATCTCGGTAGTTCCCTTAGCTAGAGAGCCGAACAAAATAGCCCTGTGGGAGATGGATTTATCTCCTGGGACAGTTATTTCGCCTCTCAATGAGTCTCTTTGTTCAATTAACACACTTTATTCCCCCATTCTTTAAGTATAAGTAAATTTCGTCATAATGCAGCTTATGTGATAAATTATATTTATGCAAATTGAATATGATATTCAAATCTTATACACTTTATAGCCTTTATTGGAAAGCATATCAAAGGCATTTGCTACACTTTCAGAATCGGGTAATGTTATTCTTAGGCAGCCCTGTTCAAACTCTCTGCTGTTCGAAACGTTTATGTTCTTAATATTAATTCCGTTTTTACCTAGTATAGTCGCTATTTTACCAATTATACCAGGTTTATCTACAACATCTACTATTATCTCGTTTAAAGGAAGTATCAGTCCTTTTCTGTTGCTTGAGAAAGAATCCCTGTACTTTTTGGCAGACTCAAAAAACGCGTATATGTTTTTTGAGTCATTATTATCAATATATTCATTAAAGCTGTTTAATGCTTCAATAAAATTATTTAAAGCTTCCTTTACTTCCTGTTTGTTGCTTAGAATAATGTTTTCCCACATTTGAGGACTTGATGAAGCAATCCTTGTTATATCCTTAAATCCTCCAGCCGCCAAAAGCTGCATTTTACCATCGGATGAATCTGAATTTTTCACCAGGCTTACAAGGGCTGAAGCAATTACATGGGGAACATGACTTATTATAGCTGCTATCTTATCATGCTCTTGTGCATCAATTCCTACGGGGATTGCACCGATACCTTCTATTATTTCGGTCATAAGGCTTATAGACGGACCTGTAGTGCTCTTTGCAGGTGACAGAATGTAATATGCATTTTCGAAAAGATGAGCAAAGCTAGCAGAAAAACCTGTCTTCTCTGTACCTGCCATAGGATGTCCCCCAACAAAACATGGAGGGTTATCCAAAGAGTCAATATAGTCTACTATTTCTCTTTTTGTACTTGCAGTATCGGTAATTATGCATCCGGGCTTTACCTTATCCCGGAGTATATCTATATATTCCAATGTACTTTTTACAGGTGTACATATAAAGACGATATCGGAACTATATACAAATTCATTTAATTCTAAAAATCCCCTGACTATATATCCTTCTTTTAATGCAAGATTTAAGCTCTCTATGTTTTGGTCAACTGCCGTTATATCCAAAATATTTAAACGCTCCCTAAGAGCCCTGGCAATAGAACCTCCGATAAGACCGAGACCTATTATGGATATTTTCTTATCCAGCATAGTTAAACTCTCTTCCTATTATTTCGGCAATTTTGCTTATATCTTTACACAATTCGTTAAAGTCCACGGGAGATAACTGTTGTGCAGCATCTGAAAGTGCACATTTCGGATTCGGATGAACTTCAACAATGAGTCCGTCAGCTCCGGCAGCTATTGCTGCCTTTGAGAGAGGGGGAACATACTGTGACTTTCCTGCAGCATGGCTTGGGTCAACTATCACAGGAAGATGGCTTAAATGTTTGACTACCGGAACAGCACCTAAATCAAGGGTATTTCTTGTAGCTGTTTCAAAGGTTCTGATTCCTCTTTCACACAGTACTACATTATAATTCCCTTCACTCATTATGTATTCGGCAGCGTTAAGCCATTCATCTATAGTTGTTGAAGGACCCCTTTTAAACAATACAGGCTTTTTGGAGCGTCCTATCTCTCTAAGAAGCTGAAAATTCTGCACATTCCTTGCGCCTACCTGAAACATATCAACATACTTATCGGCTATCTCGACAGCTTTTTCGCTGGTAACTTCAGAAATAATAAGAAGTCCTGTTGCTTCTTTGGCTTCATATAGAAGCTTAAGACCTTCCTCTTCAAGACCTTGAAACGCATAAGGTGATGTCCTGGGCTTAAAAGCACCGCCTCTTAAAAACTGTGCTCCTGTCTTTTTTACGGCATCTGCGGCAGCTAATATCTGCTCACGATTCTCAACTGCGCAAGGGCCTGCCATAATAACCAGTTCCTTGCCGCCGATTTTTACGCCATTAACGTCAATTATGCTTGGTTCTGGCTTGAAGGTTTTACCCGCAAGCTTATATGACTCAACAATAGGAACTAATTTTTCAACACCGCTCATCAGCTCCAAGGGTACGTCACTTAACTTTCTCTTATCACCTATAACACCTATAATGGTTCTTTCTGTTCCTTTGGAAATATGCACACCAAGCCCTAATGAGCTTAGAATCTTTGAGATCTCTTGGATATCATTTTCTTTTGAATCCGGTTTCATTACAATAATCATATGAGAATCCTTCCTTTCTACCCATGATACTAGTACTTTGCAACACACCGCTTGACAGCTTCTTTAATGTGTTAAGGTGTACTTGATTAACCGTAATTAATATCCATGCTACCGTATTACCAAACAATAAATCCAATAAAAAATATACCGTTGCTTCCGCCCTGTATTTCTTTATTTTAATGTACAATGAGAATTTGTAATTGTCAATAAAAATAAACTATTAGCAAAAGGCAATTAATTACTGTATCTTTGTAGGGAAGTAATATTTGCTATGCATTTTGGCATAGAATTAAAGTGCCAATTTATTATAAGAGTATTTTTGCAAAATATGCTGTTAAGGTACAAGTTTAGATTTACACAAATTAACAATTATATTACAATATGGTCATGATAATAAAAAAACATACATCTAAAAGAGGGAATTTTAAAAAAATATAGAATATTCATTATATATTCTTTTCGTCAGGTATGCAATATGCAACGTAATAATTGTTAACGACTCCTTAACTATGCAAACTAATGCAGTGAGCTTTTAAAGTTCAATAAATATATAAGGGGGAATTATTATGAAGGACTTGGTCACGGAGAGGATCCGCAATGTCTGCTTGATGTCTCACGGGGGAGCAGGCAAAACAACTCTTGCTGAAGCAATGCTGTTCAATACGGGAGTACTTGAAAGGTTCGGAAAAGTGGAAGACGGTACAACCACATCAGATTATGATCCTGAAGAAATCAAAAGAAAAAACTCAATAAGTACCACCATATGTCCCTGTGAGTGGAACGATCATAAGATTAATGTAATTGATACCCCTGGTTATTTTGACTTTGTGGGGGAGGTAAAACAAGGCATCAGGGTAGCTGACAGCGCAGTAATTCTTGTTTCAGCAAAAAGTGGATTAGCTGTAGGTACGGAAAAAGCCTGGGCTTATACTAAAGAAAGAAAAATACCGAAAATGTTTTTTATAAACAAAATGGATGATGAAAACTCAAACTTTTTTGGAGTGCTGGACCAGCTGGTTGATACCTTCGGTAAGAATGTGGTTGCCTTTGAGATACCTATAGTAGAAGGCGGAAAGTTTAGCGGATATGTAAATATTATAACCATGAAAGCAAAGAAATTCGACAAGGATAAGCTGGTTGATACAGATATACCATCCAGCATTAAAGATAAAATAGAAGAAATTAAAAATGCTCTTAATGAAGCAGTAGCCGAGACAAGCGAAGAACTGATGGAGAAGTTTTTTGACGGGCAGGAGTTTACACCTGAAGAAGTAAGCAAAGGGCTTCGCCAGGGAATAAAGGATGGAACACTGGTTCCCGTATTCTGCGGCTCTGCGGTAAATAATCTGGGAGTTAAAATTTTGATGGATTCCATTATTGATTTCATGCCTTCACCGGCGGATTCGGGAGATGTAAAGCTTAAGAAGGCGGGTAAGGATGAAGAGCTTGAGCTTAAGGTATCAAAGGATGCACCGCTGTCAGCCCTGGTATTTAAGACCATTGCAGATCCATTCGTAGGTAAGATTTCCATGCTAAGAGTTTATTCCGGTACTCTAAAGTCCGATTCAATAGTATATAATACAACAACAGATAAGACAGAAAAGATATCACAGCTCTTCATATTAAGAGGAAAGAAGAACATTCCGGTTGATAAACTTGTGGCCGGCGATATAGGAGCAGTAGCCAAACTGCAGCAGGTTAATACAAATGATACCCTTTGTGACCAATCAAATCCTGTAGTACTGGATAAGATAGTGTATCCGGAGCCGGTTATTTCCATGGCGGTTGAGCCTAAATCAAAAGGAGATGAAGAGAAAATAAGCAGCGGGCTTCACAAGCTGCAGGATGAAGACCCTACGTTTAAGGTATCCATAAACTCCGAGACTCACCAAACGCTTATTTCAGGTGTAGGTGAAATACACCTGGATGTGATAGTGAGCAAACTGAAATCAAAGTTTGGCGTATCAGTTGACCTTACCGACCCTAAAGTACCTTATAGGGAAGCAATAAAGAAGAAGGTCAAGGTGGAAGGCAAGCACAAGAAACAGTCAGGTGGTCATGGTCAGTATGGTCACGTCTGGATAGAATTTGAACCTGGAGATAAAGAAGAGCTGACTTTTGAAGAAAAAATATTTGGAGGAGCAGTTCCGAGGCAATATTTCCCGGCAGTAGAAAAGGGACTGCAGGAAAGTATTAAAAAGGGTGTTCTTGCAGGGTACCCGGTGGTTAACCTTAAAGCAACACTGGTAGATGGTTCCTACCACTCTGTGGATTCATCCGAAATGGCTTTTAAAATAGCTGCGCATATTGCTTACAAGAAAGGGCTGGAGCAGGCATCTTCCATACTTTTAGAGCCCATAGCACATGTGGAAGTATATGTTCCTGAAAGCTATATGGGTGAAATAATTGGAGATTTAAATAAGAGAAGGGGAAGAATATTGGGAATGAATCCTCAGGATAACGGTATTCAGCAGGTTGTTGCTGAAGTACCCCAGGCAGAAATGTTTAAATATGCTACAGATCTGACATCTATGACCCAGGGAAGGGGAAGCTTTAAACTGTGGTTTGAAAGATATGATGAAGCACCTGCTCATGTAAGCCAGAAGGTAATTGAAGAAGCCAAACATACCATGACAGATACAGACTTTGAATAGTTTTATAAATGCTAAACAATATACGTAAAAAGGGTAGGGTGAAATTTTGCCGTACCCTTTAAAATCGTGTATAAGTTGATATATAATATTTAAAGACAGCCAGTCCTAAAAAACATCAAAACAGGGGGCACTTATGATAAAACAAAAAAGCACCGGGATAAACCGTATTTGGGAAATCGACCTGCTAAGGGGAATATTAATTATAACTATGATAGTTCTGCACGCCCTTTATGACCTTGAATTCTTTTATAATGTGCCTATAGGCTATAGTACCGGCATGGTAAACATTATAAGGGTTATGGATGCGACTTCTTTTATACTGGTTTCCGGTATTAGCACATCTTTCAGTCGAAGCAGTTTCAAGCGGGGACTTCTGGTTATTTCAGCTGCTTTATCTATTACTCTTGTTTCATATATGTTTAACAATGATTATTTTATCGTGTTCGGTATTTTGCACCTTATGGGTATATGTATGATAAGCTCACCTTTACTTAAGAAATTACCGGCAATGTGGCTTTTTGTCATAAGCTTCATACTGGCCTCAACAAATTTCATAATTCCACATATTAATGTCACAAACAACTACTTTTTTATGTTTGGCTTACACAACAGCAATTTTGCTTCTTCAGATTATTACCCTCTTCTTCCGTGGGCCTGGGCATTTGTATTCGGAGTGGCGCTTAGCAAGCTCATATATAAGGAAAGAAAGAGCATTTTTAACTATACAATCAAGGACAACCCGGTAAGCTTTTTAGGAAGAAATTCACTTTGGGTATACATTATTCACCAGCCTGTCGTTTTGCTATTGTTATCGGTTTTTATGAAATGAATGTAAAGTTTTCATTAAAGTGAGAATATTTTTGGCAGTCTGAAATAGAAAGCCATAGCAATTTTTTTTTGAATACAACCTGGCTCCTTTGATAAAAATAATTTAAACAATTATTTTTATCAAAGGAGTATCTTTTATATGGCAAATAAAAATGATAAAAACAATATTAAGGATGAAAGAATAGAAGATGTAACAATGTATGGAGAGTTTATTTCGTCATTTGACCAATGGATTACACCTGACAGGCAAAGAGAAATCGCGCGTCACCTAGCTGAAGTGACTAAAGAACTTACTCTGGAAACGGAAAACAAAGATAAAAATGACAAAAAAACGAGTAATTAAAAAAAATAATCCGCAATTGGATTGTTTATTAGTATAGATTTGAATAATTGCGTATACCAGACATTTATTGACTAGAATTCCCTTGAATAAGAATATAAAATCGATTATAATATAATTGAAGGTCAAAGATAGTCAAAATCAACACAAAAGGGTGGTGAGTATGGCAAAGCTTAGTGATCTTATAGAAGCTTTTATAAAGCAGTTAATAAATGATACCAACGGCACTATTGAGATACAAAGGAATGAGCTTGCGAATCAGTTCAATTGCGTACCTTCACAGATCAACTATGTAATAGACACAAGATTTACAACTGAAAGGGGCTATTACGTAGAGAGCCGCAGAGGCGGCGGAGGTCATATAAGGATCAGGCGTGTGAATATTGAGCATAAGGGCAAGAATTACCTTATGCATATCATCAACTCAATGGGTGACAATATTTCGCAGCAATCAGCACAGGTATTTATAAACAATTTTATTGACTATAATGTAATATCCGAAAGAGACGGGCTTATGCTAAAAGCGGCTACAAGCGACAAGGCATTAGGAGCAGTACCTGTTGAACATAGAGGCTTTTTAAGAGCCAGTATTTTAAAGAACATGTTGATATGCCTTTTAGTTTAATATAAATATGTTTTTTATAAAGTGTCCGGTGGGTACTAATATATTAATAACCTGAAAGTTCAAAACCTTTGGAAAGGAGTGGGGCGAATGCTGTGCCAGAATTGTCAGAAGAGAGTTGCCAATATACAGTTTACTCAGGTTATAAATAGCAACAAGCACGTGATGTATCTTTGTGAGCAGTGTGCCAAGGAGGAAGGGAAGTTCAGCCTGGGGTCTCCCCTTAGTATAAATGATTTCTTTTCAGGAATTATGGGATTTCCATATATGGCGTCGGTTCCACAGCAGAGTTCGGATCTGGTATGCGATGAATGTGGAATGGGCTATGATGAGTTTAAAAAGGTTGGCAAGCTTGGGTGTGCCAACTGTTATAAAGTTTACGGGGAAAAACTGGCTCCCTTGTTAAAAAGGCTCCATGGCAATACTCAATACCATGGAAAGATTCCCGGCAAAGTTTATAAGATTGTTAAAGCATCCAGGGAAATTGAGAAGCTAAAGGAAGAACTGGATAAAGCTATTAAAAGTGAGGAATATGAAAAGGCTGCAAAGATCAGAGATCAAATCAGGAGTTTGGAGTCGAAGGACGTTAAGCTATAAATAGTTCATAGGGATTTACCTTCAATTAAGCTTTAAGGTTGAAGGAGTAATGTAAGATTTGGAGGTAATATTTTATGAAAGGTTGGTATATAGAAAAAGGCCCGGAATCGGATGTGGTAATGAGCAGCAGGGTACGGCTTGCCCGTAACTTTAAGGAGTTTCCTTTCCCATCCAAAATGACCAAGGAAGATGGACAGAAAGTATTGAGTAAAGTCAAGGATGCTGTTTTTGAAAGAAGTAATGCTGTCAGCAAAAACTTTGAGTATAGGGACATACAGAAGTTAAGTCCCATAGAAAAGCAGGTGCTGGTAGAGAAGCATCTAATCAGCCCTGATCTGGCTGAAAGTCAGGAAGAGAGTGCAGTTATAATAAGCCGTGATGAGAAAATAAGTATTATGGTCAATGAAGAAGATCATCTTAGAATCCAATGCCTCAATGCAGGCTTGCAGCTTGGAGATGCCTGGGACCTTTGCAGTAAGATCGATAATTTGCTTGAAGAAAGTATTGATTTTGCCTTTGATGAGAAATATGGGTACCTGACCTGCTGTCCTACTAATATAGGGACTGGCATAAGAGCTTCTGCAATGCTTCATCTGCCTGCACTTACCATGACCGGGTATATTAAAGGTATGCTGGAAATATGTGCAAAGCTTGGTATTACGGTAAGAGGGCTTTATGGAGAAAATACTGAAGCTTCGGGAAATATGTTTCAGATATCCAACCAGGTTACCCTTGGTCAGACGGAGGATGAAATAATAGTTAATATTACTAATATTGCAAAGCAGGTTATTGAACAGGAGAGAATGCTAAGAAGTGAACTTCACAAGCAGAATCCTTTCAGATTTGAAGATAAGATTTACCGTTCCCTTGGTCTTTTGACAAATGCGCGGATAATTTCTTCAGAAGAAAGTTTTAAACTGCTTTCCGATGTAAGATTAGGTGTAGATATGGGTATAATCACTAATATAAATACTAATAAGCTAAATGAAATAATGCTCCTGATACAATCTGCAAGTTTGCAGGAAAGAGTGGGAAGGCCTTTAAGTCCTGATGAAAGGGATATTAAAAGGGCGGAGCTTATAAGGAGCAAGCTGGAAGAAAAATAGCAGGCTATGAAATGGAACGAAGATTATACAGGAACAATTCCAGTTTAATGAAGTATATATAACACGAAGGAGGATTAGCATATGTATGGACGTTTTACCGAAAAGGCAGAAAAAGCAATTAATTTTTCACAGGACACAGCAATGGAACTGGGACATAATTATGTTGGAACAGAACACCTTCTTCTGGGTCTTATAAAGGAAGGAAGCGGTGTGGCTGCACGTGTGCTTCAGGGGCAGGGCGTAACAGAAGACAAGGTTTTAAAGGAAGTTGAAGAACTCATTGGCCGCGGAGAATCAACTGGTGAACAGCCTTTGGGTTTTACACCAAGAACCAAGAGGGTTCTTGAATTAAGTTTTAGAGAAGCCAGAAGAATGGGTCATAATTATATCGGCACAGAGCATCTGCTTCTTGGAATCATGAAAGAGGGAGAAAGTGTAGCTGTAAGAATTTTAATGGATTTGGGCGTTGATCCCCAAAAACTCTTCCAGGAAATTGTAAAGATGCTCAATGAAGAGGCTCCTGGTTCTGCAGGTGCACCAAAAAACAACAGCAACTATTCCAGTACACCTACTTTAAACCAATTCGGCAGGGACTTAACCGAGATGGCAAGAGAAGCAAAGTTTGACCCTGTCATAGGGCGTGACAAGGAAATTGAAAGGGTTATACAAATACTTAGCAGGAGAACCAAAAACAATCCTTGTCTCATAGGGGAACCTGGGGTTGGTAAGACCGCTATAGCAGAAGGTCTGGCACAAAAAATTGTGGAGGGAAACATTCCTGAAACTTTAAAGGATAAAAGGGTTGTAACACTTGATCTGTCTTCTATGGTAGCAGGTGCAAAATACAGAGGTGAATTTGAAGAAAGACTTAAAAAGGCACTTGAAGAAATCAAAAAGGCAGGAAACGTGGTGCTGTTTATCGATGAGATGCACACTATAATAGGAGCAGGTGCGGCTGAAGGCGCTATTGATGCTTCAAATATTTTAAAGCCTTCACTGGCAAGGGGCGAAATACAGGTTATAGGAGCAACCACCCTTAATGAATATAGAAAGCACATTGAAAAGGATGCTGCACTGGAGAGAAGATTCCAGCCCATAACTGTCGGAGAGCCGACAAAGGAAGAAGCTGTAGAAATATTAAAGGGTGTAAGGGATAAATATGAAGCCCATCATAGAGTTAAAATAACGGATGAAGCTCTTGCGGCGGCTGTAAATCTATCAGACAGATATATAACAGACAGATTCCTGCCCGACAAGGCTATAGACTTGATTGATGAAGCTGCTTCAAGGGTAAGGCTCAAATCATTTACAGCTCCCCCTGATTTAAAGCAATTGGAAGAGCAGGTGGAGAGACTTAGAAAAGAAAAGGAAGATGCTATAATATGCCAGGAATTTGAAAAAGCTGCAAGGATTAGAGATGAAGAACAGAGAATAAAGAACGAGCTTGACAAGGCAAAGAACGACTGGCAGCAGAAGAATCAGACAACAACCGATACAGTAACCGAGGAAGAAGTTGCAGGCATTGTAGCGGATTGGACGGGCATTCCTGTAAGAAGGCTAGCTGAAGAAGAAACTGAAAGACTTATGAAGATGGAAGACGTTCTTCATGTGAGGGTAATAGGTCAGGATGAGGCTGTAAAGGCTATATCCAAGGCAATAAGAAGAGGCAGGGTCGGACTTAAGGATCCTAAACGCCCTGTAGGCTCATTTATCTTCCTGGGTCCTACAGGTGTAGGAAAAACAGAGTTAAGCAAGGCTTTGGCAGAAGCTCTGTTTGGGGATGAAAACTCAATGATAAGAATTGATATGTCAGAATACATGGAAAAACACAGCGTATCAAGGCTTGTAGGATCACCTCCGGGATATGTGGGATATGATGAAGGAGGTCAGCTTACGGAGAAAGTAAGGAGAAAGCCTTATTCAGTACTGCTGTTTGACGAAATTGAGAAGGCCCATCCTGATGTATTTAATATACTTCTTCAAATACTCGAAGATGGAAGGTTGACAGATGCCCAGGGAAGACTTGTAGACTTCAGAAACACGGTAATTATTATGACTTCAAACGTAGGGGCAAGGCTAATTACCGAACCCAAACGTCTGGGCTTTGCTGCTGCCAATGAAGAGAGGGCAAGAACCTATAACGACATGAAGAGTAATGTTATGGGTGAACTTAAGAAAACCTTCAGACCTGAATTTCTAAACAGGATTGATGAAATAATAGTATTCCATCCCCTTGATGAAGAACACTTAAAAAAGATAGTGGGTCTTATGATTGACAGCCTTGCAAAAAGACTTAGACAAAATGCAATTTCTCTTGAAGTTTCAGAGGATGCAAAGGCCCTTTTAGCTAAGAAAGGATTTGACCAACTCTATGGAGCAAGGCCTTTAAGAAGAGCAATTCAGAGCATGTTAGAGGATAGATTAGCGGAGGAAATGCTTGAAGGTAGGGTTAAAGCCGGTGATAGGGTGTTTATACAGAGCAGGGAAGATGATTTGGTTTTGAGTAAGCAGTAGAATAAAGTTAAGACACACAAAATAAGGGATGGTTGGGTTTGACCATCCCTTATTCTTATATTTGATTAATCAAGCCTTTTCAAGATCATTGATACTGATTTCTCTTGAGTGGTGGGTATGGTTCCAATCTTTATTATTCTTGCTCAAAAAGCCTTGTATTGTAATAGGAATCCATGTGAGGCAGTAAAACGGATAGATTATAAAGGCCAGAAGTACCTTGGCATTAAATTTCTTTTCTGCCAATATTACCGCAGGGCCGTAGAAAAATTGCAGCAGTACGAATACATACCAGATTTGCGACGGAAAAACGTATCTTAGGTTAAAAAACGGTGACTGGGGAAAAACTGTTTGAACCCACATCATTATTGTAATCAAGCCGATAAATATTAATCTTATGGGTTGAAACAAGTATACTGCGCAGTCAAAAGCTATTAAATCACCTTCTTTAAATGCTTTGCTAAAAAGCGGTCCCAGAAAACGGATTGCGCAATCAGCATGGCCCTGCATCCAGCGTTTTCTCTGATTCCATGACTGTTTTAAGGTAAGAGGTTTTTCATCATATACTACAGCATTATGTGCCCAGGCAACCTTTTGATTGCTAAGTGCCAGTTTCATTGTAAACTCTAGATCTTCTGTAAGGCAGGTTGCTCCCCAGCCAATTTCCTTTAAAACATCAACATCAATACAAAAACCTGTGCCGCAAAGGCCGCAGCTTAAACCCAAATAGTATCTTGGAAGCTGAAATATCCTGTTGGAAAGCCAAAAGGCAATGGAGTATGAGCAAGTAATCCAGGAGTCGAAAGGATTTTTGCTGTCTATATAGCCCTGGACAACTTTATGTCCCTTGCACAACTGTTTGTTCATTTCCAAAAGATAGTTTGATGTTACCAGGTTATCAGCATCAAAAACACTTATAGCATCATACTTTTCCTGCATATTGAATATTTTTGTAAACATCCACTCAAGGGCATGTCCTTTACCCCTTGCAGTATTGTTGAATCTTTTATAGACCTTGGCTCCATGCTCTTCTGCTATTTCGGCAGTCCTGTCCGTACAATTATCTGCTATAACAAAAACATCAAAAAGATTGCTGGGGTAATTCTGTTTATATAGGCTATCCACTATATGGGCTATAACCTTTTCTTCGTTATGAGCAGCTACAATGAGGGCAAACTTTTTTTGAGGAATATATTCCTTAGGGTCTTTTTCCCTTCGCTTTAGCCATCCGAATATGGATATTCCAAAGAAGTAGCATCCTGCGATAAATATTATCACTTGAATAATTTGTGTAGTATTATATATCACACCGTTTAATTGTGATAACATCTGACTCCTCCAAATAGTTTTATCTTTTTAAGTCTTTTGCATTTAAGACTCAAATATCTTTATTATTTTGTACTTAATAAGGAAAAATATTTATGATAAAAAAATTATAAAATATGTTATAATTAAATAGTTAAAAATCAAAGATCCCTGTTCGCAGGGTGCATTTTCATGTATGATCTTTTGTTTCCAACAACTGTTGGTCTGTATTACGTTTTTAACCGGGTTTGTTTCAAGGATAATTTTAATTTGCTTTTAAACAAGTGAAGTACATTATGGGGGTATTTTCATGACAAAAACATACTTAAATGATGCAATTATTGGAAATTCCAGTATGCTTGGATGCTTGACTAGAAATGGGGAACTGGTGAGACTGTTCTGGCCGCATATTGATTATCCGCAGCATATTGAGCGATTGGTTACAGGAGTTTTTTTTACCGAACAAAAAAACAGCACTACCTGGCTTAATGAAGACAATTGGCGGCACAGTCAATTTTATATAGAGGATACTAATATATTAAAGACAGTTTGTGAGGATCAGGGCAGAGGACTTAAGGTAGAACAATTGGATTTTGTTTTATATGATAAGGATATTATGGTTAGAAGTTATACAATAGAGAACACAGGACAGAATGAGGCAGACTTGGGATTTATCCAGTATTCATCTGCTGTTACAACAACTCCCGAGCTTAGAAGTACTTTATTTGATTTTAATGTAGATGCTTTAATTCATTACAGGCATGATTACTACATTTCAATTTCATCTGACATGGAAGTATTTCAATTTCAACTGGGCAATAATGCTTTTGACTGTGCCAGATACACTGAACTCAATGGTTATGACAGCATAGGAATGATGAGGGATGGAGCGCTGTCATGGAAGATAGGGAAAATCAAGCCTGGCGATAAGAAAAAGTTTAATCTGTTTATTTGCGCTTCAAGTACCCTAAAAGGAGTTAAGGAGCTGGTTAGAGTCTGTAAGACCTTAAATGTAGATAAAGAACAATCCAATACCAGTACATACTGGTTGGACTTTTTGAAGAATGCCAGACAGCTGACTACGGGAGATAAGATTATTGATGATTTATACAAAAGATCACTTCTGGTCTTTAAGCTGATGTCGGATAAAGAGACAGGAGGACTTCTGGCTTCTGCAGAGATAGATGAGGGATTCACCAGGTGCGGCCGTTATGCATACTGCTGGGGAAGGGACGCTGCTTTCATTACCGGTGCACTGGATGCCTCTGGCCTTACAATGACAGTGGATAAGTTTTATGAATGGGCAGTGATGACCCAGGACGAGGACGGATCATGGCAGCAAAGGTATCATATGGATGGAAACCTTGCGCCTTCATGGGGAATGCAGGTGGATGAAACAGGTACGCTTATATGGGGGATGTTAAGACACTATGAAGTAACAAAGGATAAGGACTTTCTTGAAAGAATGTGGGACAGTATAAAAAGAGGTGTTGAATTTTTAGTTGATTTTATAGATGATGATACGGGACTTCCCAAACCAAGCTATGATTTATGGGAGGAAAGAGTAGGGGAGCATACCTATTCCTGTGCAGCGGTTTACGGCGGAATTAGAGCTGGTGTTGAGGCGGCGAGGATTCTTAATGGCTCAAAGGAGTTGATAGAGAAGTGGGAAAAAGCTGCTTCAAGCATCAAGGCCTCTATGGAAAAAAATCTTTGGAAGCCCCAGGCAAACCGCTTTATAAGAAGTGTGAGAACAAAGCTAAACCCTTGGGGTAGTGAGCATTCACAGCACACAACCGTAATAAAGGTTAATGAAAAAGGCTACTACAGGGATGTTACACTGGAAGATTGGACTGTTGACATAAGCCTGCTTGGTGTGTCCATTCCATTTGAAGTATTTGATGTTTCCGATCAAAGGGTAAAGAGTACGGTGGAAGCCATAGAAAGGGTTCTTACTTCACACCCTGCAGGCGGGATAAAAAGATATGAAAATGACAACTATATTGGTGGAAATCCATGGGTTCTTACCACCCTATGGGTGGCCCTATATTATATTGAAACAAAAGAATATAATAAAGCTAGGGATTATTTTGAATGGGCGGTTAAATCCCGTACCGGACTGGGTTTGCTGCCTGAACAGGTAAGCAGGGATAATGGAGAGCCCTGCTGGGTAATTCCATTGACATGGTCTCATGCCATGTTCGTATTGGTTCTTGCCAAATTTAAAGAGGCAGGTATTATGTAAGTAAACATTTAGATAATGAACTATAGTTCTATGTCTTTAGATAGGAGAAATGAATGCCAAAGCAGAAATCATTTTTTGTATGTCAGGAATGCGGTTATGAAAGCAGAGGGTGGCTGGGTAAGTGTCCGGCCTGCAGCCAGTGGAATTCTTTTGTTGAAGAAGTCCAGGAACCAAAGAATAAAATTAGTGCAGATGCTGTTTTAAGCAAGGTAAAGCCTATTAATATCAACGATATCCAAATAGAAAGAGAAGAAAGATATTTGACGGGTATGAAAGAGATGGACCGGGTTCTGGGCGGGGGAATTGTAAAGGGCTCCCTGGTCCTGGTGGGAGGAGACCCGGGGATAGGTAAGTCTACTCTCTTGCTGCAGATATGCGATAAAATAAAGGTTAATTCAAAAATTTTATATATTTCCGGAGAGGAATCTATAAAGCAAATCAAGATAAGAGCCGATAGATTAAATGTAAAAAACCAGAACCTTTTAATGGTATCAGAGACAAATTTTAAGGTAATACAGGCCTTAAGCCAGAGTGAAGTTCCCGACCTTATCATTGTTGATTCAATACAGACAATGTTTAATGACGAATTGTCTGCTGCTCCGGGAAGTGTCAGCCAGGTAAGGGATATTACTGCCGGCCTCATGAGAATTGCAAAAACATCCAACATAGCAATAATTATTGTAGGACATGTGACAAAAGAGGGGGCAATAGCCGGACCCAGAGTATTGGAGCACATGGTGGATACTGTTCTGTATTTTGAGGGGGAAAGACATTTAAGCTACAGGGTTTTAAGGGCCGTTAAGAACAGATTCGGTTCAACCAATGAGATTGGCATATTTGAGATGAAGGATGTAGGGCTTGTTGAGGTGGATAACCCTTCTGCCATAATGATATCCGGAAGGCCTGAAAATGTTCCAGGTTCTGTGGTGGTATCAAGTCTTGAAGGTACCCGTCCAATGCTCATAGAAATACAGGCACTTGTATGCCCCACCAGCTTCGGAATGCCAAGAAGGATGGCAACAGGTATTGATTATAACAGAATTACACTTCTAATGGCTGTTCTTGAAAAAAGGGTAGGTATGCAGCTTCATAACTTTGACGCATATGTAAATGTTGTGGGCGGTTTAAAGATTGATGAACCCGCTTGTGATCTGGGGATTATTACTGCTATTGCATCCAGCTTCAGAAATAGTCCGGTTGATATTGATACTGTATTAATAGGCGAAGTTGGCCTGACTGGAGAAGTCAGGGCAGTAAACCAGATAGATAAAAGGATAATGGAAGCTATGAGAATCGGCTTTAAGAGCTGCGTGGTTCCTTCGGGAAATATGAAGGTTATCAAGCAGATGAAAGAAGTCAATAATATAAATATCAAAGCTGTGGAAAATGTACAGGAGGCTCTTAGTATACTCCTGTAAAATTTGTATAGAGAGATATTCCTTACCGGAGGGTATATGATGAGCAACGATAAGGTAAAGAATGAAGAAATGCTGGAAGTGCTAAGGATTATAGCTCCAGGAACATCTTTGAGAGAGGGACTGGAGAATATTCTTAAAGCTAGAACAGGGGCTCTGATTGTTATTGGTGACTCCCAGGAGGTTATGAGTCTTGTGGACGGAGGGTTCTCTATTAATAAGGAATATTCACCGGCACATCTTTATGAGCTTGCCAAGATGGATGGAGCCATAGTGTTAAGCAAGGATCTTAAGAGAATAATATGTGCAAATGCACTGCTTATTCCAGATCCGGGTATTCCCACCGATGAGACGGGTACCAGGCACAAATCTGCCCATAGGGTGGCAAAGCAGACAGGAGAAATAGTTATCAGTATTTCGCAAAGGAGAAATGTGATTACTCTTTTTAAAGGAGCAACTAAATATATTTTAAGAGACACCCCAACTATCCTAACCAAAGCCAATCAGGCACTGCAGACTTTAGAAAAGTACAGATCCGTACTGGAAGCGGCAATAAATAATTTAAGCGTTCTTGAGTTTGAAGATATTGTAACATTAGATGATGTGGCTTTTGTCATTCAAAGAACAGAGATGGTAATAAGAGTTGCAACAGAAATAGAAAGGTACATCTGTGAGTTGGGCAATGAGGGCAGGCTCATAAGTATGCAGCTGGATGAACTTCTAGCAAATATTGATACGGATGAACTCCTGATTATTGAGGACTATATTGAGCAAGTAGACGATTCTTCAGCGGAAATTCAGGAGAAATTAAGGGCGCTTTCCTATGATGAACTCATGGATACTGTAAATATATGCCGTATAATGGGGCACAACTGCGGGACAAACGCATTTGAGACAGCGGTATATCCAAGGGGCTATAGACTTTTAAGCAAAGTTCCGAGGGTTCCAATAACTGTTATAAAGAATTTGGTAGATAAATTCCTAAACTTTCAGGGAATTTTAAATGCATCTATCGAAGATCTTGATGATGTTGAAGGAATTGGTGAAGTTAGGTCAAGGCTTATAAAAGAGGGATTAAGAAGGGTTCAGGAGCAGCTGTTCCTGGATACAAGAAGGCTGTAAATATAGTGCTTTCGGTCTGCTTAAAGCAGATCAAATAACAAGAGCCGGTACTTTAAATACCAGCTCTTTATTTATCTTAGATTATATTTTCCAAGCATTTTAATTCTCTCAAGTTCCTTAATTATTATATCGTAAAGATTCAGGTCAAGTGTATTGCATATTGAAGCCAGGTAAAAAAGGTTCCTTCCAATATCCTTTTCTATAAGGTCTCTACAGTTATCACACAGTTTCCCTTCCAGGTGAGTCTTCATTGAATTACGGATATCTTCGAAATCGGTGTCCGCTGCGTAGTTTTGTTTCTTCGCATGGATTTTAACGCATCCGCACTGAGTAACGGACTTAACAATCCCACGGTTTACCCTGCCGTTTGAGTCTTGGAACTTTGTGATTTGATCCAGTATGCTTTTATTTCTTACCAGAAGCTCTCCAACTGTAAATTGGAATTGATCTACCATTATGTCCTTCAATATGACTCACTCCTTAGGTGTGTATTGATAAAATTAAAGAAATTACAAAAGGTAATAACATACAATTAAAAAGATTTTAGGAACGTTGCTGATAGTTTTATTATAATTGCTTAAGTTACTCTTTGTCAATTAAAATTGGACTGGATAAACTTTACATGTAAAAAGTTTAAAGTAATGTCTAGGCAAAACTTGTTCTTTCACATATCTGGAAATCCATGTTATAATTGTTTTCATGAGTTTTCTTTTTACGGTTGGATCTCTTTGGAATTGATATTTCATTGGAGGTATATATGCTAAATAATATTGATATAAGAAAAACTATTCCTCATAGGTATCCTTTCCTGCTTGTTGACAGGATTATTGAAATTGATTCCGGCAGGAAAGCTGTGGGTATTAAGAACGTGACAGCCAACGAATCCTTCTTTGAGGGCCATTTTCCAAAGCTGCCAATAATGCCGGGAGTGCTTATTGTTGAAGCACTTGCACAGACAGCAGGCATAGCAGCCGGTATAGCCGGCAGTAATGAAGGAAAGCTTGGAGTACTTGCATCAATCGAGTCAATGAAGTTTAAAAAGCAGGTTGCTCCCGGTGATACACTGAAGTTGGAAGCTGAAATACTGGTAAATAAGATGGGCGTTGTCAAAACAAGGGTTAAAGCCACTGTGGACGGTCAGGCTGCAGCAGAGGGAGAGATTAAATTTGCAATGGTCCAGGTTAATAAATAAATTTGGGCCCATGGCGGGCATATTATTTATATATGATCCATCGGATTAAGGATCTTAAGTTTTAGGCAGAGAGAGTGCAGGTGCAGTTAATGAAGAATTTCTTTAGACTTTTGAAAAAAGCTAAGCCATATTGGTGGCTGCTCATAATAACCGGTATCAGTTTAATTGCAATAACAGCTCTTAATCTTGTTACGCCTTGGAAGATTAGAGAACTGGTAGATGTTTTGTCAAAAGGCCAGGATAGCAAAATGCCGTCAAAAATACAGAGTATTGCAGTTATATTGGTTCTTGTTTATGTGGGAAGAGCAGTTTTTACTTACCTTTACAGGTACTTAAGCCATTTGGCTGCCTGGCAGTTGGTTGCGGACATGAGGGTGCAGGTTTATGAGCATTTGCAGAAGCTTTCATTGAGATATTACCAGGATAAGCAGACC
>JBMOLK010000009.1:0-2971 GCA_049325575.1 Bacillota bacterium | reverse complement strand
CATCAACATTTACATCGGCTGCTAATAAGTTCACATTATCCGGTGCAACCTTAATCAATATTCTTTTTAGCAAGGTATAATCAGTAGAGTTTACTGTACCATCGTTGTTTATATCACCATAAATAACCGTTGGATTGGTTGAAGTTGGTGTTGGAGTTGGAACTACTGGTGAAGATGACGGAGTACCGTAATACTCTCCTAATGAATATCCATTTTTACCAAGTGGGATCTGATGGTCAAGCCCAATAAACCTTCCTCCGCTCTGCCATAATGCAGGCTTTAGCAATCCGTATTTTGCTTCATCCCATGTTGTCCAGTCATTGCCTAATAATCCTCCGGTATCACCTGAATTGGGATTAATACACCAGAACGTATGGTGGATGCCCTTCTTAACCATGTAATCTCTTAATAGCTCCATCCATCTCTGGTTCTTTCCTCCATCCATGTGTCCCCCCCACTCACCAATGAGAAGTGGTGCAATTCCTTCTTCGTTAATGTATGCCCAGGTATCATACCAATAGTCATCCAACAAGGTTTGTTCTGTAAAATCCTTATCAAACCATGACTGATTATATACTGAAGGACCGTAGTCATGTGGAGAATATACAATCTGTTTATTTAATTCAGGGGAACCGAAATCTATAGGATAGTCTCTGACTCCTCTTAAATTTCCGCCCCACCATGCTCCATAATATACTATGTTGTCGCCGCTTGCTCCCCATACATTTGGAGTATCATATGTATAACCCTTTTCAGTCCTTGGGTATTCCTGAATACCTTCAACCAATATCAACATTTTTGGATTTACTGCAAGTATAGCCTTTCCGCACTGCTCAACAGCATATGCCCAGTTGTTTTCATCTGTAGAATTATCCCATTTAGCCATAGTAGGTGGACAAGGTCCTGAGAAACCACGTGTCCCATGTGGTTCATTCTTTAAATCCATTGCAAGTATTGTATCATCATTTTTGTATTTTTCAGTTAACCATACCAATGTATCTATCCACATCTTTGTAGTAACCACCCCTGCAGTGGATGTATTCTTTCCATACCATAATTCGTACATATGTCCGGCATTATTTGCATCAGGACTATGTATATCAATCATTACCTTTATTCCAAGCTCTTTACAATACCCCATTATAACATCAAAAATAAACATACTGTCCCCTGTCTTACCAGTAGCAGGGTCTATAAAGCCAGGATTAACGGTGGCACTGGCTGTTACACTTGAAACCGGATTTGGCTTTCCAATCATCCAACTATATAGAAGTTCTGTAGAAATCGGTATTCTTAAAAATCCTATACCCCTATCAGCCATACTGCTCAAAATTTTCTTAACATCATACCATGCACCATGAAAAACATTTTCACTGCAGTTAAAACCAAACCAGTTAGCACCGGTCAGCCAAACTTCATTCCCGTACATATCATAAATCTTATTACCTTCACAATGCAGCCAGTCGTCATTGTTTGTATCAACAGCATATACCTTTGGTGTCATGCTTGCTGATAAACAAAACATAGATAGAACTACTAGTGCAGCAACTAGCGAAATTACTCTTTTTGTTTTTTTCATAAAAATCTCTTCCCCCTTAAAAATATAGTTCATGCACTTAAAACTGTAAATCCTAATAAAGCTGTAATCATAAATGTCAAAACACGCAGCTACGCTACTATCTTCCCATTAATAATTCCCCCTATCTCAATATTTAAGTTTATTTATTAATAATACTGCGATTTTCTTAGTGTTTCTTAGATTTTCGCAGTTATGATTTTGGATTGCGCTGCTAGCACTTAATTATAAATTGGGAGCATATCCTTACTAGAGAGTTTTTAATATCGTGATAAATAGAGATAGATATTTGTATCGAAAACGAATATTGGATTAATGCTGTAAAGATTGTTAAACGCCTCAATAGATATGAATTCACTCATAATTTTGTCTTAAATATATTTTTCTTTAACACCTTACCTTTAATCAAATCACTCTAAAGTATTAATCTCCTTAAAGTACTACCTATATTTATTTTATATAATAATTCTTCTTAAGTCTACAGTTTCTTACATGTATGATAGCGTCAATTTACTGTATGGAAAAGAAGAATAGAATAATCCTGATGTTGAAAGTTTCCGGAATACCCTTGACAACAAGCATCTCCCATATGGTTTGTCAGCCTAGGTGGCATCACTAAGAATAAGTTAGTCTCTAAAGCTTATGGCTGCCACTTTGCTCATTATACCATATGGGTCCCTCTTATTGTAAAGGGTTCACTTCGTCTTTCCTACTTCTTTACCCGCATCGACCTATAGGTCATGGTCGGATACTTATATAAGGAGCAGTATGGTATCGGTATATCTTTAGACGGTCCCCCTGAAATTCATGACAAGAGTAGAGTATGTAATAAAAACAATTCGACTTATAAGATTGTTGAAGACAGTATTAAAAGAATAAAAGATAAGGGTATTCATATTGGAATTAATATAACACCCACATTATATAATTATCAAGCTTTGGACTCGGCAGTAAAGTATTTTATAGATACATTAGGTATTCCTTTTGTTTATATAAACTTTCCTATTTTAAAAGACGGAAAGTGGAATATTTCTGGGAAGACTCTAGCAGAAAAAATGTATCAGGCCAGAAAAATCGCACTTACAAAAGGAGGTTTCTTCCACTTTGGCTTGGAGCGGGTATATAGAGCATTAGATACAAGGGTTCCCCAAGTACATGACCATCTTGAGTCGGACAGTGGAATGTTTGTCTCTTTAATTCCAAATAATAAAATCAGCTTGTCGGAAATTCATTTCACATGTAAGGATATCTTTTTAGTAGTGTCACATTGCCTCATACCCCGTTTGGTAGACACGGTAAACTCGTGTTATACTAAACATGAAGGGAATGGTCAAGGTGAGCAAACAATATAGTGTTGAATTTAAAATTGATGCAGTAAAAAGGATAGAGAAAACA
>JBMOLK010000008.1:0-25202 GCA_049325575.1 Bacillota bacterium | reverse complement strand
TTAAATTTTCCAATAAAAATATTAAATATTTTTAATTTTTTTATAAATTTTTTTAATACATTTATTAATTTATTATAATAATTAAATTTTTGGTTAATGAAACTCCCCAATAATTGAAAGCCTCTTGCCTCATGATTAAAGTGTCAGAAGAATTAAATGACTACGCTTGCATGTGCGACACAAAAAAGAGTAGATTTTTATAAATCTACCCAGACTTGTTCTTTCTAAAACTTATATCCTTTGGCACATATAGTCTTTTATCAAAAGGACATAAGTATTGGAAGCATGTTTTATAAGTTAATCATCAAGCTCACTTTCTTCACTTTTGTGTTCAGTCTTTCGTTCCTCTTCTTCCAGAACTTTATCATCTACAGCTGTATTAATAAGCAGTAGTGCTTCCTCATGCCTCTCTTCATGAACTAAAACTTCTATACCTTCAAGAGTTAATCCAACAATCTCATCTATACCCAATGATTTTTTTATAAGTGGTATTCCTGCCTGTTCCATCAATCCCTTGACCATTGCAAATTCAATTTCATTTGAAACATTTGTAAGGTGAACAAGCTTACCTTCATAACCACCTTCACTATAAGGAGGCAGATCTGCACTACACCTGGGGCAACTATCTAAAGACTCATTGTAATTGCTGCTGCAATCAGGACAATACTTCATGTAAAAACCCCCTCGTATCTTCATTATTTGTCTTTAAGGAAAGCTCCAAATGCCTTGTCTGAATTTCCTATATGCTTTATAAGCCAATCCACAACCACCCTGTTAACCAAAGCCACAAACTGAAGTGTAGGACCTTCATCCTCCAATCTCCTCTTCAAATCTCCAAAGTCCTTAACAAATTGATCATGGCTGGCTTTATGAGACTTATACTCGGGATACGAGTACTTTTCCTGAAGCTTCTCTTCAGCATTAAAGTGTGTAACAACATAGTCACCTAAAAACCTGATTGTATTGTTGACCTCTTCCCTTCCCTTATTGTCGTTGCAAGCATCAAGCAGGTCATTTATTTTTTTAAATAGCTCCCTATGCTGTTTGTCAATCTCTTCCAGGCCAATTTCATAGCTTTGTCTCCACTGTATGGACATTAGGTTTCCTCCTTAAATTCGTATATTAGATATTTTGCTTTGGTTAAACTTTAGAAAAACTTAGATTAGTTTATGCTTAGTATCTTACCTGTCTCCGGGTTTATATAGGCCAGCCAATATCCAAACGCCCCATAACGGGGAACATTTCCTTCAACTTGAGCCCATCTGCACAAATCACCGAAAGGTTTCTCATCTACCCAGTATACTCCGGGGACCCCGCAAACAACATATTGTATTTTCCTCTCTCTGTCTTCGTAAATTCCTACTATCAGGTGCCTGTACTTGAAATGTGCCATTAGTACCAGAGGATTAAACAATACCGGAACTTTAATGTTAAGCTGGTATAAAATGTTGTTTAGATGTACTGGGCTTATAACCTTCCACCACTTATAATCCTTTCTGCTTGCCATAAAAGGAGTGCACTTCTCAAAGCACTGGTCGAATTTTTCTTCTAGTCTTTTAATTCCTCCCTTATTGGCCTCCATCCCCTCGTATGGCTTTTCATTATATATCCTGTTGCCTAAAAAACAGTTTGCACAGCTATTGAAATCCTTATGGTATGCTCCGCTGTATTTTGTTTCTTCAGCAGTTCCTTTAAAAGTATAGTTCTTACCTACTGGTTCTTCTTTTTTCTTTTGCACTTCGTTTGCATTATATGTACCGTTATCACCACTGTAAGATTTATTTTCATTCTTATCTTCTCTTACTATTTCTTTGACTTCTTCGTTATTCTTGCTTTCACTATCTTTATCGTTATTTTCTTCATTTAGATTAACATCTTCTTTGACCTTTTTATCTTCGTCAGTTTTTTCAACAATATCTTTATCATGTGGTGTATTACTGCCATAGTCTTCGCTTTTGTTCGGTTCCTGTTCACCCTGTGCATTTTTCTCTTTCGTATACTTGCTTTCAATTACATTATCATATCTGCTGATAATATCTTCTTTGTCTTGTTTCTTCTGAGTTCCTAGATCTTGTGTCCTTTGATCTTCCCCATTTTTAAGCTGCCTGCTGTCCAATATCTTTTTAAGCTTGTTCCTCCATTCAACCTTGCTTCCTTTGTAGGCTGCCAAAGGACATAAAACATTACTAATCTGTCTGTCATTATACTCAACCAGTACTGCAGCAACATTAAAATCAGCAATATTTACTCCCGTATTTCCTACATTAACCGGGTCGAATTGCCAGTTAAGCTCACCTTTATTCTTCTTAAGCGGAACAGCGCCTACACAATAAGGTATGGTATTCGCTTCATCTGCCTTCAAAATATAGAGCTTATAGTTTACCTTTTCCTTGTCTTCCTTTAGATTGGATACCTGGCAGGTTAGTCTGCCTTTACCCTCTTTAACCTCAACTTTTACATATCCTGACGGGTCCCCCCCCTCTCTGAACCCCATGTCTTCCTGGGCAAAAATCAAAAACAACCTTTGATATTTAGATTTGCTATCCATTTTTTGTCCCCCCTATCATTAAATTGTTTAATCAGTTCGGCTGATACAGGCCCAAAATAGGGCCTATCTATATTCAGCAGCTTATCAAACTATTTTTATAAAACTATCTCTTATAATGTTATTCACTACAAAGTAAATTTGGGAACATTATGCCGTAATTCTTTTTAATTAAGCCCGGAAAATAAATCATATTTTCCCATCCATATTTATATATATGTGGCTTAACAAAAAAATAAACCGTCTATACTCTTGAAAGTACAAACGGTCTTCTCCAGGTGATAGTTTTCATTGGGAAAACAAATTGGATAGTTCTGCAAACTTTGTTATCGATAGGGTTTCTCCTCTTGCATTTTCATCTATACCAATAGACTTTAATATTTCCTTTATTTCTTCTTTTGTCTTTTTGAAATACCCGGAATTAGATAATGCATTTACTAATGTCTTCCTTCTTTGACCAAAAGATGATTTTACCACCTTGAAAAATAAATCTTTATTTAACAGTTCCACCGGCGGAGTCTTATTTATTATAAGTTTTATAACTGTAGAATCCACCTCCGGCTGTGGAATAAAGCAGTGGGGAGCTACATCAAATGCCTTTTCGGGTTTTGAATAATATTGAACAGCAACCGATAAGGCCCCATAGTCCTTACCTCCGGGCTTTGCAGCCATCCTCTGGGCAACTTCCTTTTGAACCATAAATACCATAAGATCCATAATATTGTCTTCTTCCAAAAGCTTCATAATAATGGGTGTAGTTATGTAATAGGGCAGATTCGCTACGACTTTTATTTTACTGCACCAGGATGGCTTTTGCAGATCATTTATATTAAGCTTCATTATATCCATGTTAATAACCTCAACATTTGAATAATCCTTTAAGTTTTCTTCAAGTGCAGGTATAAGGTACTTGTCTATTTCTACCGCAACTACCTTTCCCGCCCTTTTAGCCAGCTCTACAGTCATACTTCCGACCCCTGGACCTATTTCAATAACAAGGTCTTCATTACATACCTCTGCAGTATCAACTATACGTTTAACAACCCTTTCGTCCGTTAGAAAATTCTGTCCTAAGGATTTTGTCAGCCTGATGTTAAACTTTTTAACCAATTCCCTAATATTTTCTCCCATTTGCTTTCAGCTCCATAAAAAATTTAGATTTAACCCGCTTATATAAAAACAGCCGAGACAATTAATCTCGGCTTTATTTTAGTCCCTTCTTATTATTAAATCAATAGTTGTTACATAACACGTATTTTAAAATTTAGTCTTGAAGTATGTATACCCTGACTTTCTTGACTCCCCACCTGTCAACTGTTTCCTGTCCGTCCATGTAGAGGTCTATAAGGTCACCTTTTATTGCACTTCCAATGTCTGCCGCAATTGCATATCCATAATCAGGTACATCCCCTACACCTTCAACGTAAACCCTGGTACCTAAAGGTATAACCCTTGGATCTACAGCTATAACCCCTCTTCTTGCCCTTATACCGGTATATGTTATACCGAATTCCGGGTGACCCGGGCTTTTGCCAGTGTCCTTAAATGATGCGGTATAGGCTGTAGCCCTCATGTTAAGTACCTTTTTATACCTGAATTTTTCTCCTCTTGAAGTAGTAAAGTTTAAAACTGTACCATATTCTACGAGTCTTTTTACAGGGTCGGAAACGATTTTTACATTCAGTAATTGTCTTCTGACTTCCTTGCCGTCTTCATATACAACCCTGAACAATTTCTCTTCTACCCCGTCTTTACCTTGCTCAACTACCTTTTGCTGGCCTTCATCCATTTTATCATTCTCTCTTCTTATAACCTGGCAAGGAATAATCTCATTTTGACTTACCAGTTTCTGCTTAACCCTGACGACTTTTACCCTCATATCTTTTACAACTTTGTCATCAGGTTTGGCTCCTTCAATTCTGTCGATGGCTGAAAGGTTCACCGGGTCAGCTTCCAATGCTTCTCTCACGGTATCTTTTGCAGTCATAATCTTCATTTCCTGTCCATCGGCCAAAACGGTAATTGGTACTGCAGATTTTATATATATAGTGTTGGTCTTATGCAGTTTTTTATCAAGGGGCAAGCTGATATAATCGTACTCACTTATTTTTATTCCGTTTTGCTGCAATACTTCTTTTACGGTAGATTTCATTGTGTTTACTGTAGTGCGGCTTCCATCGTAGTCAATAACTACTTCCTTGCGCAAGCCGGTAAAAACTCCTATACCAACCGATACAGAAACGACAATCGCTAAAAACATAATTGCTGCTATCTTAAATGAAACATACCTTCTAATATTTTTCGCAAGTGGTAACAAAATTTATTCCTCCTGTTCAAAATACTAAGGGACTATGGGTATTTTATGTTATGTTATAATTTTTGTCAAATTTCTTTACAGTATTATCTTTTATATCTAATTATTAACTGTACACCTATATAATATACATTGATAGAGAATATAATATGAATATACTCGAAATATGCTTATATTACAATAAAAAAGCAGGTATATGATTCTACCTGCCCATAAAAAAAGGTCTTAGTGACTAATTTAGAAATAATTCTCTAAAACTGGCTTCCCATCATTGGATCGTACATATTGTGACTGTACATATTTTGATTATGCATGTAAGGATTAGCCGCATATGGGCTTGCAGCACAAGGGTTAGTCATGCAGGGATTAGCCATATAAGGACTGGTCATGCCCTGGTACATTCCTGCATACTCCGGATAGCTCATCATTGGGCACTGCATATTCATTAACAGTGGACAGCATACCATTGGCTGCTGCATCATTGGCTGCTGCATCATTGGTTGCTGCATCATTGGCTGATGTATCATTGGCTGCTGCATCATTGGCTGCTGCATCATCTGTGGCATATGCTGCATTTGAGGCATCTGTGGGGCCTGCGGTGCACCAAGCTCTGGCATATGACCCATATGGTTAACTTCCACTGCCTCCGGTGCTGCCTTAGTACCTGCTTCATTCCTGTTCTTATTTTTTTCCATAATAAATTTACCTCCGGTACATATTCGACTATATTCATTATCATTATATGTACAGAAGGTAAAATGGTGATTATAACATTATGTCAATATGGACTTCATGCAGTGCGATTACTATATTCCAAAGAGCTTTTTGGCATTATTCATTGTCGCTTCTGCAACAACCTGGAGCTCCAGTTCCTTAATCTGTGCTACTTTTTCTGCAACCAGCCTTACAAAGCTGGAGTCGTTCCTTTGGCCCCTGTAGGGTTCCGGAGTCAAATACGGACAATCGGTCTCAATCAGAAGGCGGTCAATAGGCACATATTTTACAACATCAATAAGCTTTCTGGCATTTTTAAAAGTTAACGCTCCGCCTACGGAAATATAAAAGTTATTATCAAGAACCTCTTTAGCCATTTCCACGCTTCCAGAGAAGCAGTGAAAAACACCTCCTACAGAGTCTGCTCCCTCGTACTTTATTATATTCATTACATCCTCATGAGCATCCCTGTCATGTACTATTATGGGTAAATTCAGCCTTTGTGCAAGACTTATCTGCTTGGCAAACCAATACCTCTGAAGCTCTCTTGGGGAATTGTCATAATAGTAATCAAGTCCGATTTCTCCAATAGCCACAACCTTCTCATTCTTAGCAAAGTCTGCAATAGTCACCATAGAGTTGTCATTTATATCACTAACATAATGAGGATGTATTCCCACTGCAGCATAGATAAACTCGAACTCCTGGGTCAGCGAAATGGTCTCCACCGAAGACGCTATGTTGGAGGAAGCGTTTAGTATATATGTTACTCCGCTTTCATAGGCCTTATTTATCACGTCATATTTATCATCTTTAAACTTTTCATCATCATAATGTGCATGTGAATCAAACAGCATAATCTTCTCCAATACCTTAATAATATAGGTGCTAATTAAAATAAATAAACTATCCGTCAGAACTGCATCTACTTAACTTTAGAACCACTGTCTATAAGTTTATCCACTGTTGCCAGAACCAATTCCTTGTCGTTTGATGCAGCAAGAATCATTCCCTGCGACTCGATTCCCCTAAGCTTTACAGGCTTAAGATTCGCAACCAGCACAACATACTTGCCGATGATGGCATCGGGAGTATAGTGTTTGGCTATTCCTGACACTACCTGCCTTATTTCATTTCCCATCTCAAGCTTAAGTTTTAACAGCTTGTCGGCACCTTCCACCTTTTCTGCTTCAAGAACCCTGGCTACTCTAAGATCTATCTTTGCAAAATCCTCTATTGAAATATAATTATCTTCTTGGTGTTTACCCTTGTCTTCTGCCTTTTTAGTCTCTACAGCAGCTTCATTCTTTTCATTTGCTTTTGCAGTCAGCTTTTCCAGTTCTTCCATCTCTTTTTTAAGATCAATTCTAGGGAATATTACCTCTCCCTTGTTAACAGACGCTCCTTCTGGGTATCCTCCCCAATTTTTAGCACTGTCCCACTCAACCGCCTTTTTATCGAGAAGTCCAAGCTGATGCCATATTTTCTCGGGTGTTTCCGGCATGAAGGGCTGAATAAGTATTGAAACAATCCTTATGCTCTCGGCAAGATTATACATAACCTCTGCAAGTCTTGGCTTGTTGTCCTCATCCTTAGCCAATATCCATGGTGCTGTTTCATCAATATACTTATTGGTACGGGATACAGCCTTCCAAATTTCGGTCAATGCAGAACTGAACTGAAGCTTATCCAGGAGTTCTTCAACTTTTGCAGGTGTACCCATTACTACTTTTCTAAGGTCCTCGTCAAAATCCCCCGGCTGCCTTTCCTTTGGTATTGTCCCCGCAAAGTATTTATCTATCATTGCCACTGTCCTGCTCACAAGATTTCCAAGGTCGTTTGCAAGGTCGGAATTGATCCTGTTTATCAAAGCCTCGTTTGAGAAGATACCATCCGATCCAAAAGGAACTTCTCTTAGAAGGAAATACCTTATGGCATCAAGCCCGTATTTTTCAACCAGTATTACAGGGTCAACCACATTTCCCTTGGATTTGGACATTTTTCCTCCTTCCAAGAGAAGCCATCCATGACCGAATATCTGCTTTGGCAAGGGTTCACCCAGCGCCATAAGCATTGCAGGCCATATGATGGTATGGAAGCGTACTATTTCCTTTCCTACAAGGTGAACATCTGCAGGCCAGTAATTCTTATATGCCGATTCATCCTCCGACATAAATCCCAGTGCTGTTATATAGTTTGAAAGAGCATCAATCCATACATAGACTACATGCTTGTCATCAAAAGATACAGGAACACCCCAGTCAAAGGTGGTTCTTGACACACAAAGGTCCTCTAGTCCCGGTCTTAGGAAGTTGTTAAGCATTTCGTTCTGTCTTGAAACCGGCTGTATAAATTCCGGGTTTTCTTCTATATGTTTTATAAGTCTGTCCTGGTACTTGGACAGCCTGAAGAAATAGCTTTCTTCCTTAGTTAATTCAACCTCTCTGCTGCAGTCGGGACACTTTCCCTCCACCAGCTGGGTTTTGGTCCAGAAGGATTCACAGGGAGTACAATACCAGCCTTCATACTCGCTCTTATAAATATCTCCCTGGTCATAAAGCTTTTTAAATATCTTCTGTACAGCTTCCTCATGGTGTTTGTCTGTGGTCCTGATAAACCTGTCGTTGGTTATCTTCATAAGCTTCCAGAGGTCCTTTATCCCTGCCACTATCTCGTCAACATACTGCTTGGGCGTAACGCCCTTATCTTCTGCCTTTCTCTGGATCTTTTGCCCATGCTCGTCGGTTCCTGTAAGGAACATTACATCATAGCCTTTAAGCCTCTTATATCTTGCTGCTGCATCTGCAGCAACAGTTGTATATGAATGACCTATATGTAATTTATCACTTGGATAGTAAATGGGAGTAGTGATATAAAATGTTTTCTTATCCATCTAAAAATGCCTCCTTGTAAAATCAATCCATATAATTGTATCTTAAATGGTTTGCTTTTATTTATTATAACCTTCAATTCTTGCCATTAATACTAATATACATATTTGCCGATTATTTTTCAAGGATATTAGCTATTGATTATGTTTTATTTCTTTTGCTTCTTAAAAATTCAACAAAAAGCCTGATTTGTTCAATCTCACTTTTATTAAGGTCCGATAAGTCCAGGCCGGCATTATCTGTCTTTTCCACTTTCTTTTGCCCATTATTTAAAAAATATGTAGCAATAGTGCCGGTTAACATGCTAATAAATCCTATACCCACTATCATTAGAATAGCTGCAATTAATCTGCCGATGTTGGTAGCAGGAGATATATCCCCATAGCCTACTGTTGTTGCCGTAACGAAACTCCACCATAACGCGTCGTAAAATGAGCTTATTGTGCTACCTTTCTCTACAAAGTAGATCCCTATTGCACCAAAAATAACAATTACTATTGTTATATAGACTGAATATATAAATCCATTGGTTTTTATAAACCCGTTAAACTTATGTGAAAATCTTAAAAAGTATGAAATAAACCTTAACACTCTAAAGATCTTTGTTATCTTTAAAGCTCTAAGCATCCTTGCCGCCCTGAAAATCCTAAATAATGAGTTAAAAGGTATAATAGCAATTAAATCAAAAATGTTTCCTTTAAAAAATGCCTTCTTATCTTCTGCAAGGTAGAATCTAACACAATAATCTGCGGCAAAAACAACCAGTATTGCATAGTCTAAATATAACAGGAATTGAGAATTATCTATCGATATCTTCCCAAATATATCTAATAAAGTAATTATGACAGCTATAAATGCCAAAATTAAAATAAAGACTTCATATACTGCTTTTGCTTTATTCCTCATTTAAAACTTTAACCCCTATCTTATTAATATTTTGAAATTTTATACAAATGGAAGACTCATCTTGTTTATCTGCTTATACAGTTCCATCTCTTTAATAATAACACTTTTAGAATACTATATGTACTATATTTTAAAGTAAAGTTTAGCTTCAATATACATCTAATATACGCCTTAAGTGATTGTTTCAAGGCTATTGGAATATCTTTTAATAATTGTGAGAAAACAAAATCTGTTGTATAATAAAGGATAGTCATATAATTTGTAGTATTAGAGTAATATCCTAATAATCGTTATAATGGAGGAATGTATTGTGAGAAGGTCATTTAATTATATCCTTTGTATACTGTTTATTCTTGGTATCACGTTTTCATTGGCCGCATGCAGCAACGGGCCTAAATCAGCTGCCCCTGCCGATAAGAATCTTTATAGAGGCGAGACCAACGATGCTTCTTATGCACCTGCGGACAAAAAGACGGGTACTCTTAGCGAAGCCGATCTTTCCGAGACAAATAACAAGTCAACCTCTGTTAAAAAGATCATTAAAAATGCTGACATAGATATAGAAGTGAAAAAAGCCGAAGACGCCTTTAATAAAATCACCAGCTGGATTAATGAAAGCGGCGGATACGAGTTTAACCTTAATATGAGTGAAAGGGAAGGTCACAAGTACATACAGGTTGTCTACAAAGTTCCCCCTCAAAAATTAAGCAGCTTTATAAGCTTTCTAGGGACTGTCAGTACCGTTAAGCATTCAAATATTACAAGCAATGATATCACTGATGAGTACTATGATACCCAATCAAGGCTCCAAAACTTAAAAAACGGACGGGATCAACTACTGGAGATTCAGAAAAAAGCAGTTACCATTGACGAAATTTTGAAGGTACAGAACGAGCTAAACCGTATAACAGGGGAAATTGAAGTTCTTGAGGGAAAAATTAATCTATGGAACAAATTGGTTGATGAGTCTACTGTTAATATAAGTATTGCTGAAGAATCGGACCCGTTAAAACCCACAGCCGAAGTAAAGTGGAATTTTTCATCCCCCGGCAATATCCTAAAGACAATGCAAAACGGTTTTATCCTTGTAGCAAACTTTATATTGAATCTGATTATCTGGATACTAATAGCCATTGTTTCATTATCACCGGTTATTCTAATTGGAGCTGCAATATTCTTTATCATTAAATGGTCAAGAAAAAGAAAGAAGCTTAAAAAAGCCCCGGAACTTACAAATAATAAGGATACATCAGTTTCATAACTATTAATTCCGGTCTGTGGAATAGGATTTGCGTAAGAAATCAGCCTATTTCACAGACCAATTTAATTATATCCCTTTGCATGATTCTATCTTCCTTAGTATATGGTACAATACTTACCGTATCAACCAGCAAGCAGTAATCAACATCCCGGGAAAATCCGTTCTCTACAAGTCTCCTAAAATGCGCCGTGCCGGAAAGAACTTCTTTGATACTGCTTCTATGAGCCAAATAAAGCTCCCTTACTGCCATGGCAAAGTCCGACATTTCCACATTAATACCGGCACTCTCAATATTGGATATTATCATGCCTGCACAAAGAGCATCCTCCATAGTAAATCTTCCTTCTGTCCCTGCACATACAATAACAACATCCTTATCCTTTTTGGCTATGTATCTGGAAACTGCCTTGTTGTTTAAAAAGGCAGCAATTATTACATCATCAGCCCCGCAGGAATTCCTGATTGCCTTTGTCCCGTTGGTAGTGGTTATAACCACCGGCCTTCCCAAAACCTTTTCACTGGAATATTCCAAAGGTGAATTCCCAAGATCAAACCCGGGAATTTTATGCATGTGAGCTTCACCACCCAGCAGTACACCCAAATCGCCCAAAGAATCCGCAGTATCTCTTGCTTCCTTAACATCATAAACCGGATAAACAGAGCTGCATCCATTGCCAAGGGCAGTTATTATCGTACTTGTTGCCCTGAAAACATCAATGGCAACAAAGATTCTGCCTTTCTTCTCTTCATTTACAGCATCATTTGCCACAGCTAAAACATCAATAAACAAACAGATCCCTCCAGCAGGTTTATCTACTTTTACAATTCCATCTCTTTAGAGATAGCAAACTTTGAAGATAAACATATGATTTGCTTTAGATTATAGCATAATCGATACTATCTAAACATATAAATGGGAATAATATGTATTTAATAGCAAGTATAAGTTGTGGGTTTTATATTCCCATGAGGAGGAAAAACGTGAATACTAAGTATTGCCAGGGCTCAAAACTAATAATTAAGTACGTAAACAGCATATTCCCAAAAGCCGATTATATGCTGAAAAGACAAAGACTTCTTTTTGAAGAGAAAAGCAGGGATATTTTAGAGAGACAAGCTTTGTCCGACCTCTCTCCGGGTAAGCATCATAACCGGGAGGCAGGTATATATGCCCTTTATCCCGGAGTAGAACTAAATAACGCATTAAAGTTCATAGTTTCGTTTCAGGCTTTAGACTATTACCTTGATTTTTTATGCACTAGATCACAAGTGAAGGATGAGACAACATTCAGCCAGATCTATATATCTCTTAGAGATGCAGTAGATCCAAAGCGTAAAATAAGCAGCAGTCATTTAAGCTATTTAAATAATGACGATATAAACTGCATTAATGAAATGATAGAAAAGTGTAGAAGAGAGGTAGTCAAACTGCCTTCATATAACCTGGTTATGGGACCTATAAAAAAATTTGTCCAGATGTATTCGGATTTTCAAACCTATGTGCACCTGGATAAAGACCTTAGGGAGGAAAGAATAAAGGTATGGGCTGACAGACATCTGGAAAAACAGCTTGGCATATCATACTGGGAAATGTGTGCGGCCTCCGGCTCTACGCTGTTGATCTTTGTATTATTTGCCTGTGCATACGACCCTAAGCTTACACAGGAAGAAGTTGAAAATATCTGTGTGGCCTACTACCCATGGATCTGCGGCCTTCAAGTGCTCCTCCAGCATTTTGTTGATGCTAATGATGACATAATCCTTGGCAGCTTTAATCTTACAAATTATTATGAGAACTTGAAAAAATGCGAAGATAGGATTTCTTTTTTTATGGAGCATGCCGTAAAAAGCTGTGATACACTTAAATATCCTGAATTCCACAGAACTTTGGTTATGGGTATCACAGCCATATATCTTTCAAATCCAAAGGCGAAACTGGGAATGAATAGACTTGCAAGCTCAAACCTCTTAAAAAAAGGAGGATCCAAAACAAACTTTTACCATAGTCTCTTAAGGTTCTTAAGGTTTTCAGGCAAACTGTAAATAGCCTGTTTTATCCTCCGAAAACAACAGTACATATCCATACGGAAGCAACAACACTTGCCAGATCTGCAATCAATGCTGCCGCAAGGGTATACCTGATATTCTTAATACCTACCGAGCCAAAATATACTGCAAGAGTATAAAATATGGTCTCGGTAGAGCCCATCAGAGTGGATGCAACCCTTCCTACAAAAGAGTCGGGGCCGTGTACCTTGAATATATCGGATACAAGAGCCAAAGAAGCACTGCCTGAAATAGGCCTTAGGAAAACCAACGGAAGGGTCTCCGATGGAATTCTAAGAAGGTTTGTAAGGGGTTTGGCAGCATAAACAAGAAGATCCAACGCTCCTGACGCCCTGAAAACCCCAACTGCAACCATAAGTCCCACCAGCGGTGGAATGATCCTTAGAACTGTAGTTATGCCTTCCTTTGCTCCCTCGATAAAAACGTCATAGACCTTTACTTCCCTGTACATCCCTGCAGACAGTATAATCAAAAAAATTGTAGGAATAGCATACGAAGATAATTCCTTTATGATATTCATGTTCTACCCCGCCTCATTCTATTTGCATAAAAGGATGATAATATTTTGGCTGCAATGACACCAGCAGTAGTAGCACATATGGTTGCCACCCAGATGGTACCGATAATTTCAGTCGGGCTTTTAGACCCGGCAGCAGCTCTCACCGCTATAATTGTTGCCGATATAAACTGTATGCAGGCTGTATTTAAAACAAGGAACATACTCATTTCGTTTGTGGAAGTATCCTTTGAAGGGTTTAACTTTTGAAGCTCACCCATTGCTTTTAGTCCCAAAGGTGTAGCAGCATTTCCTAATCCAAGGAAATTCGCCACCAGGTTCATAACTATGGCACCGCTTGCGGGATGACCCTTAGGTATTCCGGGAAACAAAAACCTCATTACGGGTCTTACGATCCTTGCAATTCCTCTGATGATTCCGCTCTTTTCAGCAATTCCCATAAGTCCCGTCCAAAGGCACATAATCCCAAGAAGTCCTATACTAAGCTCTATGGCATTTTTAGAGGAGTCCACAACCGCCTGTGTGACTTCATTTACCCTACCGTTCATTATACCTACTGCAAATCCTACGACCAGCATTCCAAACCAAATATAATTAAGCACAACAAAACCCTCATACACTTTTATTAGTACATACCTAATAATGTATATGAGGGCAGGTGTATTAATATTCCCTTCAGCTGTTCTCTTCGAACATCACTCCAAAAGGTGTTTTCCTCTTCCGAAGCTTCCCCTTTTCCACAAGAAACTCAAGTTTCGACTTTAACGCCTCAACTTCCATAACCATATTCTTTTCACTTGAAATATCCCCACACACCTTAAGAAGATTAGCCTCAATTATAGGAAGGTACTCCTTGATAACCTCTATGGTCCTGTCCTCTTCCTGCCTTAGCTTCTCGCCAAGCTCGTCAAAAGGATTTGAAGTATGGGGGCTTTCAGTCCATGACATTCTTATTCTTGCTGCAATTGTCCTTCCCATAATCGCTGATGAAATAAAGGTATCCCCCGAGCGAAGATAGGGAAGCCTCTTGGCCTCATCCTGTGTAAGGTCTGTCTCTTCCTTAATGGTTGTAATATCAGAGCCCCTTACCGTTCTGAAAACAAATTTACTGTTAAGCTGCGCCGTTATAGTCTCATCTAAAAGAGTGGGCCTTTGGGTTGCAAGTATTAAAAATACTCCATACTTTCTGCCTTCCTGGGAAATCTCCTTAATCACAGATTTTGCTGGTGACTCCAGTGCCTTTGGAGCAAAGTTATGGGCCTCGTCTGTAACTACAATAAACGGTGGAAAATACTCTTCTACTGCATTTTTAAACTGGGCATCCCTGTAATTTCTCCTCTTTTGATAGAGATTGTTTAAAAGGTATGTGGCAAAGACCTGCAAAAGTCTTGAATGGCCTTGTATGACCAGGAGCTTGCCTCCCTTTAATCCATCTTCGATGGGTTTTATATCGTTACTGAATATTCCGTCATTATAAAGCCTTCTAAGCCTCCACGATACACCCTTTACAGACTGCAGCGGTATCACATTCCCATACTCGCCAATGAGCTTTAGACACTCTTCACACCTTTTTTTCTCATAAGGATCGTGTATGCTGTTTAGTCTTGCCTGGATACTGCTTTTACCTTCTTCAAGGCTTTCTGCCAGAAGCTCCAGCCTGTCGCTAAAGCTCTGATAGCTGTCCTTTCTCTTATGCAGTATATCAACGGCATTGCACATGGAGTCGGACAGCTGGCCGGAAGCCGACAACAGGTTCTTTAAATCTGCCGTAGTCAGGGTGGAAAAGTTCACACCAACATGAAAACCTATTTGAAGGCACTTATATTTTCCCTGGAAGTCCACTCTATGTCCTTCTCCAAGATTACAGTTTGGAATGGAAAAGTCCATTTCAAAGTGGGGATCAAATACAACTGCAGGTATATTAAGCTTCATAATCTCTTCCAGCATTACCCTTAATGCAAAGGACTTACCAGATCCCGATCCTCCAAATACCCCTATATGGGGATACTGGTTCATCTTATATATGTCAAAGATGAAGGGTACTCCGTTCTGAGCTATAGCACTGCCATCTTCATAAAGACAGCATACATTTTTTAATTCCTCATCCATACCATCTGCCAGTTCCTCAGTGCTTCTAACTGTACCAAGTATCAGACCTCTTTCGGGCTTTGCACCAATCAGTAAACCCTTTACTTCACTAAATGCAGGGAGCCTGACCTGCGCCCCGGTCTCAACCGGGTATTGTGCTTCAATGAGAAGCCTTACTTTGGCAATGTTAATAGTGTCCCCGTTTACGTCATAGCCCAGAGCCTCAAGAGATTTTAAAACCTGCTGGTCAACCATGGCACTGTTCATAGCCATGGGAATATACCTGTTGTACGAACTGGTTTCAACAACCTCTCCCTTTTGAGGTCCCTGAAACTTATCTTCTATTATTAGTATCTCGTTTATTCTAAATTTCCGCTCTTTTGATGCAACCCATATTTCATGCTGGGTTGTTATGCCTACAACCTGCATAGCATTACCCTCCCCTCCTATAATATTCTGTTCTCCCTTTTTGCAACAAACAGCATGTTTCTAACCGAAGAATCAATATATGTTTCGACCAGTGCATTCATCATCTTATCAGATATCCTGACTTCGCTGTCCACTATGTCAAGCCACACCGGTATACCCCTGCTGTTTTCCGGAGTTAGAGAAAGTACCAGTCTTGCAACTTCCAGCATTTTATCCGACTGCTCCTCTAACATGTCTATCGCCACTACATGGGGGTCTCTTGAGCTTCTCATAAAACACTTTCTTATGCCGTCCTCTTCCCTGAAGTTTTTAAGCATCAGAACCTGACCGTATTCCAGAACACCAAACAGTATTTCCCTGTCAAACATGCTTTCCATGCTCTGGGGTATATGGCCTTTTAGGGCCTTGGAAATCAAGCTTGTTTTAATTTCCTCAACTATACCCGCAACACAGACATCATTTTGAAGTGCAGTCTTCTTAAATTCATACCAAAGCTGGCCGCACTGGATTTTGTAGCGCGTTAGTGACCCGTCCATAAACACTACAGATGGCTTATCGGTTATCATTGACTCAATGGAAGCTTCAAGCTCCAGTCTTGCAAGTTTAGCGGACCTGATCCTGTCATCCCTGTCCTTTTCAGGGAGTACGTCCATCTCTTCATCAGTATCATAACAGTCAGTATTATTTAGAAGCGGGCTGTGAATATCACATCTCAAAACTTCTTTTGAGTCTTTTAAAGTATTCTTGGCAATAGCCTGCATAATCGACACATAATGAGGATAAGTGGACCCAATAGTATTTATTGACCCGTCAACTGCCACCAGACCTTTTTTAACCAAACAGTTATTTATTTCATAGACATCAAAACGCCTAACTTGTCGAATTTCGTCTAAGTGTAATTCTATTAAGTTTACCAGTAAATTTTTGGCTAAATCATTGTACAAGGCCTCATACTTACTTAATATCCTAGTATTTAAATCAAGTAACTTGTTTTTTAGCTGATTGTTTATTTGGAGCATTTTCAGCCTCCCGTAAAAGAATATTCTTGTACTAACTTACATTATATCCATAAATTATATTTGAATTTTCTTGAAGTTTTTTAAATTTATTGTTGACTATTATTGGCATTTATGGTATCATGAAAGTGCAAAGTTTGTCGAATACTGTAATATTGGAGGAGGATTATTATGAAGTCTACTGGAATTGTAAGAAAAGTTGATGAGCTAGGAAGGGTGGTTCTCCCTATCGAACTTAGAAGAACACTCGATATAGCAGAGAAGGATGCTCTTGAAATTTACGTTGACGGTGCTACTATTATACTTAAAAAGTATGAACCGGCTTGCATATTCTGCGGAAATGCAAAAGACGTAACAGTTTACAAAGGTAAAAACATATGCCCTGATTGCATGAGAGAATTAAAGAAATAATAGCACCTTTAACTGAAATAATTGGAGTTTGATAATTGTCAAACTCCTTTTATTTTGCCTTTATTTCCATATACAGCTATATCAAGCTGTTATATACTTCCCTCTTGCTTATCCCCCTGTCTTCAGCAACCTTTTTCATAGCCAGTTTCTTGTCCATCCCTTGAGCAGCATACATCTCATAGTGTTCTTTAAGGCTCATAATATCCCACTTATTCTTATTGGCTTCCAGTATTTCTTCTTCATTTGCACCTTCAACCATCAATACGTACTCTCCCCTTGGAGATTCACTCTCGTATTTTGATATAGCCTCATCCAAATTGCATCTTATGATCTCTTCAAACTTTTTTGTAAGCTCCCGGGCCAGTACTATTCTTCTGTTTCCCAGAGCATCATATAGGTCCTTTAATGTATATGTAAGCTTGTGGGGAGCTTCATAAAATACTATAGTCCTAACCTCATCCTTTAGAGTGTTTATCCGCTCTTTTCTAGCCCTTTTATTCATGGGAAGAAATCCTTCAAATGCAAACCTGCCTGCGGTAAGGCCCGATAAAACCAGGCCGGTGACAGCAGCAACAGGACCCGGCACCATTGTAACCTGGATTTCATTTTCAATACAGAGCCTGACAATATCCTCCCCGGGATCTGAAATACCCGGTGTGCCTGCATCAGACACTAAAGCAATATTTTTCCCTTCCAGAAGCTGGCCGATAAGAAAATTGCCCTTTACCTTTTTGTTATGCTCATAATAGCTTACAAGAGTTTTCTTTATCTCAAAATGGTTAAGAAGCTTCATAGTCTGCCTGGTATCTTCAGCAGCAATTAAATCCACCTCGTTTAAAACTCTTAAAGCTCTTAAGGTTATGTCCTCAAGATTCCCTATGGGCGTTGCTACAAGATACAATATGCCTTTATTGTTCAATACCGCTTACCTCTCTGCAATAAATTTCATTTATTTCCCTTGAATACTTTCCAGTCTCGTCATAGACATACAATGGTTCCATCATTTTAAGCTGGGGTCTTCCCTGTCTTGCCCCCTTTATAAGAAGAAGATTGGCTTTTTTATAAGGTGACGGGTGCACAAATCTTATGTATTTTGGCTCTATGGAGTACTTTCTCATGAGCCAGATTATATCAACAAGCCTGTCCGGCCTGTGAACCATGGCAAACTGACCACCCGGGACCAAAAGCCTGTCCGATGCCTTTATAACATCTTCTAAAGTACACAATATTTCATGTCTTGAAACAGCCTTTGTATCACTTACATTTAAAAGCCCGCCGCCCTGGTTCATATACGGGGGATTTGAAACAACTACGTTAAATTTCGAGGCTCCAAACAAATTAACACTTTCTTTTATATCCCCCCGTACAATCCTGACCCTGCCGCCAAGATTGTTCATCTCAACACTTCTTCCGGCCATTTCTGCCATTTCGTCCTGGATTTCAAGGCCTGTTACCGACTTTGCCTTAGTCTTTCCCGCAATAAGCAGGGCAACGATTCCTGTACCTGTACCAAGGTCTATTACATTGTCATCTTTTTTAACGTCAGCAAAATTTGCAAGTAACACTGCATCAAGCCCAAAGCAAAATCCATCTTCCTTCTGTATTAGCTTTAAGCCTTTATACTGTAAATCATCTATTCTTTCATTTTCTTTAAGTTTTATATCCAAATTCAACACCTGCGTTACACTTAATGATTACATTTTTATTCTTCCACACTTATAGGATGTATACACTAAATTTTACAAAATAAGACCGCTGCCAAACAGATAGTAGTAAATTGCAGCAAAAAAGGAGCCAAACGAAGGTCAAGTAACCTATTTGACTCCTTTCAAGGCATTATTACTTTTGTTCCGGAGCATCAACCGGACAAACGTTTGCACATGCTCCGCAATCTATACAAGCGTCAGCATCGATAACATAAACGCTGTCTCCTGCTGAAATACAAGATACAGGGCACTCTGACTCACAAGCACCACAGCTTATACAAGCATCATTAATAAAATATGCCATGTCTGGTACACCTCCTATAAAAATTTGCTTTAGTAAGCACTAAAACTAAAATAAAACCTGATTTTATAACTTCTTTATTTTACCACCAAAATTACTTAAAGGAAACTACTTTTTTAAATTTACTTCGCAATACATCAAATAATTCACTATTTTCAGTCTTCCAACTGCTTTAGTTCATCAAAATTTATTTCTTCATCTATTTCCTCGCGGCTTACATCTTTTATTACCTTCACTTCGCTGGCGCTATATATCTTAAGGTCAGTTTCGTTACCCTTATCAAGCCTTACCTTTACCAGTTCCTTTAATAAGCTTATGGCCATTATTACTCCCTGACCGTCAGGTGTCTCAACAATTGCTCCTTCTTTCGGAACTCTGGCAATTATCTCTTCATAAGCATCCTGCTCATATTTTAAGCAGCACATGAGTCTTCCGCAGGCACCTGAAATCTTTGTAGGGTTTAGGGACAATCCCTGCTCCTTAGCCATCTTTATCGACACAGGCTGGAAATCACCTAGAAATGAATTACAGCAGAGAACACGGCCGCAAACGCCCAATCCGCCCATCATTTTCGCCTCATCCCTGACACCTATCTGCCTTAGCTCTATCCTGGTCCTGAATACTGATGCCAGGTCTTTTACCAGTTCTCTGAAGTCTACCCTTCCGTCAGCAGTAAAATAGAATAAAACCTTATTATTGTCAAATGTATATTCTACATCTATAAGCTTCATATCAAGGCTGTGATCGTGTATTTTTTGAAGACAAATATCAAAAGCTTCTTTCTCTTTTCTTGTGTTTTCTTCGTGATGCAATTTATCTTCTTCGGTAGCTATTCTTATTACCTTTTTCAAGGGTGCTACAATCTCTTCCTCACTAACCTCGGTATTAGGAACCACAACCTGGCCAAACTCTATACCCCTTGCTGTTTCAACTATTGCACTTTCATTTAAATCTATAACCAGATCACCGGGGTCAAAATAATATATCTTCCCGGCTTTCTTAAATCTGACTCCAACCACCTTTACCATTACGAGTTTTCCTCCTGAAGTTTCATTAGCATAACCTCTATAGCAAGCTGATAATTCGCATTCTGCTTTATATTTTTGCGAACAGCTTCGATTGTTTCAATGTTTTTCAAAAGCTTTTCCATCGAAAATTTATCCACATTCCTTAATATAATATCCTTTTTATCCGAATTAATCAATATATTTTCATTTCCAGACTTTCCGGCTACCAGCAAATCTCTGTAGAATACCAGCATTATATCAAGTATTTGGTCTATTCTATCCCTGTTCTCTTCAAAGAAGTCATAAATCTCGAAGATATCAACAAGTTTTGCCCCGTTAAGCCTTAACACCAATTCAACGGCCTTTTCCCGGATTTCCTTAAAGTCTTCGGACTCCATAAGTTCCAAGGCACTTCCAATAACCCCGTCTGCATAGGAGGCAATAAAGCCTATTTCCCCGGAATCTTTCCCGGTTCTTTCTTTTAAGAACTCTACTACTTCATCAAATGAGTTCTTCTTAAAATCATATCTCATACTTCTTGAGCGTATTGTCTCTAACAGGCTGTCATAATTGGATGTAGTGAGTATAATAACTGCATACTTTGGAGGTTCCTCCAGGGTTTTTAGAAGACAGTTCTGTGCCTGTACAGTCATCTTTTCCGCTTCTAAAATCAAATACACTTTTCTTTGAGAATAAAGGGGCCTTATAGATATATCATGCTGCATATTTCTTATATCCTCAACACTTATACTTGACCCTCCGGCCTCTACAACATTAAAATCCGGATTGGAGCTGTTATAAAAAAGACGGCAGGACTGGCACTTTGCGCAGCTTTCATCCACAGCTCCCACTGCATCACTGCTGCAAAGCAGCACCGAAGCAAATACCCTGGCCATAGTCTCCTTACCTATACCCTTAGGTCCTGAGAATATATATGCATGTCCAATCTTATTATTCCTTAAGAGTGATTTCAAGCTTTCAACAATCTCTCTTTGCCCGATAATTCCGTTAAAATCCACGCTACACCCCTGCCCAGTCACTATAATGTGATATCCAGAATGAGTCCTCTAATATCTTCTATTCTCTGCAGTATCCTGATGTTATCCTTCTCTGCACTTAATACGTCCTTAGTGAGGCCTTCCAGTTCCTCATTTACTTTTTTTACAGTTGCAAACACCTTATATCTTCCTCTTCTATCGAGATAGCTGTCCTTAGAGAACTTGTGAGAGTTATTCAAGGCTTCATCCAGGAATTCCGATATGAGGCGTTTGTAAATCTTGAGTTCCCTCACATCCACCTTCTTGCCAAGCTTCTCTCCCTGTTCCTCAATCTGTGCAACCAGATGATGAATTCTGTCTTCAAAGCTTCGTTCATCAAAGCGTCTTAAATGGCTTTTAAAACTGGCGCCGCTGCTGTCCGATACTCTTTTCTCATCCTTTGCCGATATTTCCGGTACACCTGAAGAGCTGTTAATGCTTTCCCTTATCTTCATAATTATCCACTCCTGTTTTTAGTGAACTGCATATTACTTCTTAGGGTATTTGATCAAAAGTCCACCAAGGTGCGACAGCTCCCGGTCACAAACGTATATAAAGTATTATAGACTAATATTATAGTAGTTTAAACAAATATATAAAATCCTAAGCCATTAAACAATTGATGTCAGTATAAAAAATTAACTCTATTATTATTAATCGGATTAAATTTGGTACTTATTGATTACAATATTTTTCTCACGGTTTTATATATTGCTTCATGTATATCATTTATCGACTTTAAGTTTCCATCCTCAACGCAGCTTATTTTAGTCCAATTGTACTTATTTGCCACGTACAAGGAATTATTATATGATTCTACCAAATAGTCATCGTTTCTTTCATGAATATCTTTCTGCTGCTCCCCTGTAAACTTGTTTGCTCTTTCTGCCATGAGCATCCTGCTGTACTGGGGCGGCATATCCAAAAACAAAACGCAGTCGGGTACAGGAAGCTTGTATATATTGAATTCAAAGTCCCAAAGCCACTTAAGAAAACTGTCCTTTTCTTTTGGATCTTTTATTTTTGCAGCCTGATGCACCATGTTGGAGGTAGTATATCTGTCGGCAAGTATTATGGTACCGCTGCGGTAGGGTTCTCCCCATTCCGTCTTGTACGATGCGAACCTGTCAACGGCATAAAAGGTTGAAGCAACATAAGGATTTACGTCATTGGGGTCCTTTCCGAAGTCCCCGTTAAGATACATCTTTACCAGGGCAGACGAATTACTGTTATAGTTGGGGAAAGTAATTTTCTTTACTTTAAAATTATCCTGTGTCAATCTATTAAATAATTTTTCAGTCTGTGTTGCCTTGCCGCTGGCGTCAGACCCGCTCTCAATTATGATCAGCTTTCCTTGCATATATACCTCCTGTCAAATCCAGGTTGATTTCTTAAATGCCATTTTTACAATTTTAAAAATTGTACCCGGTTACTTGTATTGTACCACAACTATTTGACAACCTCTACTTCAAGGTCAGCGGATACTCCGTTAACGACTCCGCCAGCTTCAATAATTCTTCCAATATACCCTGCTGCATCCTCTGTGATGGCCTCTCCCGGACAAATGAGGGGTATTCCCGGAGGGTAAGGAGTTATCATCCCCTTGCTAACCATACCTACAGCTTCAAAGAGTTTTTTTCTGACAGAGCTTAGGTGCGTAAGCTTATTTAGCTCAACTTTCTGCGGTGGAATACTTAAGTCTTTAATATTTATTTCCTTTAGCGGACTGGCACTATAAAACTCATTATTTATTTCATGAAGTGCTGAATATAGTTTTTCAAAGTCTTTCATATTATCAGCTATGGTGGTTATACAGACAATGTTATATAAATCTGCCATTTCCACCTGTATGTTATAGCGGCTTCTTAGAATATCTTCAACTTCATATCCTGACCTTCCAATACTTCTTACGTTTATAACAACTCTTGTCTTATCTACTTCGCCTGTTTTTATTTCACCATCTGAAAGAATCTTATATGACGTACTTCCAAGTATGGTTTCATTTAGCCAATCCAAACTTTTAATCAGCCCGTCAATAGAATCTTCCCCTCTTTCCTCCATGATCGCACGCGCAATATCCAAAAAAGCCATAATAATATATGATGGGCTGGAAGTCTGCAGAAGTGCAAGATTAGACTTAAGTTTTTCAATATCTATCCGGTGGCCCTTCACGTGAAGATATGCACCCTGGGTAAAGGCAGGCAGAGTTTTATGTGCGCTTTGAATGCAAATATCCGCCCCATAATCCAGCGCACAGGAGGGCAGTTTTTTTGAAAACCTCAAATGAGCCCCATGAGCTTCATCCACTATAAGAACCTTATTATATGAATGAACTAGCTTACAGACAGCTTCAATATCAGAGCATACCCCGTAATAGCTGGGCCTTGTTATGTAAACTCCAACTGCATCAGGGTTCTTTTTCAATGCTTCTTCAATTTCTGAAATCTTTATAACTGTAGGTATTCCAAAGTTCATATCAAATTCAGGTTTTATGTAAACAGGGATCGTCCCTGAAAGTATCATCCCACCCACGGCAGACCTGTGACAGTCCCTTGCTGCTATGAGTTTATCCCCAGGTCTACATAAGGTCATAATAGCCGCCTGTATTCCACAAGTAGACCCATTTACCAAAAAGAAGGTTTGATCTGCTCCAAACGCCGTAGCTGCAAGCTCTTGAGCTTCCTTTATTATTCCACCGGGATAATGAAGGTTATCAAGCCCGGGTATTTCTGTCAAATCAAGAAAATTAAGGTCCCTCAAAAGTGCTGAAGGGATACCTTTTCCAAGCTTGTGGCCCGGCATGTGAAAAGGAACCGGACGTAAACGGGAATAATTATATAATGCGTTATATATAGGGATATTCATGTTACTAATGACTGTTCACCCCATAAATATATTTAATCCTATAGAAAGATTCTATTTTTCAACCAGCCATGCAGATGTTATCCTGTGGCCTGGGTACATCTTCTGTACTATCTCTTTTGCCTCTTTAACACTTGATGCACTGACTTCCTCGCTTTGCTTTTCATCAAACTTTGAACAGGTTTTTTTGTCTGTATGCCATACCCTGTATAATTTTTTCTTATCTCTAGCCTTCATAATACTTACCCCTACCTTATTAAGATTAATAAAAAATATATATAATTATACCACTTATTATGGTAATTAAAAGATAAATATAATTAAAAGAGCAAATATTTAAACCAATTATAGAAATACCATTCTTATCTTAGGAACCATTAGTACTATAGACTTATAAGCAAGGTCCTATTTTTTCTAGACTCTATTTCTCATTGCTGTAATTTGGTTAACGGTAATATAATTGTTATGTAAACTATTTTGTTGAGGAGGGATTGTAATGAGTTATAAAAAGCTGTATATTATTATTTCATCGTTAGTTCTTGCATTTGTTCTAGTAATTAACTCCATGCTGGTCATTGCAGCACCAAAGAAGGTTAATGCAGAAACTTCAACCTCTGGAAGTATAAAAGTTCAGTTCTACAACCATAGCAAGGCCAGTCTAAGCGATACCGTCTATCCCGAGTTTAGAATTTATAATACCGGAACTTCATCCATTAATTTATATGATATAAAAGTTAGATACTATTATACCATCGATGGTGAAACAACACAAAACTATTGGTGTGACTGGTCAAGTAAAGGTAGTATAAATGTTAGAGGATCATTCTTCAAGATGACTTCTCCTTCACAATATGCAGACTATTATCTTGAAATAGGGTTTACATCAGGTGCAGGTACTCTTTCACCCGGTACATATGTGGAAGTACAGTCAAGATTCGCCAAATCCACCTGGACCAGTTATACACAAACAAATGATTATTCCTTCAATTCTACGACTTCGACATATACAGACTGGTCAAAAGTTACAGGCTATATTAATGGGGTCCTGGCCTGGGGAACAGAACCGGCAGCGCCTAGCCCAACTCCAACTGTTACTCCGACTCCTACACCTACTATAACTCCAACTCCTA
>JBMOLK010000007.1:0-2994 GCA_049325575.1 Bacillota bacterium | reverse complement strand
CGCATATCAAGTCAATTAACAAAGCTACCGATGGCTCACTGCAACTATTGCACAGGCCGTATCGACATAAATATTGTCATTAATCCAATTCATTTCAGAGAGCGCGGCAAGCTTTCGGGCGCCACGCCACTAATAATTCAGCTAAAGCTTATGATCTACCAATTTTCTTCTGCTCTTGATGAAAAAATAGTATGTAATCTATGTACAAATCTCCCAAGAATGGAGCATACTGCATAAGGCGTTTACGCTCTTCCAAATTAGGCATTTCCCCATGAGCGCGCTCGTTGCGCTGTTCTCTAAGCAAAGTTAAATGGTGTTTCTTAAGAACAATCCCCTGTCTTTCCACACAGTCAATCATAGCGACCAAACGTCCAACGTCATTTTTATTAACGGCAAAGACTCCCATTTCTTTAGCCTTAAACAAGTAAGATCTCAAAACATTTTCAAAAATCTTCCCTAGCAAAAAAAGCCCCATGTCAACATCATCCACGTTCATACTAGCAACAGCTCTGTATAAGCTATGCTTTAATTCTGAGTCCGTAATTTCTTCAATTTGGGGGAAAGATAAAACAGGATTAGGATGGGCTTCAAGGTAACAATACAGAAAGCCATCTAAGCCATATTCTTTTCTTATATTATCCATACGGGCAAGATAAGCATAAAAAGATCCCTTTGAACGCTTAGTTACATTTACAACATGGTTCGCTACTTCTCTAACACGCGCTTTACAGCCGGGACATTTTGATAAATATGCTTCTACTTCCCTCTGAATAGCTTCTCCTACCGTTTCTCGTACCTCCCGCTCACCTCTTGCCCCCGAAATATATTTTGCAATTTTATTTGGCGATCTCCCCTCATCCCATGTTACTAAACCCGATCGTTTTAACCAGCTAGAAACAGTGGGTTTAGGCACTTTTGTTTTTAATACTAAGTGTTCCACCAATTCAGCTAAAGGCATCTCTTCAGTTCCTCTTTCAGAGAATAGAGCCTCGAGTTCCGAAATCAAACGTGCTGTAACCTCCTTAGAAGTGAGCCTAACGATGGGTTCTTGAGGGGTCCCCCCCCACTCAGCAAGTTCATACTGATTAGATGCAACTCGCGTGAAAGTTTTCCCGCTCAAGTATACACTTATTGAAACTTTAGAAACGTCTGATCTTTTGGAATGAACATAATTATAAATTTCATCTATAGTAGCAGGTTTTTGATGGAAATGCAAAAACTCCTCCATCAACTCAACAATAGATTCTCGACGAACATGTTTCCACTCTGTTAAACTCCACTTACCACTCCTACCAATAGGTTCGAACCGTGGATCACTCGCCATCTGACTAGTAAGGCTTCTTTTCTTACTTGGGGAGAATCCCGCCTTAACCAAATGATGATTAATAGAACGCAAGATATCCCTAACATACAAAGGATTTCCCTCTTTCCATAGAATGCGATAAGCCTGATCAGCAAGTGATGCAAGATATTCCAACTTAACCTGAAACTGATCATCCGATACCTCCTCAACCTCTAAACATATTTTCAATGCAGTTTCTAAATATGTATGAGGTATTCTGTGCTTACGCCCCTGATTAACCCTAATCGCAATCTCAAAAAACGGAAGAGGTAACACAGCTTTTTTAAGCATGAGATAGGTTGCCGAGAATGCAGTGCTAAACGTCTTTTTATCAAAGTTGGAATCTAGGAACCAAAAGAGATATGATCCTCCAGTAGTTGTTTTAGAAAGACTGTAAGAGGAGTGAGTAAAACCTAAAATTTGCAGCAAAAATCTCAAAGAGGGCAAATTGTGAGGTTTATAAACAGTGTTATAACGCTGTTGTAATATGTCGACAATTTCAGACTCAAACAATATACTACCGCTTTGAGATAATATACTCACCAATTCATTTGCTTCATAAATTAAGCTGTCATGCAACTTAGAGTCATTATATTGCCTCTTCCCCAAAATGAATTCCCCTATTTTCCGTTCAGCCCTTAACTCAATCTGCCTAATGCGCTCTCGAGTAAGATTATAGTAGTATCCTACTTCCTGTAAGGTATAAACTGAGCTTCCTTCAAGTCCATACCTTCTTTTCAAAATCTCATAATCTCGCTCGTTTCCCAAGGCATGTAATAGATTCTTCGAAATTAACTGTATGTATTTCACTAGTTGAGGTGGGCTTTCCAATGCTTCTTCGATAAGATACAGACGGCTATCCTTTGATTTCTTGCTTTCTTCCCATGTTAACTGGCTTGAATTCTCAACAAGATGAGCAACCTTTTCCTCGATTTCCTTGGTCAGCTTCTCTCCTATACCTCTTATTTTCTGCGCATTTTTAAAACTCGCATTCATCCAATCTTCTATTGTTAGTATTCCGGACCGCTCAAGTGCATTGGCAGCCCGAATGGAAAGATTAAGAATAGAGATAGGTAATGGTAAAAACTGAACATACTCTGGTGGTATTGATACGCTCTGCACCACGACAGGCTGAAGCTGCTCCAATAACTCATCTTTTGGTATACCAATATAGAATGCTAATGCATCAAAAATAATATCAAAAGAAAGCGCCCCTATTCCTTTGATCCCCAAAATATGCATGGGTGGAATATCTATAATTTGCCAAATATACTCAATTTTCACCCTTTTTAAAGCATTGTAGGGACGGCAGGGCAAATCGAGCACCTCTATAGGTGATAGCAATTTATCTTGAGGCAGATCGTCGATCAAAGGCATAATCGTTCGTTTTTAAAATCCTTTTTTATGGACAAAAATCATGACATAAACATTTAGCTCTTAGTCAAGACGAGCAAAGATCTAAACGCTGTGCAACCCATCATACAACAAGGAAAGCAATTCTCTCGCACGACTCTCGCTTGACATACTACATTCACAACTTCCAGAAAAGATGCAACGGACGTCCCAGGTTGCGCACCGCGACGTCGCGCAATCCATTCGCGCTCTGATTGACAACAAATACGTAATCCCCCTCTGAAATGGGCTCGTTCATC
>JBMOLK010000006.1:0-25250 GCA_049325575.1 Bacillota bacterium | reverse complement strand
TGCTTTTTTATTCTCTAAATATAGAATATATATTTGTTTTAAGCTTTGGAGGATAGTAATGGGTGAGAAGGTAAGAGGGAATTTGGTAATAATTGGCGGAGCAGAAGATAAATTGGGTAAGAAGACAATTTTAAATCATGTCGTTAATATAGTTAAAGAAAATGGGGGCAGTCTGGTTGTACTGACCACTGCTACCGAGAAACCTCAGGAGGTTGGAAACAACTACAGGAAGGTATTTGAATCTCTGGGACTTAGTGATATAGATGTACTCAATATAGACTCAAGAGATGATGCCAACCTGAATGAAAACGCTGAAAGGATCAAGAAAGCAGGGGGTATTTTTTTCACTGGGGGAGACCAGTTAAGAATAACCAGTATTCTTGGCGGAACAAAGGCAAACTCTGCCTTGCATGAGGTATATTCAAAAGGAATAGTAATCGTAGGGACCAGCGCAGGGGCGTCAGTAATGAGCAACACTATGGTTGTTGAAGGCAATAGCAACGAGCCTGCGAGAAAATGTACCCTAAAGATGGCACCTGGCCTTGGGCTTTTGGAGGAAGCTATAATAGATCAGCATTTCGATCAGAGAGGAAGGATAGGAAGGCTTCTTTGCGGTGTTGCAGAAAATCCCTTTATGCTGGGAATTGGGATAGATGAGGATACCGCTGTAAGAGTATATCCTGACGCTCATTTTGAGGTGCTGGGCACTAACGCTGTTACTGTAGTAGACGGCAGGACTATAAAAAGCTCAAATGTATCTGAATTAAAACCGGACGAGATATTGGCGATTTCTGGAGTAACAATGCATGTTTTACCGCAAGGTTATGGTTTTGATATGAAAAACAGAGAGGTACTAAGACTCAATTAATAATAGATTTGAAAATACTATGCACAAGTTGTTTAGGGAGGAAGGAAAGTGCACATACAGAGTATTCAAAGCTTTACTGGAAGGAATATATATAGTCATAAGCCTGTTATTAAGGTGATAATAGATGTTGGCAAGTTTTATGAAAAACCTACAAAGGAGTTTGGAGACTTTAACGATAGACTTATAACCTTATTCCCGGGCCTTAAGAATCACTTTTGTTCTTTGGGATTTGAGGGAGGATTTTTGGAGCGGCTTAAAGAAGGGACCTATATAGGGCATGTGACAGAGCATCTTATTTTGGAGCTTCAAAGCATGCTTGGCTATGAAGTGGCTTACGGTAAAACCAGGGTAATAGAAGAGCCGTCCTTATATTATTTAGTGTTTGAATATAAGAATGAGAAATGTGGTATAGAGTGTGCAAGATCTGCTGTTGATATTGTCAGCAGTTTGTTAAACAATAAGGAAGTAGACGCACAAGCTGTATTGAAAAATTTAAAGGCAATTGCGGTTGAAACAGAGCTTGGACCCAGTACGAGAGCTATATATGAAGAGGCCCAAAAGAGAGGTATCCCTGTCACTCGTATAGGTAATGAAAGCCTTTTAAGGCTGGGATATGGAAAATATTCCAGACTGATTCAAGCCTCATTGACCGACTCTCCAAGCTGTATTTCAGCTGATATAGCAGGAAACAAGGAGATGACAAAGCAGATTTTAAGGGACAACAAAATTCCTGTTCCTGATGGAGATGTTGCATACAGTGCTGAAAGTGCTGTGCAAATAGCCAGAGAGATAGGGTATCCAGTGGTGGTTAAGCCGCTTAATAGCAATCAGGGTAAAGGAGTTACCCTGAATGTAAAAAACGAGGAGGAAGTCCGGTCTGCGTTTAGTGAAGCGATAAAATACACTAAAATTGTCTTGGTGGAGAAATACGTTAAAGGTAAAGATTACAGGGTTTTGGTTATAGGGGATAAAGTTTCAGCAGTTGCAGAAAGAAGGCCTCCTTTTTTATTGGGAGACGGAGTTCATAGCGTTAGGCAGCTTGTAGAAATAGAAAACTCCAACGAGCTTAGGGGTAATGACCATGAAAAGCCTTTAACCAAAATTAAGCTGGATGCAGTGGCAAAGAGGGTTTTAGCTAATCAGGGAATAGACGAAGATCATATTCCCGCATCAGGAGAAACAGTGTATCTAAGATACAATGGAAATTTGAGTACGGGTGGAACAGCCAGGGAGTGTACATCTGAAATACACCCATATAACGTGGGTTTGGCTGTAAAGGCAGCAAAAGCTATCGGGCTCGATATTGCAGGGATAGATATTACTGCAGAAGATATATCAAAGCCCATTGGCGATGTTAATGGCGCCGTAATTGAAATAAATGCTGCACCAGGCCTTAGAATGCACATTTATCCTTCAGAAGGACAGACCAATAATGTAGCGTCCGACATACTTGATATGATGTTTGCAAAGGGGAGTCCCCATTCGGTTCCTATAGTATCCATAACAGGTACCAACGGAAAGACAACTACTACTAGATTAGTCAAGCATACACTTTCCCTTCAAGGGAAAAAAGTAGGAATGACTTCAACAAGCGGTGTGTATATTGGAGACGAGTGCGTTCAAAAAGGAGATAATACAGGTGCCGTTAGCGCCAAAACGGTGCTTTCCAACAAGGAAGTGGAAGCAGCAGTTCTTGAAACTGCCAGGGGAGGCCTTGTAAAGAAAGGACTGGGGTATGACCTTGCAGATGTAGGTGTGGTTACAAATATCAGTGAAGATCACCTGGGGATTGACGGTATTAATACCCTTGAAGAACTGGCATTTGTCAAATCACTGGTTGTTGAGGCTGTTAAACCCGATGGATATGCTGTCATAAATGCAGACGACAGCTTTGTAAAATACTTTATGGACAGAGCCAAGAGCGAAGTTATATTATTTTCAAGGAAGAAGAACAACCCCATTATTAAGGAGCATATGCAAAAGGGCAGGAAAGCCATTTATGTTGATAATGACAACATTTATATATATTCCGGGAAAGACGAAATCCCTTTGGCATCTATTGACGAAATTCCGTTAACCTTCGGGGGAATAATTGAGTGCAATATTGAAAACTGCCTTGCAGCGGCAGCTTCATTGTATGGATTGGGTCTTTCTTCGGATTCTATCAGGGAAGGGCTGATGACCTTCTATCCTGATATCTTGTCAAATCCGGGAAGATTCAATATTTTCGATATGGGAAACTTTAAAGTAATGCTTGATTACAGCCACAACCCTGCAGGCTATAAACAGATTACCAGGTTTATTGAAAAAATAGATGCAAAAAGGTTTGTAGGAGTCATTGGCATGCCCGGGGACAGAACCGATTCAAGTATATATGAGGCAGGAGAAATCTGTGGCAGGTATTTTACTAAAATTTATATAAAAGAAGATAACGATTTAAGGGGAAGAGCTCCCGGAGAGGTAGCGGGGATCTTTTATGACGCGGTGATAAGGAACGGAGCCAAAAAAGAGAATGTAGAGATTATTTACTCTGAAACTAAAGCTTTGGAAAAGGCAATGCTTGATGCAGAGCCGGGAGATTTCATTGTCATGCTTTATGAGGAGTTTGACGGTGCTGTGGAAGTGGTAAACAGGATAAAGGAGGAGCTTTCCAGGAATACTATTGCTCCTAATTCAGTAATTCAAAATGTAGGCTAATTGGTTTTGTTATTTTTTCGATTATGCAGTATAATATACTAAGACAAGTTTAAAGATAAATAATTAGATATAGATGGAATAGAAAGAGGTCATTGCTATGATAGATAAAGAACGTGTAAAGGCGGCTGTGAGGGAAATTCTGTTTGCAATTGGAGATGATCCTGACAGGGAGGGACTAAAAGAGACTCCGGACAGGGTTGCCAGAATGTATGAAGAAATATTTGCGGGTCTTCATAAGGACCCTAGGGAACTGGTAAAGGTATTCCAGGAGGAAAACCACGAAGAGATGGTTTTGGTTAAAGATATACCACTTTACTCGGTTTGCGAGCATCACCTTCTTCCCTTTGTAGGTGTGGCTCACGTGGTTTATATTCCTAAAAAGGGTAAGATTATGGGCCTAAGCAAGCTTGCAAGGATAGTAGACCTTATTGCAAAAAAACCGCAGCTTCAAGAGCGTCTTAGCAGTGAGGTGGCGGATGTCATAATGGACGCTATAAGTCCCCTGGGTGTTGCTGTTGTGGTAGAAGCAGAACATCTTTGTATGACTATGAGGGGCATAAAGAAACCGGGCTCCAAGACTGTTACTTCAGCTTTAAGGGGAATTATAAAGACGGATGCCAAGACCAGGTCCGAGGTTATGTCACTTATAAACGGCAGGTAGGTATGGATAGTTTTATTAAACTCTTTTGCGAGAGTTAAAACTTCAAGGATTATATTAAAGAGAGGCTGTCAGCGATATGAATACAGCCTCTTTTTGAACTGAAAAATTCTTTTCTTAATACTTAGCCTTTCACTTGTTTTCCACACTTGGGACAAAAAACATAGTCTTGATCCAAATGCTTCCCGCAGTAAGGACAGTAGTTTATATCACTGCTTTCATCCATCACATTATCTGATCTATACGAATTGTTCCTTCCATCTTCTCTGTCATCTATGAGTTTCTGTATAGGGTCAACTTCCTCGTTATCATCTGTAATATCATAAACTGACATCCTGTTTTTTGCTGCTGCATTATTAAGGTTATATGCAATCTGGACTACAGCAATTATTACAAAGAATACTCCGAACAGTGGAAAAATCGAAGGAGCACCCATGCTTGCAGCCGATACAGTCCAAAATACTCCAAACAAGGCAACAAAGATACCGACAAAAGCTCCTAATGCAGATGGCCCTCTTCCAGGCTTTATACTTTTCAACCAAATCACTCCCCGTTTAACACATATTATTTTATATATATTATCTCTTAGAACTCCTTGAAGTGTCAATTAGAACCATACAGGAATATACTATTGTAAAGCCCTAAGGTTGGAGGTGTGAAATTTGAAGTACATTGTGGAAGTAAACAACCTGGGTATGAAATATCACTCACTAAACGGAGAGACCAATGCCCTTGAGAACATTAACTTTTCGGTAGAGAAAGGTGAATTTGTAAGCATAGTTGGGCCAAGCGGGTGTGGGAAGTCAACGCTTCTTTCCCTTATTGCGGGACTTATACTTCCGTCTTCAGGAAGTATTATGGTAGACGGTAAACCGGTTTTGGGGACTTCCGAGAAGGTAGGGTATATGCTGCAAAAGGATCATCTTTTTGAATGGAGAACCATCCTTCAGAATGTTCTTTTAGGTCTGGAAATAAGAAAAACACTTTCCCCCAAAACCAGGGAGTATGCTTTAAAGCTTTTGGATACGTACGGGCTTTACGAATTTAAAGACAAATATCCATCTCAACTGTCAGGAGGTATGAGACAAAGGGCCGCCCTTATAAGGACACTTGCCATAGGCCCTGAAATACTGCTTCTTGATGAGGCATTCTCTGCCCTTGATTACCAGACAAGGCTTGCAGTTACAGATGATATCTATTCAATAATTAAGAAAGAAAACAAAACCGCCATACTTGTAACCCATGATATAGCAGAAAGCATAAGCATGGCTGACAGGGTGCTGGTACTTTCAAAGAGACCTGCCACTGTAAAGAATATTTTTAATATCAAATTGTCTTGTGACAATAGGACACCTTTGTGCTCAAGGGAAGCACCGGAATTTAGAAAATACTTTAATGAGATATGGAAGGAGCTTGATGTTTATGTCTGATGCCAACAAGCCGTACATATCTTCCGAACACAGGGAGTATTTAAGAAAAGTGAAGCTAAGGAAATTAACCATTCTGGCTACTCAACTAATGATAGTAATAGTGTTTTTTGCACTGTGGGAGCTGGCTGCACAGTTTAAGCTGATAGACCCCTTTATAACAAGCCAGCCGTCAAGGATAATCAGAACCTTGGCAGACTTGTACAGGGAGGGCCAGCTTTTTAAGCATATTGGGGTAACCTGCGGGGAGACAGTGTTGGGATTTATCCTGGGGACACTTTTAGGTACGCTTGTTGCAGTAATTCTTTGGTGGTCGGAGTTTTTGGCAAAGGTCATGGAACCCTACCTTGTCATTTTAAACAGTTTGCCTAAGATAGCCCTGGGGCCGATTTTTATTGTTTGGATAGGTGCAGGCCCTTCTGCAATAATAGTTATAGCCATGACAATATCAATTGTTGTGACAATACTTGAAGTATTAAACGGATTTCTAGGAGTGGACAGCGATAAGATAAAACTGGTGCAGACCTTTGGAGCAAACAGGCTTCAGGTACTAACAAAGGTAGTGCTTCCATCATCACTGCCTGTTATAGTAAATGCTCTTAAGGTAAATGTAGGCCTTTCCTGGGTAGGTGTTATTGTAGGAGAATTCCTGGTATCAAGGGCAGGCATAGGCTACCTTATTGTCTATGGCGGGCAGGTGTTCCAGCTTGACCTGGTTATGACCAGTGTAATTATACTATCGGCTGCAGCAGCTTTCATGTACCAGATAGTAGCCTATATCGAAAGGCTGATTGTAAAAATAAAGTGATGGTACACATTAGTGAATTAGATAGAATATATTGGCGTAAGGAGGTGTTTAGGATGCGAAAACTAATTATACTTCTAATGACGACAGCATGTATGCTTCTTGTCTTTACTGCATGTGGGGGAAACGGATATAAGAAGGTACGGCTAAACGAAGTTACCCATTCTGTTTTCTATGCTCCCCAGTATGTTGCTCTAAACCAGGGCTTCTTTGAGGAGGAAGGGCTGGAAATAGAGCTAACAAACGGGCAAGGTGCGGATAAGGTTATGACATCTGTTTTATCAGGTCAATCAGACATAGGATTTTCCGGACCCGAGGCAGCTATCTATGTTTACAATGAAGGAAAGGAAGACCACGCTGTTGTGTTTGCACAGCTTACCAAGCGTGACGGATCATTCCTGGTAGGAAGGAAGCCGGAGCCTGACTTTAAATGGGATAATGTCAAAGGTAAGACAATCATCGGAGGCAGAAAAGGCGGAGTTCCCGAAATGACCCTTGAGTATGTACTCAAGAAAAACGGTCTGATGCCGGGACGTGATGTGAATATTGACACAAGCATACAGTTTGCACTGATGGCAGGAGCATTTACCGGAGGCCAGGGCGACTACGTTACACTGTTTGAACCTGTAGCGTCGAAGGTTGAGAAGGAAGGTAAGGGATACATACTTGCATCTATCGGAAAGGAAAGCGGTGAGATACCTTATACTGCATACTACGCAAAGAAGAGCTATATTGAGAAGAATAAGGATATAATACAGAAATTCACCAATGCCATATACAAGGGCCAAAAATGGGTTGAAAGCCATACTCCGGAAGAAATAGCAGAAGTAATTAAACCCTCTTTCCCGGATTCTGACCTAGAGACCCTTATTACGGTTGCAAAAAGGTATAAGGATACCGACGCCTGGAGTAAAGACCCTGTTATGGGTAAAGAATCCCTCCAGCTTCTTCAGAAGGTTATGCATATGGCAGGTGAGCTTGACAAGGAAGCTCCTTACGAGGAAATAGTGACAACAGAATATGCAGATAAAGCTATTGAGAATGTGAAAGAATAGAAGCTTTTAGTTTGACATGTTATGAAAAGGAGACCGCTCGGAATTAAGCAATGCGGTCTCCAGTTATATTTGCATGAATAAATTATCCAATGGATACAGAAACTCACGTTTAGCTAATATGTTTTCGACTAAGGAACTTTAATTAATGAAATAATAAAATCTCCTTCCTGTATTTTCCACAATAATTCTTGACAAGAAGGAGATTTTTACTCAATTTACGCAAAATTTATTACTTATTCTCTACTTAATTTTTTCTTCAAACTCTTCCACCGAAAAGCCGAGTTCATTGATATCATCGAAATCCATTTCATCAATTGAGTCTGACTTTTTTGCTTTATCCTTTGTTTTTGATGTTGACTTATCACCATTACCAAAGCCTCTTGCTATAATTTTTGAGTCTTTTATATCAAATCTGCCATCGTTAATGCCTAAAGTAAGATATGCATTTTCCACAACAGGCCTACATATTTTTTTAGAAAAAGTATCATTTCATCATCTGGAATATAAATAGGATCCCCAGCTATGCTGATATCTTGGCCATCAACAACTGCACCTGTTTGTGTAAGGTTTATTATGTTTCCCTCAACAAGGTTACCCTTGTAAACTTTCAATACCTCTGCTTTAGATACCGTAAAATGCATTTCTTCGTGCTTTACAGTTTCAGAAGATAGAACTTTCAAACGTACAATCTCTTCTGCACTTTCCTTCAACTCCTTTACACTAGCGAATGACTTAGTTTTACTAACATTTATGCCCCCTCCAGGATTATCATTTACTGCAACATCTTTATTATTATTACAACCTGTAACACTTAAAAATAGAGTCAATACAATAAAAACTAAAACTACACCCTTTTTATTAATCATTTTTAACCCTCCTATTTTAATAAATATCCCTAATGCCATTAACTTCATCAGATGTTATTCCCTCTGTTCTATAACCACCAGATTGATACCACATTAGCGTGTTTTGATCCCTACTGTCTCTTAAATCATCTAAACCAAATGCATGCCCGATCTCATGACCAGCTATGGCATTAATTATACTATTTGTATAAACAGATTGATTAGTATGATAAGCATTAATAAACATTTTGCAATAATCCCAATTCCCAGGAGTTGCATATACATAAATATATTTTCCACTACTATCATAATGCTCAATGCAACCATCCCAATCATAATTACCATAACTACCAACATAAAATCTTAATGTGGCTGACGAGACATTTGATGTATGTGATAAAGATACATCTTCCTTACTAGTTGTAGTTGGGTTTATACCATTCCAACTAGAAACTGCATACAAAGCTCTATCATAATAATTCACTGTCCTATTATGCAATGTATAAGAATTAGGAGATATCCCCCACGTTCTCGCATAAACACCTCCGTTCAGTTTACCACAATAATAGAATCTCTTATAGGCACTTGCTTGATTAGTAAAACATGTAAACAGAAATAGACACACAAATAAAGATATAACAACTCTCCTCATATTCATTTAGCATATACTCCTCTCTAGTAACTGTATTTTATAAAAATATGTATATTTTCACAAAATAACTGTTGCAACACATTAGTAAAATTATACAACAATAGTCTAGCATGACAAATAATTCTGATAAAGGGATAAATTTTTGCAAAAAAAAAAAAAATAGCTCTTAAATAATGCATTATAGTTAAAATTTGGGCTAATTGCTTAATGTTACTTTAAATTCATTATTTCTGGTAGGAAGGAAGACGGAGCCTGACTTTAAATGGGTTAATGTCAAAGGTAAGACTATTATAGGAGGCAGAAAAGGCGGAGTTCCCGAAATGACCCTTGAGTATGTACTCAAGAAAAACGGCCTGATGCCGGTACGTGATGTGAATATTGACACCAGCATACAGTTTGCACTGATGGCAGGAGCATTTACCGGAGAATTAAGTTTAGAGACTGTAAGTATAAATATAAATCTACTTACAGTCTCTAAATTAAAAGCTATAATAGTTTAATCACATAGGATTACGGATTTTTATTGAGGGCTTTGTAAATAGCTGCTGCGGCTTCGGCTAAAGTAATATTATCTTTAGGGCGGAACTTTCCATTGCTGCCCTCAAAAATGCCCAGTCCCTTTCCAACAGCCACATATCCTATTTTACTTTTGTCTACCTCATCCGCGTCTTCAAAGGGAAGAGTAAATATTCCTTTTGCTGTTGCGATTGAATCATACCCTAGTAATTTTACAAGCATTTCAGCTGCTTCTTCCCTGGTTATTTTCTCTTCCTTGTCAAATTCTTTTTCAGTATTTTCAATAAAGCCATACCTGACCGCCAGCTGGAAGTAGTTATAATCCTTATCATCCCTGGTTATGTTTGTAAATTTAAGATCTATAGCTTCTCTATCACTATAAACCATATTACCCTTTGCATTTACAATCATTTTCAGGAACTCCAACCTGGTTAGTTTTTTGTCCAGGTCATTAAGACTTGAGGCATCAATAATATTTTGATAAGCAAGTATGGATAAAGGTTTTTCAGCCCAATGCCCTTTGATTTTTTCTTCGAAACCATTGCTTTCCTCCACCACTTCATTGCCGTCATACATTATTTCATTTCCTGTAAACGCATCAATAAAAGAGATAGGTGAGTAAGTCATTGGTGAGGTTAGGGAATATACCAGCTTAACTTCTTCTTTGTCTTTGTTCTCATTAAACTTCGTATACATGAGATTAAAACTATTGGAATTAAAGAATTTTTCCAGGGCAGCCTCTTTGGATATGTTTCCTTCTGCTTTAGGGAACTCCATTTGTTCATCCCAGGCACATGATATATAGTTAACGCTGCCTGTGGTCAAATCAATTTCAATACTTATACGGTTATCATTATATTCAATACCTTCTACTGTTCTATGGAAGTTAAAATAGTATCTGACTTCAGGCATTTTGACTCCGTTGTAATAGCTCTCCACTTTTTGATACTGCTGCTTTGTATTGATATTATCAAGTTTATCAGGATAATATTTTGCAATGACTTCCATAACCTTATCATAAGCCTGCTCCCATGTAAGTACAGGATATAATCCTTCTTCTGGAAGTTTAGGTTCATAATGCCTGCTTATTGAAAATAATTCTCCGGTAGCTGCATCGATAGTTATGTTTCCTCCATTTTGGAAATTCAATGGATCGCCTTTCTCCATGACCTGTGCTGACCATACGCTTTTTTCTCTTCCTGCTCCATAGAATTCGTTTTCCCTGTACTCTAAAAGTTGGATTTCATACTCACCATTAAGTAAATCGTTAGCAATGGAATTTATAATCTTTTCGGCCTTTTTACTGTCAATTTCACCAGAGGACTTTTCCACGGGCTTTATATTTTTTACCAGCTGTTCTTTCTGCTCTTTTGTCAGTTCTTTTACAATAGATTCTTCTTTTGTCTCACCCGCATAATTCAATACTTCTCCACTAAGAGCATCTATCACACTGCCGCTTGTAAAATCAGGAGTGTATACCAACCTAACAGACTCTGTCTTTCCATCGGTATTACTCCTGTTTCTAACGGGTATATATTGGAGCTTCATATTTGACTGGGATTTTAAATTTTCTATTGCTTCTTCCTTACTTATTGCACCCTCTGGAGAAGGAAATTCAACGTTGTTATCCCAATTGCAGTAATAGGACGTAACAGAAGATGACCTGCCGTCTACTTGAACTGAAATGACGTTTGTTGCAAAGGGTATGTCATTGATTTTCTGAACATATGCGAATTCATAATGCGGTACGTTATATCCCATAGACTTGTAGAATGTTTTATCCATTTCAACATACTCTGCTTTTTCAAAGGCTTTAGCATTGACTTTTTTTATAAAGGCTTCAGCCAGCTGTCTAGCCTGCTCTTTTGTAATAGATGCAAGCACGGGTTCACTTTGTGTGAAATTATGACTATAGTTGCTTATGCGTGCTATGTCACCGGTTTGAGCGTCAATTGATATAGCGATATTGACGCTTTTTTGATTAGTGTTTTTGTGGAAGTCTATTTCCCATATGTAACTTCTGTTGGGTACATAGTCTTGTCTAAATTGTACTCTTATTTCAAATTTCTTTTCGTCAACATCCAGGTCAAAGCATTTTTTAAGAATATCAAATGCAATTTTTCTGGCTTCTTCCTTTGTAATTTTTGCATTCTTTTCATCTAAGGAGCTATCTGGAATACTTTCCGACCCTGATGAATGGCTGTTATTCATCTTTGGTTGAACCACTACTGTGGATGAATTTGCCACTTTTTCAACTTTTACTTCACTTGCAAAGCCAGGGGCTGCTGTCCCTAAAATAAAAGTAGCTGCAGCCAAAAGTGAAAGTAGTTTTTTCTGTATCATTTACATCTCCCCTTTAAATAGATTAATAAATTGGCTATATTGGGATTATAGCCCAAAAGGTTGGTTTTGAAAAGGTATGTCCACCAAATATGGGAGTTTTATACATGTAGAAAAAGCTTGTCAGTAAAAAACTAATATGCTTTAAAGGCTTTGATTATCAAGGGATCAGCTTTATTGATTTTATGGAATGAATGGAATGTTACATTTTATTTACAATTTTTTATTTTATATGTTCTCTTTAAGGGAAGGTATTTTAAATGTAAGTACAGCAAAGTACAAACTTTTTAAACTTGATGTATTATCAAAAGAAATCGGTTCAGGCTATGCCTAAAATGTCAGATGGAAAGACGGCATTGTTACTGCTGTTTTACTGGACAGCCCTCACAGCAGATCAGGTGACATGATAGAAAGCACATTCAGCTATTGACCCATTGTTTGATTCGGATGAACTAAAAGAAAAGCCTATAAAGTCACCTGAAGAGGGGGCGTTAAATCTTTTCTTATGATTAAATCATATATAATTTTAGCTTTATAATTGCTATTTATAAACGAAAGTGATAATATAAAGTATATAAAGTTAAATACAGGTTAAATATGAGTTAAATATGTGTTAAGAATTGTGCTTTATGAGAAGAGTACCTTTTGTAAGTCGTATTAATAAGTTGATAATTAGAAGTGCTATATTTAATAATTGACATGCTAGAATATAATTTAAGCTGAATTTGAAATAAATCCTGTCATTCGTCTTATCATTCGTTGTAATTCCCGACTAAAAAATTCGTCTTTTTTCGAAATCTTTAAATAAGAGTAGAATATTCTTACCAAAGGGACAGTTATGGACGTTTTTATGAATATTGATACTGGCACGGTAATTTTTTTATGTAATTTTTGAAGCTTGTTTTAATTGCTTTAATAAAAAAGATGGTTTGTGAGCTAAGTTTAGATTATTACCTTTTATTACAAAGTCTTATGAAAGGGGGTGAACCTTGTGGCAATTGAGGTTTTCAACAGATACGAGAAAAAGTTTTTGATGGGAAGTGATACATACGAGAGAATTCAAAACGTACTTTGTGAGTATATGGAGCTTGATGAGTACAACAAAACACACCCTTTTTACACGATAAGCAATATATACTATGATACTACGGATAATCACCTTATAAGAAATTCAATATCAAAACCCAAATACAAGGAAAAATTAAGATTACGTGGTTATGGTGTACCTTCTCTGGAGGATAAGGTGTACCTGGAAATTAAGAAAAAAGTAAACGGGCTTGTAAACAAAAGAAGAACAAAACTGACTTTGGACGAGGCGTATCAATTTATAGCAACCGGACAAAAACCTGACCTTAAAAGGTACATGAACAAACAGGTGCTCAACGAAATTGATTATTTTTTAAAATTGTATAACCTTGAACCCAAAATTTATATAGCATACGACAGAAAAGCATACTTTGGAATAAATAATAGAGATCTAAGAATAACTTTTGATACCAACATAAGAACCAGAAGAAAAGATCTAAGGCTAGAATACGGTGATTATGGAGAAAAGCTCTTACACGACAACATTTGGCTTATGGAGGTTAAGGCAGAGAAAAGCATACCCATTTGGCTTTCTAAAATGCTTAGTGAGTATAAGCTTTATAAGACCAGTTTTTCAAAGTATGGAACAGAATACAAGACAATGATAAGAAAAAATATTATGGAAGGGGAAAACAGCCAGTGTTTGACGCAATTTTTAATACCACAGGCGATACCACACTATTCCTTGGGGACACAATAAGAACAATATTGACAGCATTTGCTCTAGGGCTCCTTATAAGTTTTACCTATATTAAAACTCATTCAAAAGGACAATACTCACAGAATTTTACTCTAACATTGGTTATGATACCTTCTATTATTGCAATTATAATTCTGTTGGTTGGCAGTAATATTGCAAGGGCCTTCAGCTTGGCGGGTGCGTTTTCGATTATTCGTTTCAGGAGTACTCCGGGAGACCCAAAGGATATTGCGTATGTATTTTTTACAATGGCAGCAGGCCTTGCTTGCGGTGCTGGATTATTTGGATATTCAGCACTCTTTACTATACTGCTTTGCCTATTTATGGTAGTTTTATCCAAAACCAATTTTGGTGCAAGAAAAGTATCAAACAAACTGCTTAAAATTGTAATCCCGGAGGATTTAGACTATCAGGGAGCCTTTGACGATGTCTTAGACCAATACACAACAAGTTATGAACTAAAGAAAGTTAAAACTACAGATCTAGGAACTCTTTTTGAACTTGTGTACGCAGTTACTGTTAAGAATAATATAAACGAAAAAGAATTCCTGGATGCACTCCGCTGCCGGAATGGCAATTTAAACATAATTCTGGCAATGAATGCGGAAACTTCAGATTTTTAAATTTTAATACAAGGATGTTATCAATAGCACCACAAATTATAAACAATTTTTTTAAGGAGGGATTTTAGTGAGGAAAATAGTGTCAGGTATAGTGGCAGTTATTATGCTTTTAGCAGTAATGACGCCCGTAGTGAGGTTTAAAGCCTTTGCAGATGTGGGGCCTACTCTCTATATCAATGAGATCATGGCATCCAATACCACTACTCTTAGGGACGGGGATATAGAAGACCCGACTTATGGAAGCCAGGGGGGAGCTTTTTCGGACTGGATCGAAATTTACAATCCCGGTACGCAGGCTGTTAGCTTGTCCGGTTATACCCTATCCGATTCTACAGCAACCTGGACATTCCCGCAAGGGGTAGTTCCTGCTAACGGATACCTGTTGGTTTGGGCTTCTGACAAAAACAAAGTGGCAGCTGATGGACAGCTTCATACAAATTTCAAGCTGGGAGCATCAGGTGAGCCTGTTACATTAACCAATTCAGGCGGGTTTGTTGTAGATTCAGTCACATATACAACCCTTGCAAGTGACCAGTCCTATGGCCGCAAAACAGATGGTTCATCAGAACTGTTGGTACTTTCAAAGGCTACACCCGGTGCTGCAAATATACATATCCCTGCTGGAACAAAGACTCTCCATATAAACGAGATTATGGCATCCAATGCTTCTGTTCTTAGGGATGGAGATGTAGAGGACCCAACTTACGGAAGTCAGGGAGGAGCTTATTCAGATTGGATCGAAATTTATAATTCCGGTACTCAGTCGGTTGACTTAACCGGATATACCCTGTCTGACTCTTCAGCAACCTGGACATTCCCACAGGGAGTAATTCCTGCAAATGGATACCTGTTGGTTTGGGCTTCAGACAAAAACAAAGTGGCAAGAGACGGACAGCTGCACACAAACTTTAAATTGGGCTCTACAGGTGAACCTATTATATTAAAGAAGGCAGATGGAACTATTGTAGATTCTGTAACTTATGTAAGTCTTGCCGATAACCATTCTTATGGGCCTAAGACTGACGGTGGATCGGAGTATGTAGTATTTTCGAAGTCTTCACCACGTACTTCAAATACAACCGGTACAATACTTGTAAAAGAACCTGTTTTCTCCTTTAAAGGAGGTTTTTATACTCAGGCATTTGATTTACAGCTCACCACAGACGAGCCGGGAGCAAAAATTTACTATACTAAAGATGGCTCTGATCCTGTTCCCGGGGCTGCCGGAACTATAGAGTACACCGGTAGTATAAACGTTAAAAGCAGGGCAGGGGAGCCAAACCTACTTTCAATGATCCAGAATATATCCAACGACCCGTGGAATCCGTGGAAAGCACCAAACGGTGAGGTCTTCAAATGTACCACAATCAAGGCTGTCGTTGTGCGCACAGACGGAGTAAAGAGTAGGACAGCTGCCCATTCATATTTTGTTGATCCGGGCATAACTACAAGATACAAAGTGCCCGTAATTTCTCTTGTGACTGACAAGGCAAACTTCTTTGACAACACTAGAGGAATTTATGTAAACGGTAATTATGAGAAGAGTGGGTCTGAATGGGAAAGACCTATACATATAGAGTTCTTTGAGACTGATGGAACCCTTGCTTTTTCACAGCATGGCGGTGTGAGAATACATGGGGGCTGGACAAGGAAATATCCTCAGAAGTCCTTCAGGTTGTACGCTGATGGAGGATATGACGATTCTAATGAGTTCAAACATGAAATCTTCCCGGGGCTTACAAGAAAAGGGACGGGCAAGAGTCTTAAGAGCTTTGAACGCTTAATTTTGAGAAACGCAGGAAACGACTGGACAAGTGCCATGTTAAGGGACGAGTTCATGCAGAGCCTTGTAACGCACCTAAAAGGACTGGATACTCAGCCTTACAGACCTTCAGTAGTATTCTTAAATGGAGAGTTCTGGGGAATATATCATATCCGTGAACGCTATGACAATGAATACCTTGCATCCCACTACGATCTTGATGACGACAGGGTTGCAATACTTGATATGTACGAAAGAATTGAAGTGCAGGATGGGGTTCCAGAGGATGCGACAGCATATACCAACGATATCATAAACTACCTCAAATCAAACTCCATTACCCAGCAGAGCACATATGAAAATATAAAGACAAAAATGGATATAGATAATTATATTGATTATAATGTCGCAGAAATTTACTTTGGTAACACAGACTGGCCTGGAAACAATGTGAGCATATGGAAATATAAAACTGCTGACGGCAAGTATCATCCTGAAGCACCACGCGGACAGGATGGCAGATATAGATGGTTCCTTAAGGATACCGACTTTGGTTTTGGATTATATGGAAAGAGTGTAACACACAACACCTTGAACTTTGCTACAGCAGAGTATCAAGAAAGTTACGCCAATGCACAGTGGGCTACTTTCCTATTAAGAACCTTGCTGCAGAACCCTAACTTTAGAAATGAATTTATTAACCGTTTTGCAGACCATTTAAATACTGCTTTTGAACCTACCAGGGTTAATCAAAAGTTAGTTGAAGCAAAGTCCTCTATTGAGGCATTAATGCCTGAACATACCAACCGCTGGCAGGTTATTAAAATGACCACTACCAATACCCAGGACCCAACCTGGAACCAGACTATTGAGGCAATGAAAAACTATGCGACCAACCGTACATCACACGTAAGACAGCATATAGTAAGCAAGTTCAGCGCCAACGGTGTTACAGGTACAGCTTCAGTCAGACTGAATTCCGATACAACCAAGGGTTACATAAAAATTAACTCAATTGATGTAAAGTCAACAACTCCGGGAATCACAACTCCAAGTGCATGGACTGGAATATACTTTAAAGGAGTGCCGATAACTGTAAAGGCAATACCGGAAGCAGGCTATGAGTTTGACCATTGGGAGGGAGTAACAGGAGTCACATCGACATCCGACACTATAACATTTAACCTTACAGGAGACATGAATATAACTGCTGTTTACAAAGCTGTGCAAGTGATACCAACACCAACTCCGCCGCCAACACCAACTCCTACCAATGTAAGAAAATGCGGTGATCTTAACGGAGACAATGAAATCAACTCTACAGATTATGTTTTACTAAGAAGATATCTTCTGCGTATAACTGATATCCCACAGGAATATCTCTATATTGTGGCAGACTTAAATGTAGACGGGTATGTTAACTCTACCGACTATGTAATACTAAAGAGATACCTCCTAAAGATATACACATCGCTGCCCTATAGAGGCTAACGGAATAAATGCATATAAAAAGCAGCCTTGCAAACAAACAAGGCTGCTTTTTTATGCTCTTAAACATACCCGGGTAGTTTGTTTTTTTACTCCCTGTAATCCTGTGCACGGAACAAAACACCGGTAGGCCCGTCGTTATCGAGTAATGCAGGCTTTAATGCTCCCGGAAGTACTGTGGTAACTTCAAACTGTGCATTAGGGCCTCCCAAATCTGTCTTTAGCCACCCCGGATCGAGGAAGTTGACCAATACTCCTGTTCCCCTTAGTTCAGCCGCTAAATCCTGTGAATATTTATCTACAGCTGCTTTAGAGACACTGTATGGCGCTAACTGTGGAATGTCCTTAATCCCTGAAGTCAAGTTGATGATTCTTCCATAGCCTTTAGCTCTCATACCTGGGGCAAAGGCATTACAAAGGAGAATCATACTGTAAAGATTAATTTGGAAGGACTCTTTCCAATCATCCAGGGTTATGTCCCAGATTTCCTTCCATTTGTTCTGGATAGCAGCATTATTGTATAAGATGTCAACACTGCCGTGGGTTTTAAGGACTGTATCAATGATACGCTCAATATCGGCAATTGATGACAATTCACCATCAACGGAATCAGTCTTTACATCAAATTCTTTTAAAAGATCCAAAGTAGTTTTGGTATGTTCCTTGGACCGTCCGTGAACTATTACATTACACCCTTCACGTGCAAGGCCGATAGCGATCTGCTGACCGATTCCCCTGGAGGAACCTGTCACTAAAGCCCATTTGTCTTTTAATGGTTTCATAACATACTCCTTTCAAAAATATTGTTTTTTTTATTGTATAACCTGGCTTATCAACAAATAAAACCCGGTTTTCTACCAGTGCTTATAAGGATTCTTAATCAGATTTGAATTAAAATATTTTGGGTCACCTGTTACTTCTTCACCAACCCAACAAGGCTTTTTAAAGTGTGTATTTTCATCCTCCAGCTCTATTTCAGCTATCACCAGACCTTCATTATCACCCAGGAATACATCAATCTCCCATGTAAATCCCTCATAAACATATTTATATCTTGTTTTTTCAATAACAGGTTTTTCGCACAAAAAATCCAGCATTTCGTTTGCATCATCCACCGGTATTTCATACTCGTACTCTCGTCTGACAGCCCCAGTAGCTTCACCTTTAACTGTAATAAAGGATTTATTGTCATATATACGCACTCTAACGGTTCTTTCCATTTTTGAGTTTAGATAGCCTTGCTTATAAAATACACCGTTTGACAGCTGTTTATAAATATCACTATTTACAATGAATTTTCTCTCGATCTCTTTTCCCATATCATTCTCCTTTAATTCAGGCAACCTGTTCATAAGCTGGAATTTTACAATATAACCAGCACTTTGCCAAAAAGCTTTCTGAAAACATTGCTGTATTCATTGGCCAGGCTTAACTCCAGTTCAACATCCCCTTCGCGTATGGTCTGGATTTTAACAATATCGTTATACATCTGACATTCCAAGGCTTTTACAAGCCCCATCTCACTTCTGTCAAGGCATTCTGCCAGTCTTAAGAACAGTGAAAGCCTTTCATAAAGCTCGGTATCGCCAGGCTCAAGTAATTTTGCATACCGGGTTTGCCAGTCTTCCTTAAATTCATCCTTTGAGTGGGAGGCAGCTATGGCAGCAATCAGCACGATCTCTCTATGGGAGAGCCCGCTAAGCCTGGAGTTTAGAATAATATAGAAAGAGTGCCTGTAATGCTCATAATAGCTTATGGAAATACCTATATCATGTAATAGGGAAGCTGTTCTTAAGAGTTTTCTTTCGTTTTCGTCAAAGTCGTGAAGAGGTTTTAGCTGGTCAAACATTGATAGAGCCAGGTAGCATACCTGATTTGCATGCTCCTGTCTTACTCCGTAAAGCTCCATAAAGTTGTCCAGGCTGAAGCTTAGTACATCGGTAAAGACTTTATGGCGTTTATTGCCCTCCAAATAGTCAAATAAAATACCTTCTCTTAAGCCGAAGCCGCTTATTACCATATGAGAGGGAGATGTCACGGATATTAGAACCTTAAGTATTGTAAGGCCTCCAACTATTATGTCTGCCCTGCTTGAAGACATTCCGGGGACAGCCTTTCTCGATTCCAGGTCCATGACCTTTAGATCATTATATACATCATTAAAGTCTTCAATGCCCAGTATGTAGTTATGGATCTGATTCATAGGATGGCTTACACGCTTTCTATGAATTTTCCCGAGATTTCTTATAGTACCTCCCAGGCCTATTAAGACCTGATTTTTATCTTCTGTCAGCCAATTAAGGCTGTACAGCCTGTCTTTAATACTTTCCTCCAGATCCATAAGCTTTTCACTGCTTATTATATTCTTATCCAAAAAATCCTCTGTAGCTACAACAGAGCCTATAGGAATACAGGTACAATGCTTGATGCATTTATCCTTGAACTTAATTATTTCCGTACTTCCGCCACCAATGTCCACTATGATGCCTTCAGGGATATCTATTGAATGAATAACGGCCTTGTACACATAGGTGGCTTCTTCTTCACCTGACAGCAGCCTGAAATCAATTCCTGTAGAATTGCTTAAAAGCTTTAAGAATTGATCCTTGTTTTCCGCTTTTCTGACGGCTGCAGTAGCAACACCCATTATACTGCTGCAGGGAATTCCATAGGCATTGCACAGCTTTCTATAAAGCTTGATGGTTTTAACAGCTTTATGCATGGCAATGTCATTTATGTAACTGCCGTCAATCATATTTTCGCTAAGTCTTATAGTATCGTTAATATCGTCAATCAACCTGAAAGCACCGTTCTGTTTAATCTCGAAAATTACCAATCTGACTGAATTTGAACCAAGGTCAACTATTCCTATTTTCTTTGACACGTTTATCCCACATTTCTATATATTAATATAATTTAGTTACAATTAATTATAGAGATGGAACTGTAAAAGTAGATAAACAAGATAGGCAAGCCATTTGTATCAAATAAGCGGAGCTGTCTATCTTTACAGTTCATTATCTCTAGGTGGTAGATTGCCGTAGTGCTTTTTACGCCATAGTAATTATACCACACAATGTAAATTTAATCACTTTTATAGAGTTATAAAATACGATAATTTCTATACAATATGTTTGTGATAATAGTATTCCTTCTATAATGGGATTTTTTATATTATAATATAAGCTGATAACAAATACCTGAAAGTTTTAAAACGCACGTGATTTATACTTTTATGTTATAGACTTTTTAAAGGAGAATAAGAAATATGGATTTTAAGTTTAACATAGGTACCAGGATTTTGTTCGGCAAAAACTGCGTTAAAGAAAACAAGGCAGTATTTAATGAATTTGGTAGTAATGCCGTGATTGTGACAGGAAAAACCTCCGGAAAGTCAAGCGGCGCTTTGGATGATGTTGTAGAAATCCTCAAAGAATATAAAATCAGCTATCTCCTTTATGATAATGTTGAAAATAACCCTTCTTTAGAAAATGTTAAGGAAGGGGGAGATATAGCAAGAAGCTATAAGGCGGATTTCATTATAGGTATTGGAGGAGGTTCACCCCTTGATGCCTCTAAAGCAGTGGCAGTTTTGGCACGAAATGAAATAGACCCTGTTTTGTTATATAAAAATGTATTTGATAATAAGCCCCTGCCTGTAATTGCAATTCCTACTACAGCAGGAACCGGCAGTGAGGTGACTCCATACTCGATTCTTACCAGGAATGACATGAAGACAAAAATGAGCTTTGGTAATGATGATACTTTTCCTGTGGCAGCTTTTATAGACCCACGGTATACAGAAAGCTTGTCCTATGAAACTACGGTTAATACTGCTGTAGACGCTTTTTCCCATGCCATGGAAGGCTATCTTAGTAAAAGGAGCATGCCTGTAAGCGATATCATGGCAGTAGAGGCCATAAAAATATTCGGACAATGTACTGGTAATCTGGTAAACAAAGAGATTGACTATGATACCAGGGAAAAGCTTCTTTACATGTCCATGCTAGGAGGTATGGTAATTTCACATACCGGGACCACGATAATACACGGACTGGGTTATTCCCTTACATATTTTAAGGATATTCCTCACGGTAAGGCAAACGGCCTTCTAATGAGAGAATACTTAAAGTATAATTATGAGGCTGTTAGAGATAAAATAGACAATGTATTAAGATTATTAAACATATCATCCATAGATGAATTTGGTGAAATAATTGATAAACTTCTGCCAAAAGGGGTAGTTTTAAATAAAGAGGAGATGGGTTTATATGCTTCACTTGCCATGAAGCAGAGAAGCACATCATATAATGCTAGAACAGTAGTAGAGAGTGACCTTGTCAATATACTTAAAAACAGTTTAAACGGGTGATTTTATTGAGTCTTTTGACTATAGGAGTAGTATCGGATACACATATACCAAAAAGGGCAAAATCTTTCCCAGATGAACTTTTAGAGGGGTTAAAGGGTGTTGACCTTATCATTCATGCAGGGGACCTTCTAAAGGATTATGTAATATACGAACTCCAGGAGATTGCACCGGTTTTTGCGGTGGCTGGAAATAATGACGATGAATATATAAGGGAAATGCTTGGATATAAGAAAATAATAAATGCTGGAAGCTGCAAAATAGGTATTACCCATGGTGACGGCACGGGAAGTACCACCCTTAAGCGGGCAATGGCAGTTTTTAAGGATGATGGTGTTGACTGTGTTGTTTTCGGGCACAGCCATATACCTTATAATGAAAGGATAGACGGGATATTGTACTTTAATCCTGGCTCACCTACCGATAGAAGAAGACAGCAGTATTTTTCCTATGGAATTATTAGAGTAGATGGTAATATGATTTCGGGTGAGATAAAGTATTTTTAAGGCTTGGAAATAGGTTGCCTCCAGAAATCTTCAAAGCCAGTGAAAAAATCCTTCTATTAGCTTAGGTATTCCCCTAAGCCGGGTTTCTTCACCTGGAAGGTATCATAGAAGGTCAGTGAAGATTTCTTTTGGCAATTATATCTATAATATAGTTTATATAAATAGGAGAGGATGGATATAGATATATGGTTAACGCCAGAGTTTTATATATTGATGACATGCATACTGCTAAAGAGGAAGTCAGGAAAATAGGGGTGGATGCTTCATCTATGCCGTGGCTTTCCCCAAAGGCGCTTTTTATAGCAATGAAGATTGAGAATGTAAGCACCTTTGCTGCCAATATAATCAAGCAGGAAATGCTGGGTAAGGGCGGTGATGTGGCTGTAAACAGAGGGGTGGCAAACTTTAGCATAGACACCTCCGATATACTTGTAATGGGTACATACAGCCAGTACAACAGGCTTTTATACAAGCTGGGGATGCAGGGCGGAAGCCTTAAGGAAATCGGGGAGGAGATACAAAGAATACTTGACGGGCTCGATACCGGCAAGCCCGATTGCTTTGAGTGCGGAAGGCACAAGCTTCCCATAGGGGAGAAAACATATATCATGGGTATACTTAATGTGACTCCCGATTCCTTTTCGGATGGGGGCCAGTATATCAGGCTTGACAGTGCGGTAAGAAGAGCAAAAGAAATGATAGAACACGGTGCTGATATAATAGATATAGGAGGAGAGTCCACCAGGCCAGGCTACGAACCGGTGGATGCCCTTGAGGAAATAAACAGGGTAGTACCTGTTATAGAAAGGCTTTCAAAAGAGATAAACGTACCTGTTTCAGTGGACACTTCCAAGGCACTGGTGGCGGAAAAGGCTTTACTGGCAGGTGCAAGTATAGTAAATGATGTCTGGGGCCTTCAGAAAGATCCTGACATAGCAGAGGTGGTATCCAAAGCGGGCGCCGGGGTTGTGATGATGCACAACCAGGATAACAAGGAGTATGGCGATCTTATGGGTGATATTATAAGGTTTTTGAGAAAAAGCGTTGAAATAGGGGAGAAGGCTGGTATCAGAAGAGAAAGCATGGTGGTTGACCCGGGTGTTGGATTTGGGAAGACACTGGAGCATAACCTTGAGGTAATGAGAAGACTAAAAGAGTTAAAGTCTCTTAACTTACCAGTACTTCTTGGTACATCAAGAAAGTCTCTTATTGGAAATATTCTGGAGCTTCCGGTCAATGAAAGGCTTGAGGGAACTGCTGCTACTGTTACACTGGGAATTGCCAAGGGGGCAGATATTGTAAGGGTGCATGATGTCAAGGAAATGACCAGGGTTGCCAGAATGACAGACGCAATGGTGAGGGTGTAGGCATATGGATAAAATTGTTTTAAAAGATATCAAGCTTTATGGGTATCATGGTGTATTTCCTGAAGAGAGGGAGAAGGGCCAGTACTTTTATATAGATGTGGAAGTTTTTCTGGATTTGGGACAGGCTGGCATAAGTGACGACCTTTCTAAAACTGTGGACTATTCGAAAATTTATGATATTATAAAGTGCATAAATGATAGCAATAAATTTCGACTTATTGAGAGGTTTGCACATATCATTTCCCAGGAAATATTGTCGACATTTGAAGAAATAACCGAGGTTATTGTCCGTGTCAGAAAACCTGATGCTCCCATTAAAGGAGAATTTGAATGGGTTGGAGTCGAAATAAAGAGATCCCGAAATGAGCCATAAGGTTTTTTTATCCTTAGGGTCCAATATTGGAAATATAGCTTTAGATAGAATTTCTAATATTTACGAGACTGATCAGGTAAGGTATACAGATCAGTCTCGTTTTAAATATGGCTGCTGCCGAATGTACTTCTTGATGAGCTTTTGTATGTGAGGCTATTTATAAGTGATATCAATACTGTCAAATCGTATCAGATTATCTTTGTAGTCCAATCCTCTACATTCCATATATCAGTTACCCAATCGCTATAAAATTCCGGCTCATGGCTTACCAGAGTTATTGTGCCTTTGAATTCCTTCAAGGCCCGTTTGAGTTCGTCTTTGGCATCCACATCCAGGTGGTTGGTAGGCTCATCCAGTACAAGCCAGTTTACTTCCTTGAGCATCAGCTTGCAAAGCCTTACCTTTGCATTTTCTCCACCGCTTAACACCATCATTTGATTCGTGATATGCTCGTTGGTTAAACCACACCTTGCCAGGGAAGCCCTCACTTCGGCATTGCTAAGTCCAGGGAACTCACTCCATATCTCCTCCAGAGCCGTATTAGTGTTGAACCTGCCTGACTCCTGCTCAAAATATCCCGGATACAGATATTGGTCAAGCTTCACTTCACCCGATACAGGTTTTAGGATACCCAATAAGGTTTTCAGCAGGGTAGACTTGCCAAGGCCGTTTACTCCTCTTATAGCTACCTTCTTTCCTCTTTCAAGGGTTATGTTCAATGGCTTTGTGAGAGGTTCGTCATACCCTATAATAAGGTCTGATGCCTGAAAAATTATCTTTCCTGGTGTCCTTGCTTCAGAGAATTTGAAAGTTGGTTTAATTTTCTCCCTGACCTTTTCGATAATATCCATCTTGTCCAGCTTCTTTTGTCTGCTCTTAGCCATATTGGTTGTAGCAACCCTAGCCTTATTTCTTGCAATAAAGTCTTCCAACCGGTCAATTTCCTTCTGCTGCTTTTCATAAGCCTGTTGAAGTTGCTGTTTCTTCAATTGGTACATTTGCTCAAACTGTTGATAATTCCCGGTATACCTTGTTATTACAGCATTCTCCACATGATAAATTACATTAACAACCTCATTTAGAAAGGGTATATCATGGGATACCAGAATAAAG
>JBMOLK010000005.1:0-25255 GCA_049325575.1 Bacillota bacterium | reverse complement strand
TTTGTAGAGATGTCAGGCTACTATAACCAGTTAGTCAGAAAACTTAAAGAATATTTTTGGATAAAAGACGGGCGTAGTTCCCTGAATGAAGAACTTGCAGGGAATATTCCGCTTTCCGAGCTTACGCTTAAAGCTGTAAGCTTCCTGGCAAGAATTACGGATTCAGGGCATGGCGTATTTTATATTTACAATAATGAAGAGAAGGTTTTACATCTAAACGCATCCTATGCCTTTACCGAAAAGGATCAGATGTCAAACAAGTATGCCCTGGGAGAGGGCCTGGTTGGGCAGGCAGCGCTTGAAAGAAAGCCGATTCTTTTAAAGAATGTAAAAAGGCAGGATGCATTAATTGTAGCAGGGACCATCAGAGAAGCCCCGCTTAATATTTACACTTTGCCGCTGGTATATGAGGATGAGCTTTACGGCGTCATAGAGCTGTCCTCCTTCGAGCCTTTTACTACTCTAAAACAGGAATTCCTAAAAGATGCCAGCAAAATTATTTCTGTTAACCTTTACTCAGCAATTCAAAGTCAAAGAATAAGAAATCTTTTGAAAATTTCGGAATCTGCACAGAAGGAAGCCAAGAGGAAGGCTGATGAGCTAAAGGAAGCCAATGAGGAACTGGAAGAGCAGCAAAGATTGCTGCAGCAGCAGACTGAAGAACTGCAGCAAACAAACGCCCAGCTTGAAGAACAACAGCAGTTGCTGCAGCAGCAAAGCGAGGAACTGCAGCAAACAAATTCCCAGCTTGAAGAGCAGCAGCAGCTTCTTGAGGAACAATCAAGACTTCTTAACACCAAGAATCAAGATCTTGAAATATCAAGGGAAGAGCTTTTGAAAAGGTCAGAGGAGTTGGAAAGGGTTAGCAAATATAAGTCGGAATTTCTGGCCAATATGTCTCATGAACTTAGGACCCCGCTGAATTCAATTATCCTGCTGGCAAAAATGCTTGATAGAAAAATGACCAATGAGCTGTCCCAAAAGGATAGGGAAAAGATAAATATAATCTATAAAGCCGGGCAGGAGCTTTTAAGGCTTATAAATGATATTTTAGACCTTTCAAAGATTGAATCGGGAAAGTTGAGTCTAAATGTTACAACTTTTAATTCAAGTGAGTTACTTGAAGATCTAAAACAGATGTTTGAAGGTGTGTCAAAAGAGAAGAATATCAGGTTTGTTTTAGAAGATGATTTAGATACAAAGCTTAAGGGGGATAAGGATAAGATTTCTCAAATTTTGCGAAACTTCTTGTCTAATGCATTTAAGTTTACAGAAGAAGGCTCCGTTACCCTTAAAGTAATGCCTGATGAGGATAGAGAGGGCGGGGTGGTCTTTTCGGTTATAGATACGGGAATAGGAATTTCAGAAAATAAGCTTTCCATGATTTTTGAAGAATTTCAGCAGGGAGATGGGTCTATATCCAGAAAGTATGGAGGAACAGGACTTGGGTTGTCTATATCAAGGAAGTTGACTGATCTTATGAAAGGTGAAGTAAGGTTAAATAGTAGAGAAGGGGAAGGAAGCACTTTCTCGCTCTATCTTCCAGACTTGATTTATAAACAAAATGATAAAGCTGATCTGATAATCAAGCATAGCGATGCTGATAGGCAGTATTCAAGCGAGAAAAGCAAAAAGGTAATTATGGTAATAGAGGATGATAAAGATTTTGCTCATTATATAGAGAATATAAACAGCAGCGCGGGTTTTGAAACTCTGCTGGCATACAGTGGAAGAGAAGGATTGGATATGCTTAAAAAGCATAAGGTGGATGGTATCCTTCTGGATCTGAAACTTCCTGATGTGAGTGGGGTAGAAGTGCTAAGAGAGCTTAAAAGTACTATTGAATTGAGAAAGATTCCCGTACATATTATTTCTGTATGTGATGAAGATAACAAACTTAAAAAAATGGGTGCCTTGGGGTATAAGCAAAAACCTGTTAATGAGGACGAGATTAAGGAATTAGTATCAAGGATGATAGCCTTTTCAGAGAAAAGTCCTAAAAACCTGCTTGTTATAGAGGATGATACAATCCAGCAGGACGCTATAAGAGAACTTATTGAAAGTAGAGAAATAAAGCTAAAGATTGTTGATGCCGAGGAAAAAGCAAGGTGCGAGCTTGCAAGGGGCATCTATGATGCAGTGGTACTGGACTTGGAGTTAAAAGACGGTAACGGTATAAATATCTGCAGATTTATCGGGGAGCAGAACATTCAGATACCTGTCATAATTTATACAGGTAAAGATCTTTCCGTTGATCAGGAAAAAGAAATAAGAAGATACGCTGACAGTATTATAGTTAAGACTGCAAATTCAGAAGAAAGACTGCTTGATGAGGTTACCCTGTTTCTTCATAAAGTAAAAGGGAATGTGGACCATGGGCATTACCTGTTTTCAAAAATGAAGAGAGAATGTGCGTTAAGTCTCGATAGAAAGAGGATTCTAATCGTTGATGATGATCCGAGAAATGTGTTTGTTCTGGCATCAGCCCTTGAAGATTACGGTGCCGAAATAATTGATGCAGACAACGGCAAGTCTGCACTTGAAATGCTTCGCAAATATAAGACGGACTTAATCCTCCTGGATATAATGATGCCGGTAATGGATGGATATGAGACCATAAGAGCTATAAGGAACGACAAGGAGCTAAGGGATATACCTATTATCGCTCTTACTGCAAAATCGTTAAAGGGAGACAGGGAAAAGTGTATTGAAGCAGGGGCTAATGACTATATATCAAAGCCGGTAGACTACGATGTATTGACCCGCCTGGTTAAAGCCTGGATAGTAAAGTAATATGTCTGGTGATTTTTAACGCAACAGGCCTCAAATGCCTCGCTGCCGGATAAGAATTCTGATATTGGGCCTAGATATTTCTTAGGGGGATGGGTTTTGAAGATATATGTCAACAGAAGCTGTATGGTTATGCATATTTCTGTTATGGGAGAGTTTGATGCAACAGAAGACTTGAAGGAGTTTTTTGAGTACCTTGATGAAAATGATAACTCTGAAACACATATTACTTTTCTAGATGCGAATATAGTACCTGATGAAGTTGTCGATAAACTCTTTACGTTTCAGAAAAGTAAAAAGTGTAGAATATATGTACTGAAAACATATTTATATTCTTATTTTTACAGCCTTGGTATCAAATGCCTGTACGTTAAGAAGAAATCCATACAACAAAGCAGTTATAAAAGTCAAGGCAAACCAGTTGGAGAGTGTGTAGACCACAAGCAGGTGTTGGGCTTTCTTAATGATATAAATGAGAAATATGGATACGATTATACACAATACCAAATAGAAAGTATCATCAGACGTATTAAAATAACAATGTTAAGGTACGGTGCTGATAACTTTGATGAGTTTAAAAGAGAAGTACTTGAAGACCAGGACATGTTTGAGCAGCTATTCCTTGACTTTTCAATCAATACAACGGAGTTTTTTAGAGATGCAGAGGTTTATGCCGCGCTTAGACAAAAAATTTTTCCATATCTTAACTCATATACCCATTTTAAAATATGGTGTGTGGGTTGTTCCAATGGAAAGGAACCGTATTCTGTAGCAATAATACTAAATGAACTTGGATTGCTTGATAAAGTTCGTATTTATGCAACTGATATTAACCCATATGTAATAGAAGAAGCAAAAAATGGTCTATATGCTTTAGATACGATTGCTGTTGATACAAAAGGCTACAAGGAAGCAGGCGGAGTGAAAAATTTCAATGATTATTTTGAGATAGAGGACAAATACATAAAAGTTAAAAGTTTCTTAAAAGAGAGAATCCTTTTCTTTCAGCACAGTCTTGTTGAACCCGGAATACTGAACGAATTCCAGTTAATACTTTGTAGAAATGTGATGATTTACTTTGATACTGCCCTCCAGAAAAAAGTATTGGAGCACTTTTACAATTCATTGGATATAAGTGGTTTTTTGGTGTTGGGGAAAAGTGAAGGTATGCTGCAGAATGAAGGTTATAGATTTTTTGACAAGTATGATGAAAACAAAAAAGTTTACAGGAAAAAACCATAATAATAATTGGAAAATAAATTTTTATTAATCCTGTACCCAAAAAAATAAAATTAATCGAATTCTATAAATATGACATTAGTGTTTTGAGAGGCGGGGTTTTTTTGCCAGGGGTGCAGTTTTTTAACAGAAAAAAGCCTAAAGACTCTATATGTAATTATCTAGAAGACATAAAGCATGGTAATGTGGCTTTAAAAGAAAAGCTTATAGAAGACTACAAACCTTTTATAATAAATACTGTGTCTCGTACCATTCGCAAATACGTTGAAGTTGAAAACAGCGACGAGTATAGTATTGGACTTCTGGCCTTTAACGAAGCAATTGACAGTTATGATAAAGACATGAAAACTAATTTTATCAAGTTTTCGGAAATAGTTATAAAAAGAAGACTGATAGATTATATGAGAAAAAATAAGAAAGATAGAAAGACTTTTCCTTTCACTTACTTCTCCAATAATGACAACGAAGATTTCGAAGTTGTTTATGCAGAAGCGTCTTACCCTGACCAGTTTCAAAGTATTGAGACAAAGGAAGAAATATATTATTTTGAGCGTAAATTGTCTGAATTTGGTATAACCCTTGCTGATCTGGTTATAAGTTCTCCAAAGCATACTGATTCAAAGCTCCAGTTGATAAAAATAGCCAAGCTGATTGCAGAAAACGAGTTTTTGTTCAAAAGAATGAACCGAAGAAAAAACATACCTATGGTTGATCTGATGAAGATGGTAAGTGTAAACCAAAGGACGATAGAAAGAAACAGGAAATTCATAATAGCAGTAAGCCTGATACTGAAAAGTAACCTTGAAGTATTGAAAAGATATGTAGAAAGTGTAAATGATGGAGGTTAGGGTAAATGGGAACACATATAGGGACTGTATTAAAGTTGCTGGAAACCGAAGCAATTGTTATGACTGATAAAAGTGACTTTATAGCAGTTAAGAAACGACCTCAAATGTATATAGGACAACAAATCCAATTTGATGAGGCAGATATTCAGGGCTTAAGAAGGCATATAATTAGTAAAATGGTGAAGGTTCTTTCATTAACAGCTGCTGGTGCAGCAGTTTTTATTCTGATTTTTCTGTATTTCAGATTTAGCTATCAAAATACTGTATATGCCTTCATAGATGTGGATATAAACCCCAGCATGGAATTTGCAATAAACAGACAAGGTGTAATAGTGGATATAAGAGCAATAAATAAAGATGGTGAAAAACTGCTAAAAGGCTTAAAGCTAAAGAATAATTCGATAGAGATTGCTTTAGAACAACTAATTAAAAAGTCAAAAGAAGAAGGGTATATTTCCGGCAAGGAAAGCACTGTTTTAATTGCAGCATCATTAAATACTAGGACAGCCGCCGGTAAGGGACAAGATAGCCAAGAAGTCTATTTTGACAGTCTTCTACTGTCATATAAGAAGAACATAAGCTTTTATGATGAAAGTCTTCTGCCTGTTATTATCAAGGTATCTCCAAAGTTAAAAAGCCTGGCAGAGAGAAGAGGTATGTCAATGGGAAGGCAGGCAGTTTATGTTAAAGCAAAAGAACTGGGAATAGATATGACCATGGAAGAAGTAAGGAGCAGTAAGGTTGTCAGTATTTTAAACAGATTGGGCTCCGGCAGTAATAGTTTTGTAACATATAATAGAGAAGAAGCTTTAAAGAGTGGTATTGGTATTGATATAATAAGAGGTTTTGATGAAGATACCTTGGATGATAAGACGGACTATGTTGTAAAGGAGATTTTGTCTGATAGGGAAAATAAAGGGGCTAAGCCTTCTGAAAACAGTACACCTGTTCCGGTTCCAAGTTTGGATATTCAGGCTGGTATGCCGCTGGCGGATAGTACGCCAATGCCTCTGGTTTCACCATTACCCTCTCCTGTTTTACCGACAGGTACAGTCAATACAGCAGGGCCATCTAGAGCACCGGTAAAGGCAGACCGACAAAATGAAGCCAAGGACGATGCGATATATAAAGAAGTGCAGAAGGCGATAAACCTTTTGGACAGCCTTAATTCCAGAACACAGGAGGCTATAAGACTTGAAACAGATAGTGCCAACAAGAAAATCGAAGAGATAAATAATTCAAGTTTAGGTGAGAGCTATAAAAAAATGTTGATAAATAACATATATGATGAATTAAACTTTAAAATCGGTCAAATAAATAAGAGAGCAAAAGTACAGGAAGCTGCCATAAATAAAGAATTGGATGATGCTATAGAAAGAATTATAGGTGAGGAATAGTTTTTTAGTTTCCTCCACAAAAAAAGCAAAGTATTTTCGAATTCTTTAGTAAAATTGCCAGCAACTCGAAAAGAATAGATAAAAATATATCAACATTTAAGTTGAAATCTAAAGGGGAGAGGTCAATTATGAAGAAGCTGTTTACTTGCCTTGCTATAGTTTGTTTTTTAGCAGGTATCATGGGATTAGGCGCTATAGCAGAGGCGAGAAATACTGATACGGATTATATGGACCAACTAAACACAGTTCTATGTCGGTTTGATAATCAATATCGTTCGTATTCCTGGCCTACGCATACACCAAGGCCAACAGGCTGGGTAAAGCCGTCATATACACCAAGACCAACAGGGTGGGTAAAGCCGTCATATACACCTAAACCAACAGGGTGGGTAAGGCCATCATGCACACCAAAACCTACGGGCTGGGTAAGGCCGTCATGTACACCTAAATCAATAGAGTGGATAAAGCCTACATATACACCAAGGCCAACAGGCTGGGTAAAGCCGTCATATACACCAAGGCCAACAGGTTGGGTATGGCCGTCATACACACCTAAATCGACAGGCTGGGTAAGGCCGTCATACGCACCAAAGCCGTCAGAAGAAGCACCCCAAGTAGGGTCTGCTTCTAAAAAGCTGGATGAGAAAACTTCAGCAGCAATAAAAGAAGAAGTTAAAAAAGCAAAAGCTGCACTAAATGACCTTAGAACAAATATGGACAAAGCTATAAGCGAAGAAATTGCTTTGGCAAAGCAAAGGATTGCTAAAATAAAAGCTTCGACAGATTCTCACAAAGTAAAGGCAGAACGATATCAAGCTGTTTTTGCCGATCTGAACACAAAGAAAACAGCTATAAGAGCTCAATATAAAAAGCAGGCAAAATTAATAATTGATAATCTAAAATCCAAGATAGATGATCTTGTTGAATCGTAAGTACAATCAATTGCAAGTGTTCTATTCTTCTGCCTGACCCCTAAACCATTACCTGTTTTGTAACAAGCAGTAAAAAAGAACCGACTGCCCCGGTTCTTTTTTACTGCTTGTTACAAAGGAAATGCACCAATACAAAATCTTGCATAAGATGTTATATTAGGTTATTATATAGATATGGATGAACAATATAAATGTATTGTAATTTAAATTTTCTGCTTTATAGGGTTAAGAGGAGCTTTAGGGTAACAAAAGATGATATTTATTTCACTAATTAGTATATGTTTTATCGGTTTAATACTATATGCATTTGCTGCATTAATAAAAAGAGCAGAAAGTATATCACATGACCTTAGATGGATACTTGAGGAGACTCCTGCTCTATTTGCTTGTGTCCTGTTTTTAATATATTCTGCATGTATTTCCCTTTTGGCAGTTTCTTTGTTATCCAATGTTTCCAATCACATAGTCCAATCCCTTGATATACTGTATTTATTCAGTTTGATCATGCTTGTCTTATTTCATTTGATAAAAGAATCAAGAGTTCTCCTTTGTAAATAAGCTGGTGCTTTTTAGCATTATAGTTCGCTATCTCTAAATCATACGGTTTACAAGGAGGATTTTTTATGCTTAAAAACATTATAATCACAGATAGAATTAAAAGGTATTTTAAGAACAAGTTATCATTTCAATATAGTGTAGATTCATGCAAGGATATACTCAATGAAATTAAAATGCTAAAATATGAAGAACTGGATGACGACCATCTTAAAAGCATATCCAGTGAACTCATCCAAAATTCACAAAATGGTATCCATACGGACAATTTGATGGTGAAAGCATTTGCGCTGGTGAGAGAAGCATCCAGGAGAGTATTGGGGCTTGGACCATTTGATGTCCAAATTCTTGCCGGTATTGCCATGTATCACGGTAATATAGTGGAAATGCAGACTGGGGAAGGAAAAACACTTACTGCAGTGTTTCTGGCATATTTGAAAGCTCTCGAAGGAGAGGGGGTGCATGTGCTGACCTTTAATGATTATCTTGCCAGGAGAGATGCAGAATGGATGGGGCCGGTCTATAATTTTCTTGGCTTGTCTGTAGGTTATATTGAGGAGAATATGACACAGGCTGCCCGTAAAAAAGCTTATGAGTGCGATATCACATATGCTACTGCAAAGGAGGTAGGGTTTGATTTTTTGCGAAGCTTCCTTTGTATGAGCACTAAGGATTTGGTACAGCGTAAGTTTCACTATGCAATAATTGATGAAGCAGACTCCATTCTTATAGATGAGGCCAGGATACCCCTGGTAATTGCAGGTGATGTACCGGGGATAAAAATGGACACCGGTAAAATTCGTGCTATAGTAAAAAACATGAAACAGACTATTCATTACAATACTGACGAATATTCATATAATGTGTACCTTACAGAAGCAGGAGATCAGTATATAGAAAGTGTTCTAGGATGCGGCAATTTATATGAGGATAGAAATTTAGAGCTTCTGGCTGATATTAATAATGCACTTCATGCCATGGTTCTTCTAAAACGTGATGTAGACTATATTGTACGTGACGGAAGAGTGGAGATTGTAGACGAGTTTACAGGAAGGGTTGCAGAAAATAGGAAATGGCCCGATGGTCTTCAGGCTGCCATTGAAGCCAAGGAGGGCCTTCTGGTCAATGATAACGGCCAGATAATGTACTCGATAACTCTTCAGAACTTTATAAAACAGTATCCTGCTTTCTGCGGTATGACAGGTACGGGAAAAGCATCTGCTCAGGAGTTTAGAGAGTTCTATAATATCGATGTTGCAGTTATTCCCACCAATCGTCCATGTATAAGGTTGGATCATCCCGATTTGGTTTTTACCCACAAGGAAGCAAAATATAAGGCACTTGTCAAAGAGGTGGTGAATGTACATAAGACAGGTAGGCCTATACTTATCGGTACTTGCAGTGTGGAGGAATCTGAACGTATATATATGGAGCTTAAGAAAGTGGATATTGAGTGCAGGGTATTAAATGCTAAAAATGACGAACTGGAGGCCAAAATAGTTGAAATGGCTGGAAAAATCGGAGCTGTAACAGTTTCAACCAATATGGCAGGTCGTGGAACCGATATTAAGCTTGGGGCAGAAGATACTGACGAACACGAAAGGGTTGTTGCACTGGGCGGTCTTTATGTAATAGGTACCAACCGGCATGAGAGTATAAGGATTGACAACCAGCTTCGTGGACGGGCGGGAAGACAAGGTGACCCCGGATCCAGCCGCTTCTTTATTAGCCTTGAGGATGATCTTTTGAAAAGATACGGGATACGCCAGCTTATTCCGGCAAAGTATTATCCTGATAATCAAGACGACCCGATAGACAATCCTGTAATTAAACGTGAGGTCGCCCGTGCACAGCGTATTGTTCAAGGTCAGAATTTTGATATTAGAAAGTCTTTATGCAAGTATTCAGATATTCTTGAGCAGCAGAGGCAGATTATTCATAGGAGAAGGCAGAGGATTCTTTTAAAACAGGTACAGCCGGATGTATTTAGTCAGAAGCTTTCGGACCGGTATGCCAAACTTGGCAGGGATATAGACAAGGAGATTCTTGCAGAAGCTGAAAGGCAGGTCTCACTATACCATATCAACCGGTGCTGGACAGAGTACCTGGCTTATATTTCATATGTACGTGAAACTGTACATCTATACAATTTGGGTGGTAAGGTTCCACTGGATGAGTTTAACAAGATTGCCATTGAGGCCTTCGACAATTTGCATAAAACCATATCAGATAAAGTAGCTGACACATTAAACTCAATTAACATAACTAAGGAAGGGATTAATTTAGAAAAAGAAGGACTCAAAGGTCCATATTCTACATGGACGTATCTAATTGATGATAACCCGGAGAAATTAGGCATTATGCCTGGCTTGAGCAATCCAATTGTTCCTGCAGTCAATCTACCATTATATATAACACTGGCATTGTATAAAAGGCATAAGGACAAAAACAAATACAAATGATACTTATTTTTTTGGAATAGCATGAGGTATATATAAAAAATGCACCTTAAGGCAAATTTTGGCTTGCATTATCATCGATATTATATTAAAATTCATATGCTAGTGTATTTAAAATAAAACTATTATACACTACCATCGTATACCGCCTCTTTAGTTTATAGTGCAGTTTTTATAAGGGGCATTGATTTTACAGTGTTGTGAAGAACTTGAGTAATGAAGCTTCAAGTTTAAACAGGTAATGACGCTTTAAATTGAGGTAATGGAACCTCGGTTTTGAGGCGTTTTTTTGTTTCTGGGAAAACAAAAAACGTCAATCAATACAACGGAGTGTTTTTCTATCAATATTTCTGAAAGGAGAATTAGTATGTATTCATTCGATGTTTTGTTTTTATTACTTGGAGCAGTGATGATTTTAGCCATGCATGCAGGGTTTGCATTCTTGGAAGCCGGGACTGTCAGTAGAAAAAATCAGGTAAATGCATTTAACAAAATTATTTTTGACTGGTCAACAACAACAGTAATATATTTTCTTTTGGGTTTTCCTCTGGCCTATGGGGTATTTCTATATACCAATCCATCAATATTTGTACAGAATAACGGATATGATCTTGTAAAGTTCTTTTTCCTTGTAGGTTTTGCTGCATGCATTCCTGCAATCATATCCGGCGGAGTTGTTGGGAGAATGAGGTTTTTTGCACAAACTATAGCAGCAGTTGTACTGGCAGCAATTATTTATCCGTTTTTTGAGAGTTTGGTTTGGGGGAGAATTCCTTTCATGGGCCAGGCAGGGTCTGTATTTGAATCGGTATTTGGAAGTGTTTTTCACGACTTTGCCGGTTCGGTGGTTGTTCACTCTATCGGAGGGTGGATAGCACTTCCGGCGATAATTCTACTTGGAGCTAGAACAGGAAGGTACAGCGGCCATCTTGATACAAGACCCAGTAATATACCTTTCCTGTCTTTGGGAAGCTGGATACTGATAGTGGGCTGGTTTGGATTCAACGTAATGAGTGCTCAAAAGGTTGATGGTATCTCCGGCCTGGTTGCAATAAACTCCCTTATGGCAATGGTTGGTGGTACAATTTCAGGGCTTTTATTCTCCAAGAATGATGTAGGGTTTACGCATAACGGAGCACTTGCGGGGCTTATTGCCATATGTGCAGGATCAGATGTTGTACATCCTATTGCTGCACTGTTTATCGGGGGTGTTGCAGGAATTATATTCATTGTAATGTTTGAATTTGAGACAGAGAAGCTTAAAATTGATGATGTTCTTGGAGTATGGCCCCTGCATGGCATTAACGGAACCTGGGGAGGCATTGCAGCAGGTATATTTGGAAGAAGAGCTCTAGGAGGAGTTACAGACTTGAACTTTTTCGCCCAGCTTTCAGGTTCACTGTTAGCTGTTGTATATGCTTTAATAGCCGGCTTTGTGCTTTACAAGCTGATTGATGTGTTCTACGGTCTAAGAATGACTCCTCACGAGGAGTTAATTGGTTCAGACAGGACTTTCCATAGAATTGAAGCAAATCCTGAAGAGAGTTTATAAGTTAGGAGTGATGACAGATGAAAATGGTTGTTGCAATAGTAAGACCGGAAGCTTTAGAGGACGTTAAAGAGGCTCTTTTTAAGGCACAAGTGTATAAAATGACTGTAAACCATGTTAAGGGATGTGGTCAACAAAAAGGCTATACAGAGAGCTATAGAGGCAATATAGTAAATGTGAATCTTCTAAATAAAGTTCGACTGGAAATAGTAGTTAATGATGATTTTGTCAAGCCTACGGTAGATGCAATAATAAATGCTGCAAGAACAGGCAATATAGGAGATGGCAAGATACTTGTTCTGCCTGTTGAGCAATGTTACCGTATAAGAACCGGTGAAGAGGGGAATGAAGCAATCGGTTAGATTAATAGCTATACAAAAGAGCAGATTTCCTTACAGGGTATAAGAATTTATAATAAATGAGTTCATGCATTTTTTATATTCTGTGACTATAGTCATAATAAAAGATCGAAATTCGTGACTTTAGTCACTATAATTCGTTACTTGTGGCACTTATGTTGTGTCCTGCAATAGTATATTATTATATTGACAGTCAGTACTGTTGTATAAAAGTTCAGCTGATAACATATGTTGCAACATGAAAATTTAATCCGTGCTTTTGTGGGTATTAAGTAGTTGAGTTGGGATGGGGAGTAACAGGAAGACTTGGCAGTATGTATTTGAGGAGGCTTTAGTGACAAACTTTGCAAATTGTGCACTGGGCGGAATACAATTAGTTCTATTTTAGACGAAGCAGTTATACTTATACTTTGAGGGCCTTGCAGTAGATAGAGAAAACTTTGGAAAGTAATGGTTTTTTAATCCTCCTGATAGCCTCACCATCTTCAAGAAGTTATGATTTGCAAATATCCGTATGTGAATAGGACGCAGCAGACAAAACAGCACCCTCTTAATATATGAAGCAGCATAAACTTAGCACATAAAACAGCTATTACGTTGTATTAAGTTGCATTTAACTATATGAACCGGATATTGTAGACTACTTCAATGTAGATATTGCTCAATTCATTTGAAAACAACTCTAACTGTCGTGATACCAAAAGTTTAAGCTGTATTCCAGCTGAAGGGTCAAAGCAGTTTATTGAAATAAAAAGAACCTACCCGTAGAAGAGAAAACTACTTACAGACCTTTACAAAGTAACGGATACTTATTGGATGGAGAAGCAATGAAAGGACTCAAGCTTCTTCATCATAAGAAACATTGGGCTTATCAACAGGTAAATATTTATAACGGCCCTAGTACTCTTGTATACCTCTACTGGCTGTCAACGGCTATTTAACAATATGGACCAGAATACCGGCAATTAATTTTGGTACCATTTGCTATACATTTTATCTACTTACAGATAAAATATTATTTTAGTTTAATCTAGGGGAGAATCGGATAATAAATAAGTATCACTGGTGATATGAATAATTTAACAAGGGACTACTATCCAAAAGAGAAAGATTATAAAGAAAGCTACACTATCTTGCTCTGGCTCTACAAAATAGATGCCAGAGTCTTTGATTTGTAGTTTTTCTTTTATGTAATAATATACCAAAACCCCGTTCTTTGAAATACTCATTTGGAAGTGATATGATAAGTTATATACTAAATATACTTTAGGGAGTATGATGAGTGAACTAATGAGTGAGCATAAAAAACAAATTAAGATATCCATAAGGAATCTTGTTGAGTTTATACTTCGATCAGGCGATATTGACAATAGTTTTACTGGAAATGGCAGAGTAGTGGAAAGAGTATTGGAAGGGGCCAGGATTCATAAAAAGATTCAGAAGGCACAAAACAAAGGGTATAGTGCGGAGGTTACCCTCAAGCATTCCGTAGAGTTTGACGATTTTGTTCTTGTTTTGGAGGGGCGGGCTGACGGTATTATAAATGATAATGGAAGCTTTACTATTGATGAGATAAAAACAACTACAGTACCCCTGGATGCCATTGATGAGAATTTTAATCCTGTGCACTGGGCACAGGCCAAATGCTACGCTTTTATTTATGCCAGTCAGCAAAATTTGGATTATATCACCGTAAGGCTGACCTATTGTGAACTGGAGACAGAGGAACTAAAGTATATAAGCAGGTGCTTTGGTTTAGACGAATTAACACGCTTCTTTAGTAATCTGATTAACGAATACTATATATGGGCAAAGCTGACATATGACTGGAAAACCATCAGGGATGCTTCTATTAAAAATCTGAAGTTTCCTTTTAAAGAATACAGAAAGGGTCAGAGGGAATTAGCCGTAGCAGTTTATAAGACTATTATCAGGGAGAAAAATTTATTTGTGAAGGCACCTACGGGCATTGGCAAAACCATTTCTACCCTCTTTCCTTCGGTCAAGGCTTTAGGGGAAGGGTATACATCAAAGCTGTTTTATCTTACTGCAAAAACCATTACACGGGGTGTAGCCCAAGAGGCTTTCTCCATAATGAGGGAGCATTCACTAAGGATCAAAACCGTAACCCTTACCGCAAAAGAGAAAATATGCTTTATGGATAAAACCAGCTGTAACCCAAAGAACTGCCAGTATGCCAGAGGTCATTTTGACAGAATAAATGAAGCTGTGATGGATATATTGTCCGGTGAGGATGAACTAAAAAGGGAGACTATAGAAGAATATGCAAGAAAGCATAAAGTTTGTCCTTTTGAGTTTTCGTTGGATCTTACCATTTGGGCAGACGCTGTAATTTGTGACTATAATTATGTGTTTGATCCAAGAGTATATTTAAAAAGATTCTTTATGGATTCCGGTAGTGACTATACTTTTCTTATTGATGAAGCGCATAACCTGGTTGATAGGTCAAGGGAGATGTTTTCTGCAGAGCTTAGCAAAAAAACCTTTCTTAAGCTTAAGAAGGATATAAAGTTTGTTAACCCAAAGCTATCAAAAATACTAGGTAAACTGAACTCTTTTATGCTTAGAATGAGAAAGCTGTGTAGTGAAAAAAACTACTATGCAAGCAGGATAGAGCAAAAGGATATATACAATATTCTTAGAAGATTCGTTGGTGAGTGTGAAGAATATCTTGCAGGTATGGACAATAAGGATGAGAGTGAGGAGCTTCTTCAGCTCTATTTTGATGTATTAATTTATTTAAAAATATCCGAATTCTATGATGAAAGATATACCACCTATGTAGAAAAGTGTGCTGATGATGTACGAATAAAGCTGTTCTGCCTTGATCCCTCATACTTGCTGGGGGAGGCCTTAAAAAGGAGTAAGGCTGCAGTTTTCTTTTCCGCTACTTTATTACCAATGGATTACTTTAGGGAGATATTAGGGGGGAAATCGGATGACTATATAATGAATCTTGATTCTCCTTTTGACACAAATAACAGGTGCCTTATGATAGCTGATAAAATATCAACCAGGTACCAGGATAGGGAAAAGAGCTGCCATGAGGTTATAGAGTGTATAAGAACAGTTGTAAATGGCAGGAAGGGCAACTATCTGGTGTTCTTTCCTTCCTATCAGTATATGAATAGTGTTTATGAAGTCTTTAAAAATCAGGCTGAAAATATAAGAATATATATTCAGTCCGGTTCCATGTCAGAAAAAGAGAGGGAAGAATTTCTCCAGCTGTTTATACCCGACCCAGGCGAGACGGTGTTGGGTTTTTGTGTAATGGGCGGGATATTCTCAGAGGGTATAGATCTAAAGGATGATAGGTTGATAGGGGCAATTATAGTAGGTGTTGGACTTCCCCAAATATGTTCCGAAAGGGATATAATCAGGGAGTATTTTCAAGAAAGAAAAGCTCTGGGCTTTGAATATTCCTATATGTATCCGGGAATGAACAAGGTCATGCAGGCAGCAGGAAGGGTAATACGGTCTGAAGATGACAAAGGGGTTATACTGCTTATAGATGACAGGTTTACTGCTCAAAACTATCAGAGCCTCTTTCCTAAGGAATGGTTTCCTTATATCAGGGTAACTGGAGAAAACATAGAAAGTCATATAAAAAGGTTTTGGAACCATAGAGAATGTATCTAGGAGTAATATAACAATAATTTTAACTTAAAGGATAGTGTAAAAATTCTCTTATGCTGTTCTAAAAGAGCCGGCATAAGACGGTTCTGTTACTTCGTCATGGAGGGATATAATTTCATCTGCCATATCAAGAATACCTTCACAACGGGTTATGATAATTATTATTTTGTTTCCTCTTAGTTCTTCAATAACATTTTTAAAACATGTTAAGCTGCATTGGTCATTAGCCGAAACCGGGTCATCAAAAATCAGGACATCTGTGTCCTTAAGAAGCATTCTCGCTAAGGAAAATCTCTTCTTATTTCCTTTGGAAATGCTGTTAATATCTTCGCTGATGTGTGAATCCAGACCATTGGGCTGCTGATTAACCCAGTCCTGTACATTTACTTTTTCACACACTTTGTTTATAGTTTCAATATCGTATTCTTTAAGGCCGTAAGTCAAATTATTCAATATGGAATCATTGAATAAAGCAGGGTCCTGCTCGCTTACACCTATCAGGTTTTCCCTTAGCGAATACAAGTCCAGGTCTTTAATGTTTGTTGAATTATATAAAATATCACCTGTATAACCAATTACAAGCCCTGTCATGAGGTCGATAAATGTGTTTTTTGCGATGCCGCTTCTTCCTGTGATGCAGTATACATTACCTCTTTTGAATTTACAGTTTAGCCCGTTTAAAATATACTTTCTTTTGTCAAAACTAAAAGAAACATCTCGAAGCTCTATCTGGTTTACGGAATTTAGAATTTCTTTTCCATTGGGTTCAGGCTTCATATCCAGGATCTCCTTAATCCTGACATACGAAACAAGAGTTTCCTGATATGACCTTCCCAGATCCATAAAGTAGGATGTACACTCAAGAAGTATATAAAAGTAAGCGTTGATAGTAATAAACTCACCTATTGTCATCTTATTGTTTAATACAGCAAGTCCCCCAACTAAAAAAAATGATATTTTTGTAAGATGGCTGATAATTTGTGACATACCCGAGTACATACTGGAGATTTTCGTGAAGCTGAAAGCTGATTTTAGTACATCGTTAAAAGCTGCTTTAAGGTCTCTGGACAGGACATCAAACCAGGAATTTATCTTTATCAGTCTGACTTTAGAAGTCTGCTCATTCATTTTATAAGAGAGCTTGTTCTGTTTTTCATTATAATCACGTTCTCTTTTCTGGATGTGCTCCTTAAAAACAAGATAGACTATGGCATAAACAGGGACAAGTATAAATAGAAACAGAGCAATTATCTTATTTACAGTCAAAGCAAAAAAACCAATAAAAATAAATGAGAGAAGACCTGTAAAAACATTAATCAGGTTGTCGACTGTAAAATATGCTACAGTACGGGAGTCCATATTTATCCGGTCTGTCAGACACTTGGTATTTATACTGCCAAGATAAGGGAGAGGTAATCTTTTTATATGCTCAAATAAATTCAAATTAAGTTCAAAGGAAGCCTTTGTCTTGATTTTAACTGCTGCCATGCTTTTAAGAAATGAAAGGATAATGTCCAAGGCCAATATGACTGCCAATATTGCTGTAAAGTTATATACTCTGCTTCTTTCTTTTGTATTTATAAGTATATTTATGTATCTGCCTGTCAAATATGGCAGGGATATGGATAGAAGCCAAACCGTAAAGCTTAGAAATATAAAGAAAAAGAAATTTGTTTTTTGACTTAAAAGGTAACTTTTAACAAGTGTAAATGTCCTCAAGGTGTTCACCGCCTGTAGAGTATTGCATTACTAACTTTTATTAGCATATAACATAGGACCGTCCTTTTGGAAGTGCCAGAAGTAACGAAATTTAACGGTATGGGTGTGACTATAGTAACGAAATATTCGTTACCATATATTTAACTAAAATCATTTAATTTGGGCTCATTATATGGTATTATAGCTATGGAAAATATAAGCCATTTATTGGGAGCTGTGACTATGGATCTTAAAGGTATAATCCTTAAAAACAGATATAGAACCATTGAGTTGATAGGAGAGGGAGGAACCAGCTTCGTCTGCAAGGCAGAGGACTTAGACAACGGCTCTTTTGTTGCTGTTAAATTCATGAAGGAAAAAGCTACAACCAGATATATTGAAGATATTATAAGGTTTAGAAAAGAAGTGGATATTATCAGCCGACTCACCCACCCCAATATTATAAGGGTTTTTGACACAGGAGATTACGAGGGTAAACCTTATTTGGTTACGGAGCTTTTAGAAGGCGAGAGTTTGGATGAGTTAATAAAAAACAGCCATAAGTTCACTCCCGGTGAAGCTTTGGAAATAGTAAGACAATTGGCGGAGACTTTGAAGTATGTACATAGCAAGTCTATTATACACAGGGATTTAAAACCCGGTAATGTTTTTTTAGAGAGAAGTAAAGGAGTGCTTAATGTAAAGCTCCTTGACTTTGGAGTATCATATATTCTTGAATTTGGAGAGTTAAATGGAGAAGATGAAGTTGTAGGCACTTTTGGATACATGTCACCGGAGGCTACAGGAATACTCAATAAAAGAGTGGATGAAAGAAGTGATTTGTATTCTTTAGGTGTGATTCTCTATACTTTACTTGCAGAAGAACCTCCTTTTAAAGGTAATGATGTAAACAAGATCCTGCACCAGCACCTGGCATTTCAACCCCCGGAATTATACAAAGTAAAGGAAGATATACCTTATTCACTAAACGAAGTGGTTATGAAGCTTCTGCTTAAGGACCCAGACCAAAGATATCAGAGCGCTTCCGGTCTGTTATATGACATAGGTGAAATTGCTAAGGGTAATTACAGCTTTATACCGGGGCATAACGACCCAAAAGTAAAACTTACTTATAATACTAGAATTGTCGGAAGAGAAATGGAAATAAAAAGAGCCGGGGAGCTTTTAGAGGGTTCAAAAAGCGGATTGGCAGGTATTTTACTGATAGGCGGAGAAGCAGGTGTTGGAAAAACCGGGTTGGTAGATGAGATTTCCCGGATTGTTTTAGAACAGGACGGCATATTTCTTAAAGCAAGATGTGTTGACCAGAAAAGCAAGATTCCATATCAAATATTTAAAGAACTTATAAATGAGTATATAAGATATATTGAGAGGATGGAGCATGACGAGTTTGAAAAGGAGAGGGAAAGGCTTAGAGAAATAGTAGGGCCTTTTGGTGAAATATTTATCGGACTAAACCCATCTATGGAAAAATATCTGGATAGATCACACAAAATTATGCCCCTGGAGCCCGAGAGAGAGAATCAGAGACTTCTGATGGTTTTGGCTGAATTCTTTATAAATCTTCCTTCCGACACTGTTATAGTTTATTTCCTTGATGACTTACACTGGGCTGATGAAGGTAGTTTGAACCTATTAAAAGAAATTCTAAGAGGAATGGGGCACGAAAAGCTTTTAATAATAGGGACGTACAGAAATAACGAGGTTGACAGTGACCATGGACTTTGTGGCCTGAAGGATGAAGCCCTAAGTAAGAAATATCCACTTAATGAGATAGAACTGGTACCACTGGATTTTGAAAAACTAAGCGGGCTCATAACTGGGATACTTGGGGAGAAGACGGAGAATAAAGAGCAGCTCACAGGGCTTATTCACAATAAGACGGGAGGAAACCCGCTCTTTGCAATAAACTTATTAAGAGAATTGGTTGAGAAAGGTGCAGTAACCTTAAAAAGAGGCTCCTGGGAGCTGGATTGGGATAAGCTTGAGAGTATACCTGTTTCCGGAAGTATGCTTGAGGTAATCCTTAAAAGAATAAATATGCTTTCAAAGGAGCAGATGGAGATATTATCTAAGGCTGCAGTAATAGGGAGAGAAGTTGAAATCTCTCTTCTTTATAAACTTGTGAAGCTAAGCATGGACAGGTTTATAGAAACAATTGATATCTTTATCTCCTTGCAGCTAATTGAAAGAATAAAAGATAAAAGAAGGATTCTATTTGTACACGACAGGATAAGGGAAGCCTTTTACCAGATGATTGAGGAAGAGGAAAGAAGAAAATTGCACCTTGAGGTTGCAAAAGCTATAGAAGAATCAGAAGGCAGCATAGATGATGTACTCTTCGAACTTGTTCACCATTATGTCGAAGCCGGTGAAAACGAGAAAACACTGCAATACATTATACCTGCTGCAAATAAGGCAAAATCCACATATGCCAATGAAGAGGCTGTAAAATACTATATTACGGGGATAAGCCTTCTTAAGATGAAGAAGGAAGCAAATATTGAGGAGTGGATAAACTGCTGTTCGAATCTAGTGGATGTATATCTTACCATGGGAAAAAATGATGATGCTATCATGGTTCTAAAAGAAATACTTCCCTTTATACCTGAACCTATTAACAAAGCCCGGGCTTACAGGAAGATAGGTATAGCCAATTTTAAAAAAGGCTGCTGGAAAGAGTGTGAGGAGAATTTATCAAACAGTCTTACGCTTTTGGGGGAGAGGCTTCCTGTTAGTAAAGCGGAGTGGATTATCAGGCTTTGCAGCGAGCTTGTTACTCATGTTTTTCACAATATATTTTTAAATGGGAACAAAAAGGATGAATCCTGTTCCCATAAGGATGAGGATAAAGAAATAATACAGGCATATCTAGTGCTGAACTGGATGTATATGTTGAGGGATTTAAGCAAAGTACCCTGTAATACTATAAGGATGTTGAATCTGACAGAAACAAGGCTTGCCAAGACCAAAGAGCATGGACTAAGTATAAGTAGTTATGCAGGCTTTTTAGCATCAATTTCTCTTTTTAAGAGATCACAGAAATACCAGTTGGAAGCCTTAAGGCTAAGAGAAGAGATAGGGGATGAGTGGGGAGTAGCACAGTGCTATCAGTTATCGGGATTTGCATATTCCTGGAAGGGTATGCATTCTGAAAGTATTAACATCCTTGATAAGGCGAGGGAGATGTTTGTAAAGATAGGGGATATGTGGGAACTTGGAATGGCCTTAAGCGCACTTAGTTATGGATACAGGTTCACGTCACAGTATAAAAAGTGTATAGATCTTAACGGAAAATATCTTGACGTAAGTCAGAGAATTAATAATACCTATGGGATGATCTCTGCATATATTGAAATGTCTTACTGCTATGTTGAAAGCGGCAGTTTTGACGATGCCAAAGAGTATCTTGACAAGGTATTGGAGCTGCGGGAAAAGTTCAAGGACCAGTACCTGTACTGCTGCAGCCTCATTTGTACGGGTTATATGGAGTTGGAGAGGGAACGCTTTGATGAGGCGGAAAAATACCTGAAAGAGGCAAAGAGCCTTAATGAAAGCAACTCATTCATAAAGGATTATACGGTGAATGCCTATACTTGCCTTGCAGAAGTGCTTATCAAAAAATTAGAGATTAAATACAAGGATGGGAAGAAGAAAAAGGGTGAATCCAGAAGAGTATTTGCCCTATGTAAACAAGCCCTAAGGAAAACAAGATTATGGGCAAATCATTACGGTACAGCCCTAAGGTGTATGGGTAAGTACTATTTTCTTATAGGCAAGACAGGGCTTGCCAGAAAGTATTTAATGCAAAGTGTAGTATACACAAGAAAGATTGACAGGAAATATGAGCTTGCAAAAGGACTATATGAGCTAGGGATCTTTTATAAGGCCGGCGGATTTGATGGTAAGTCCAGGAGCAGCTTTAATACTGCGTATATGATATTTAAAGAGATTGGTGTTAAAGAATATATCGCTAAATGTGCGGCTCACATGGAAATAAAGCATATGGAAGAGGATCAAAATTCCTTAAACACCATGATCAGATTGAATGCAGAAAGAAGACTGTCTACAATACTTAATACAAGCAGATACCTAAGTTCAATTCTTGACCTGGATGAGCTTTTGGAAAAGATTATGGATAGTGTATTGGAGCACGTAGGAGCTCAAAGAGGAATTCTGTATCTATATCCTGAAGAGGGTGATAGAAAGCTGGAGGTGTTTGTAGCAAGAAATGTTTCAAAGGAAGAAATAAATGCAGAAGGCTTTAGGGGAAGCAGAAGCATCATTAGAAGAGTTGAAACAGAAAGGGTACCCATTAGTGTTTCGGATGCTTTAATGGATGAAAACCTCAATACAGAGTCCAGTATAATTATTAATAGAATAAGATCGGTGATGTGTGCACCTATAATGTCTAAAGGGCAAATGATAGGTGTTATATATCTGGATAACAGTCTTTTAGGTGGTCTGTTTTCAAGCGACGACCTTAAAGTATTGGACTTAATTGCTTGCCAGGCTGGTGTATCGGTTGAAAACGCCAGATTATATAAGAGGTTAAAGGTGTACTCGGAAGAGATTGAGAGGTCTAGGGATGAGATAAAGATGTGGAATAACACCCTCGAGCATAGAGTGGTTCAAAGAACAGAACAGCTTGAGAGATTGAACCTGGAGTATAAAAGTCTTGCAGATGAGTTAAACGACAAAAATACGGAACTGGAAGAGATGATAGAAAAGCTTAAGGAATACGCACAGACCGTTGAGGAACTTGCAGTAACCAAGGAAAGGAACCGCTTTGCAATGGATGTACATGATACATTGGGACACAGCATGGTACTTTTAATAAAGCTTCTTGAGGTTTGCAAAATGGAAATAAAGAATAATCCTCTAAAAGCGGAACAAAAGCTTAGTGATGCTATAAGTACGGCAAGAGAGGGTATGAAGGAATTAAAGAGATCCATATACGGGCTTGTTCCGGAAAAACTGGAGGTTAATAAGTTCATAACTGCATTAAATAAACTGGTTGAGGACTTTAAGATGTCAGGTGTAAATATTGACCTCTCTATAGATGGTATATATGACTACCGTAATCCGGCGTATTCTTATACTTTATTTAAGGTTTGCCAGGAGGCAATGACAAATTCTGTTCGTCATGGAAAAGCCAAAAACATAACTATTGACATAAAATTTATAAATGGTAGGATTAATTTGGTAATAAGTGATGACGGTGAGGGTTGTAATAATGTTAAGAAGGGATTTGGACTAACCGGTATTGAAGAGCGTATTAATGAGTTGAAAGGCAGCGTTAGTGTTATAACTGATGTAAATTTAGGTTTTAAAATTAACGTTGAAATTCCCTTGGAAGTATAGTTTGCTTAATGATTAATAAAGCCTTAACAAATTACTTTTTATAGATAACATTTAGTAAAAATCTTAGGGGGGTAGAAAATAGTGGGGGCTAAAAAACTTATTAAAGTTAAACTAGTAAGAGTAAAGACCTTAGACGCGCTTTTAAGGAAAGGGTCTTTCGCTTTTTTAAGATTTTTCATATATGGTATGGTAGGGGTGTTTGCAGAAGTATGCAACTATACCTTTGTAAAGATAGGAAGAATGATTCCGGTAACTAGTTGGGCATTCATGACAGAATGGAGTGTTGATGAAAGACTGAATTTAAACAACATATGGGAAGCACCCTGGTACACATTTTACGGACAGTGCTCTCTTTGGATGTTTCCGGTTAATGGACTTTGCTCAGTTCTGATACTTGAACGTATATATAAGCTCTCAAGGCGCTTTAATCTAAACTGGATTGTCAGAGGTACTTTGTATTCCATTGCAATCACTATATTTGAACTTATAGCAGGATTTATTCTTTTGTGGACTACAGGGTATAAAATTTGGTATTATAGTGATGCAGGGCATATTCTAAACATGACTTCAGTGTTTTTATTCTTTACCTGGTTTGCAGCAGGTATGCTTGTTGAGTTTATTTACAGGGAGCTATTGGAGAGTAATCTTAGAAACAGGGCTATGGATATATATAAGGTAGTATCTGATGTTATTGAATAATGGTATGGGGGCGGATTATGGTCAGGGTTGTTATTGCAGATGATCAAAAACTTTTGAGTGAGAGTCTTAAGAGCATTATTGAGAATGACCCGGATATAAGTGTTTTAGATTGTGTAGAGAATGGACGAGACGCTTTTGAGCTTTGTATGAACAAAGAGGTGGACCTTGTTCTGATGGATATAAAAATGCCTGTATGTAATGGAATTGAAGGAACAAGGCTAATAAAAGAAAAGTGTTCACGGACAAAGGTTCTGATTCTTACGACATTTGAAGATGATCAAAACGTATTTGAGGCTTTAAAAAGCGGTGCAGATGGATACATATTAAAGGAAATTACACCTGAAGAACTTATTCAGGCTGTGAAGAATACTGCTAAAGGATTCGGTATTTTCAGCAGGACTCCCTTCAGTTCTGTTGTAAGACAGATTAACCCTCAAAGCGATGAAGACAAATGCAAGGCAAATGATAAATGCAGGACAAATGATAAATATGAGCTTAAGGAAAGGGAAGTAGAGATTATACGTATGGTTGCCCAGGGTATGAATAATAAGGAGATAGCTTCAGAAATATGTCTTAGCATTGGCAGGACTAAAAACATTATATCTGAAATTCTAGCAAAGCTTGATTTAAATGACCGAAATCAACTGGCAAGTTTTGCATACAAAAACAAGCTGATTTAGCGCAAAGAATCCGGGGGGTTTAGTTTCCCCCAGATTACAACTATACACGAGCAATATGGAATATGTCTTATTTCTTAATTTCAAGATCACCGGATACAGACTTAACTTGAATTGTATTTTTACCACTTCCGGTTTTACCTGATACATTACGCTTGCTATGATCGCCTATTTCCAAGGGGAAATTGCTGTTGAAATTACCTGATGTGGTATTGAAGTTTACCTCAAAGTCTGCGTTTTCAGGAAGGCTTATTCTACTGTTTCCTGATACGGTGCTGATACTGATATCACTTTCAAGTCTTAAAAACTCTGCCGTTATATTTCCAGAGACAGAACTTAGTTTGGCATTACCGCTAACACTATTTAGATTGGCGTTTCCTGAAGTTGTTGAAGCTACAATATTCTTAGTGGCAGCACCAGATATATTGAGGTCGCCTGAGACGCTGCTCAAAGCTAAATTGTGGAGATTTATATCACCTGTAGTTATCTTTCCTGAAACAGTTGTCAGCTTTAAACTGTTAGAGTAACCCTTAGGCACATAAATATCGATGTTCAGTTTGTACATATAAAAGCTAAACATCTTAACGGGCCTTTTGTAATGCTTGATTCTAACATCAAGTCCGTCGCCGCTGACTTCGGTTACCAGTTCAGGAACATCTCCTTTTCCTGAAACACTTCCATAGTAGTGTACTTTTATTTCGCCTGACTCAACAGGTATAATTTTTATATCACTACTTACAGTACTTACATTGATATTTTTTATGCCTTCAACAGGAAATACTTTTTCTTCATCAATCTCTCTTGTGTTTTCGGAAGTATTTACAAAAGGTATGTCTCCTTTTGCAAATAAAACAGCAGTTCCTAGAGAAACAGAGCACACAAATATTATTACCAACCACAACACTAATTTTTTTATATTAATTCTTGAAAACATATTGATTCCTCCTTATTTATTTACAAATTGTATATTCCACTTAAGATATCTAACGGTAAGCCTAAAGAATAATCTAG
>JBMOLK010000004.1:0-3015 GCA_049325575.1 Bacillota bacterium | reverse complement strand
AAAGAATATTGAGGAAGATGGTTTCCTCAAGCTCTTTAAGGATATATTCGAAGATGGGAGTATTAAGAAGTTTGGCCATGATTTAAAGGGTTTTATAGTGTATTTAAAGAATAAGGGCGTCACATTTAACGGTCTATCATTTGATACTATGATAGGTGCCTATATTATCAATCCCTCAAGGGAAACATATACTGTAGCAGAGCTTGCTCGGGAGTATCTTGGCCTTAATGTAAAAAGTGTTGAAGAGCTTACAGGAAAAGGAAAGAGTTTTATACCATACAGCCATATGTCTCTTGATACAATATCTTCTGTTGTGGGAAATTACCCTTATATAATAGCTAATGTCAGTAAGAAAATTGATCATTTGCTTGAAAAAAACGGTCAGAAAGAACTCTACTACAACATCGAGCTTCCTTTGGTTATAGTTTTAGCAGACATGGAGTATTACGGGTTTAAGGTTAACACTAAAGAGCTTGTTGAGTTTTCAAAAGAGCTCCAGGATAAGATCGACCTTCTTACATCTGAAATCTACAGCTTAGCCGGAGAGGAGTTTAATATCAATTCTACCAGGCAGCTTGGAACTATACTATTTGAAAAGCTTGGGCTGCCAATTATTAAAAAGACCAAGACGGGGTATTCTACCGATGCTGAGGTTTTGGACCAGCTGTCAGAAAGACATGAAATTGTTTCAAAAATACTTGAATACAGGCAGTTAGTAAAACTTAAGTCCACATATGCAGAAGGACTTTTGGCTGTTATTAATCCTGATACAGGAAAGATTCATTCAAGCTTCAATCAAACAGTAACGGTTACAGGAAGAATAAGCAGCACAGAACCAAACCTTCAGAATATTCCCATAAAACTTGAAATGGGAAGAAAAATAAGGAAGGTTTTTATTCCTTCTGATGATAATTTTCTTTTGCTTGATGCAGACTACTCACAGATTGAGCTAAGAGTTTTAGCTCACATAACCAATGACGAAAATATGATAAATGCCTTTAGAAATAATGAAGATATACATACTGCTACTGCTTCAAAGGTTTTTGGTGTTCCTAATGATAAGGTTACCTCCATATTGAGGTCAAGGGCTAAAGCCGTAAACTTCGGTATTGTTTATGGAATAGGCGATTTCAGTCTTTCAAAGGACCTGGGGATAACAAGAAAGGAAGCAAGAAGGTATATTGACGGGTATCTTAACCAATACCCTAATATAAGACAATACATGCATGATATTGTGAACCAGGGAAAAGAACTGGGTTTTGTAACTACCATGTTTAATAGAAGAAGGTATTTGCCGGAGCTTAAATCCAGTAATTTCAACTTAAGATCTTTTGGGGAACGTATAGCAATGAATACACCCATACAGGGAAGTGCTGCGGATATAATCAAGATTGCTATGGTAAGAGTCCATGGTGAACTTAAGAATAGGAAGCTTAAGTCCCGTTTGATTCTACAGGTTCATGACGAGTTAATAGTTGAAGCGCATAGTGATGAAAGGGAAGAAGTTCAGAAGATACTTATTAAAAGTATGGAAAATGCAGCTGATTTAAGAGTACCTTTGAGTGTGGATGCCAAGTCAGGAAGTAACTGGTACGAAACAAAATAGACTGGAGCCTCGTACTAAGGTAAAATATGAGTAAAGGATGTTAAGATTGAGAGTAATAGGAGTCACTGGAGGAATCGGAAGCGGTAAGAGCACAGTATCAAAGATTTTATCCGGATTAGGTGCAAAGCTTGTTGATGCGGATATTATTGCAAGGGATATAGTGGCTAAGGGACAAAAGGCGTTGGATGAAATTGCAGAGTGTTTTGGCCGCGAAGTTTTGGATAAGAACGGTGAATTAGACAGAAAAGTTCTTTCTGCTATTGTATTTAAAAGTAAAGAAAAGCTGGATGCATTAAATAGTATTACTCATAAGTACATTGCACAGAAGATAATAGAAAGGATCAACAGTTTTGATGAGAATGACACTGTTGTTATAGATGCCGCAATTCCCATAAAGAAGGGTTTTCTTGATGTAGTGGATGAGGTGTGGGTTGTCACTGCCAGCAAAGGAACCAGAATTAAAAGGGTTATGACAAGAAGCGGGCTGTCATACGATGAGGTCCTTGAAAGAATAAACTCACAGCTAAATGATGATTATTATTTTGGGATTTCAGACATAGTTATATATAATAACGGAGTTTTTGAAGAGCTTGAGAATTTGGTTAAAAAAAATTATTATAAAACTCATAACAGCTGAAATTTAAGATTTTTCTGCTATTTGGTTTAATATTGTTCAAGGTGGGTATATTTGTGGCTAAAAGATACAAAATAAATATAAAGATACTGTTGCTGGTTATAGTCTCTTTCTTTCTTATTATATTTACTGTTGAAGGTATGATTAAAACCCTGCATCCTTTAAAGTATAAGGAATATGTTTTTAAGTATTCCACTGAAAATAAACTGGATCCTTACCTGGTTTTCTCGGTTATTAAAGCAGAGAGCAGCTTTAATCCCGATGCTACTTCACACCGGAATGCACGCGGTTTGATGCAGATAACAGACGATACTGCCAAGTGGGTGGCACAAAAGATGGGACTTAAAGACTTCGAGGTTGAACAATTGTATGATCCTGAGATAAATATCAGGATGGGATGCTGGTATCTTAACAATCTAAGGCAAGAGTTTGGTGATAACAAGGATCTGATTCTTGCAGCATATAATGGCGGTAGAGGTCACGTGAACAAGTGGCTTAAGAATAAAGAGCTAAGCAGTACCGGAGAAAGCTTGGACAAAATTCCTTTTGAAGAAACTGACCGGTATGTAAAAAAAGTTAACAATTATTATATTATTTATAAGAAGCTTTATGATAATTAATTCTGGAAGTATTTTATTTTTTGACAATAAATGATAGAATTGTCTATAGAAAAAAGTTGAATATATATTTGAGGTGATTTTTTATGTCAAATAAAGTGGTTTATGAGAGGGATCTTCTTTATCCGACTGATGCTGATAGTGAGCCGGGTGTACTG
>JBMOLK010000003.1:0-3047 GCA_049325575.1 Bacillota bacterium | reverse complement strand
GTAAGCGATGGAACACATACCGTAGTGTAAAAACCTCCTATGCTTGATATTATTAGAAATAATAAATATCAGACAGGAGGTTTTTTAATGGCTACCAGGGATTTAAATCTCGAAAGAGAATGGAAAATAAAATTTGAGGTGTATAAAAACAGTGGGCTAAGTGTTAAAGCATGGTGTGAAAAGAACGGAATTAAGCCTACTACATTTCATTACTGGATAAAAAGGTTTAACGTCTTAGAAAAAGAGGTTACTCCGGTAAAAACACAGTTTGCTAAGATTGTGCTAGAATCTGACTACACCAATAATAAAGTTATAAACACAACCTGTGAAAGTAAAAAAGATGATGTAACAAAACAGATGCCAATTCAATTTTCTGATTTTCAAGTATACTTTAACAATATCCGGCTGACAGTTCCGAGTGATTTCAATCCAGTGGCACTTGCAGGGCTAATGAAGATCCTGCGTACATTATGATACAGCATATAGCTGATGGAGTGGACCATATTTATCTTGCACTGGGTGCAACAGATTTTCGCAAGCAACAGAATGGTCTTGCTTCATTGGTTGCATTAAAATTTAAGCTTGATCCGTATTCGGGGGCAAGTGTATTCCTTTTCTGCAATAAGCGCCGCAATACTTTACGTGCATTACGCTGGGATGGAAATGGGTTTATTCTAGTAACAAAATCGCTTTCGGATGAGATGAAATTCCAGTGGCCAAAAAATGAAGGAGAGGTTCGAGATATTACAAGACGTCAATTGGACTGGCTTCTTCAAGGACTGCAGATTGATCAGAAAAAAGCATATCCAAACAGCATTGATACATCAAAAATAATCTTCTAAAAACCCTTCAAACACTAGTAAAATAGCCACTTTCATGGTATAATGTAAGTACTGAAAAACATTAGAAAGTAGGCTCGCAAATGTACTCTGCCGACGAAAAGGACAAGCGTATAAAACAACTTGAAAATGAAATTGGAACTCTGCAGGAGACTATAAAAAAACTGGAGCATAATGTTGAAGCTTTAACGCAGGCTATTTTGCATGCATCAAAGAAACGCTTTGGAGTATCAAGTGAAAAAACGCAAAGGCCAGAGGGGCAGCATACAATTTGGGGCGAAGAGACAGAAGATGGTGTTACCACGGAAGGTACTACTGTTATACATATTAAAGAGCATAAAAGACCAGTAAGAAAAAAGGGCGACCGTGAGAAGCTTACCGCAGCACTTCCGAGGGAGAATGTTGAATGCGTACTTAATCCCGAAGAAGCTTTTTGCGGTGTTTGTGAAAGTGAACTTAAGGTAATTGGCAAGAAAAAAGTAAGGTCTGAAATGGAATATATCCCTGCAAAGCTTGTAATGAAAGACTATGTTCAGTATGTCTATAAATGCCTCGATTGTGGTAAAAACGATGAAAATCCAGATGATGTGATACGTAGTGCACCTGTACCTGCACCTGTTCTAACGCATTCAATTGCAGCACCTTCAACTATAGCATGGATTATGTATCAGAAATATATGCTTTCTGTGCCGCTATACCGCCAAGAACGTGACTTTAATAGAATGGGTGCAGCACTTAAAAGGGATACCATGGCAAATTGGGTAATACGTTGTGCAGAATATTGGTTGAAACCACTGTATGACCGAATGCATGAACAACTTTTAAAATGCAGTATTATCATGAGTGACGAGACAACATGGCAGGTCAACCACGAGGAAGGAAAGAAAGCATCAAGTAAATCATATATCTGGATTCACAGGAGTGGCAGTTGCGAAGGACCACCTGTTATACTTTATGAATACACACGTACTCGTTCCGGTGACCATGCAAGAGAATTTCTTTCAGGATTTACTGGATTCCATGTGAGCGACGCTTATCAAGGGTACGAAAAGGTAGAAGGAATTATCCGATGTCTCTGCTACAGCCATCTAAGAAGGCATTATCTTGATGCCATTCCACTGGATTCAGCAAAAAAAGAAATTCCTGGATCAGGAGGAGCTATTGGTCGTGACTACTGTGATAAGCTCTTCAAGTTGGAGAGGAAGTGGAAAAAGCTAACCCCGGAAGAACGCAAGAAGAATAGACTAATTTACAGCGTCCCTGTGCTGGAGGCCTTTTTCGCATGGGCAGAAAATACAATTACGGGTCAAGAGAACTTGAGGAAAGCTATTAACTACACTTTAAACCATAAGAAGTACTTTACAAATTTCTTGCTTGATGGGAGGATTCCCTTATCTAATAATTTGAGTGAGATCGCCATAAGGCCCGTGGCCCTGACAAGAAAGAATGCGTTATTTTCAGATTCGGTTGAGGGAGCGATAGCAACTGCTATTATATTCAGCATAACAAATACAGCAACAGCCAACAATCTGGATCCTTATAAATATCTTGAATATATATTCCGACAGTTGCCAAACCTTGATTTTGCACAAGACAATTCTGTTCTAAATGAATATCTTCCATGGTCAGAAAAAGTGCAACTTAAATTTAGGATACAAAATACCAGAAATGGCGAAGATGAAAAAGGAGGACAACAAAGTGAAACTGCCTAACATTGATTTTATGATGAACATGACAAAGGAGTTCCTTGACGGAAAAATTGATGGTGTGTCTTATAGTTTAGATTTTTCATACGAACTGGAAAAGCGGCACAAGAAAATGCATAAAGAGGATGATGATTACTGTTATTTGATCTATGAAGATCTTTATGCAGATGGAGTAGCCAGATTTAATGAATTGTCCGACCAGGAGTTTAAGAAGCTAATCAGGAAGCATTATAACTACATAAAGAAAATTGCCAAAGAAGGTTTTTATTAAAAAATCAGCTCCATACGTTTGATATGGTATTGATTTATAATTAAAACTGACCCCTAATTTGAACTATACCCCAAAAGGTGGACAAATGCACTATAATATGTTTATATATTTTTAAGGAGTTGGTACTTTATGGGGGAAAAGCACAAAAGGTATAGCAAGGAATATAAATTAAATGCGATAAAAATGTATTTGAGTGGTGAATACGGGGGTTATACTGCTGTTTCTAAGTCT
>JBMOLK010000002.1:0-3056 GCA_049325575.1 Bacillota bacterium | reverse complement strand
TTATTTGTCATGGTCAAACACCTTCCTTAAAATATATTTGATTCAATTCTAAGGGAAAGTGTGGTAAAATTGTTGTAGTATATTTGAATGTTAATAAGCCACCGCTGCAAGCGGTTTAGTTCAACAACATGTCTCTGCTTTGGGGCTTCAGCCTTATTGCTTTAAAGAAAGTATTAAAAGAAGGCTTCAGCCACATCCTTTCGCTGGGTGCGGAGTACCGCCAAGAAGAAGGGCTCTGAAAGTCCAGCTCATGGACGTCGGAGACACTGACCGTTATGCGACATTATTTTTTTGAGGAGAACACTATGGGTAAAAGTAAGGAGATTCATAAGGGTAAAGTAGCAATAATAGCTGGTGGCGGATCAGGTATAGGTAAAGAGATATGCCTTTATCTTGCTCGGAAGGGTGCAGTTGTCATAATTGCAGATGTAAACATTGATTCAGCGAACGATGTCTTAAAGGAAATAAAAGCAATAGGTTCAGAGTGTATTGCTAAGCAGGTCGATGTTACTATTAAAGAAGACGTTCATAGTCTGATTACGAGCGTAAAGGATCAATTCGGGAAAATAGACTTACTCATAAATAGTGCTGGAATTGGCCTTGATGGAGAATTTAAAGACGTAACAATGAAGAGTTTTAAACATGTAATAGATGTAAATTTGTGGGGTGTGATATATGGAACTTATTTTGCGTATCAAATCATGATTTCACAAGGGTTTGGTCAAATAGTGAATGTTTCATCTTTGGCAGGGTTACTACCTGGAGGGCTAATGACAAGTTATGTTGCTAGCAAACAAGGCGTAACAGGATTTACATTGTCATTAAGAGCAGAGGCAAATCTATATGGTATTAAAGTAAACGCCTTATGCCCGGGGTTTATTGAAACACCAATACATGATAAAACAGAAAAGGTATCAGAGTACTTAAAGAAAGAACAAAATCAGAGAAACAAAAAACACTTTCCTACAGCAAATAAATGTATTGGAACTATGATGAGAGGAATCGAAAAAAATAAAGCTATAATAGTAGTCCCTAGACTACATAAGGCATTTTGGATTTTATATAGAGTATTCCCATCGTTGATACCTCTTGCTTGGAGTAAAATCATTAAGCAATTAAAAGACAACAGCAAAAATAACGTCGCATAACAACGCATGCCCCGCAAGGGTGCGATGGGAAAGGCTCTGGAGTATGCGCACCGCATCGCTTCACCGGGCGACAAGCGCCGCAAAGGAGAAGGGCTCTGGGGGTCCGGTTCAGACGGCGTCGGGCATGCAAACCGTTAGCTGAAATCGGACGCATAGCCGCGACATCGTGTCGCGATATTTAGGAAAAGTCTTTGAAGAAGAAGTAAAAAAGCATAGGAGTGGAGGGCAAAAACAATGTGGAAAACCAGACCCAAATTGACTATAGGTATTTTGATTTGTATATCTATATTAATATTCATGATTGTTTTTGGAATTATAGATTTAAATTTATATTATTCAAAATTACAGTCAAATGAGAATGCTTCAATTGGATACAATAATGAATCTGAAAGTTATGACATTAGTTTTGAATATGACGGTAAGATTATATATAAACATACTATTTTTAAAAATAATCAAGAGCCAGTTTCAGTTTTTGTAAACATAAATAAGTTTGAATATGAAGGTAACTACTATTTTCCATTTTACAAAAAGTTTTCTATGCAATATAATTGCAGCTTTTCTCCAACAAATCAAAATAACAAAAAAATTGAAATTGATGGAAGTAGACCACCTGCTGGAAAAATTGAAGGGAAAATCCGAGCCGAAATAACTGGATTTTGTTCTATTAAAAAGGCTAAAGAACTATCGGAAGATAAAGCAATTGATTTAATAAAAAAATATTTAATAGATTCATTGAGCAAATAGAAGCTTTTATAAAGGGGCTACCATCCGTGGTCGCCTCTGAATCACGGGGCGTCCGACATCAGCTAACAATCCATTTGCATAAAGGGCAAAGCATGAAGAATTCCTACGAAGAAAGAACTTGAGGTCATCCTGCCCGCATCGAATCATCGGGTGTAAGCACCGCCTACGTAGAAAGGGCTCTGTAAGTCCGATTCTTCGACGCCGCAAATGGGCGACGTTATCGGAAAGATGAGGCAATTGCCGCGACATCGTGTCGCGGATAGTGTAAGTAAGGCGCTGGAGATTAAATGAGCATTTATACGATAATATGCTTAAAATTTGCAAGTATATAGAATATTGGAGGTTCAGAAATGAATCAAGATATTATTATTAAAGCAGGAGAAATTATTGAAAAAAATACAGGGATAGGGACATATTGTGTATTGGCTCTGATAGACTTGGATGGATATCCAACAGCGTCCACAATAACTGCCTCAAAAGCAAATGGTATCAATTGGATTACCTTCTGTACTGGGCTGGGTGGTACAAGAACCAACCGAATTGATAAGTGCAGTTGGGCCAGTGTCTGTTTTAATGCTAGTGATTACAATATCACGTTGGTTGGTACTATGGAAATACTGACCGACCCGGATGTGAAAAGGGAAATGTGGTATGAAGGCCTGAAGAACCATTTCAGTGGGCCGGATGATCCAAATTATTGTGTTTTGCGTTTCAAAACAGAACGCTATAATCTTTTGGTAGATTGGAAAGAAGCAAGAGGAAGATTATAAGTATAATACGAAGTTGAGTTACTTCACTTTTTATTTAGTGAATTGTTTGTCAGTGGGATGTTTAAAGATTCCACGTCCGTGTGGCATTCTGGTCTCTGGAGGCCTCATCCATCCGATAACAATGCGTATTTGTAAAGGGCAAAGTATGAAGAAAGGCTAACGAGGTCAACCCAAGAGGTCATTCTGCCCACAGCTCTTCACCGGGCTAAAGCCGCTAAAGGGTATTCCTTACGGATCCGGTTCAGAGCCGTCATATACGCGTGACGATATATGGAATCGGGTGTTTTTTCGCACATCCTTGTGCGATTGTTTTAGGATAAGTCTTTGTAGAGTTTATTTTTGGGGGCATTTTTATGGTAAAGATTCGACGAGGTAATATAGAAGATATTAA
>JBMOLK010000001.1:0-25757 GCA_049325575.1 Bacillota bacterium | reverse complement strand
CAACATTATTTTTTTCCGCTTCCCAATCATCAACTTTATCTATATAGCCATCCATTATATCTTTATGTTTATTATTCTGGATATACATTTTAACTTCATTTCCTTCCAACTTTAATTGGTATGCAACATCAGAAGCCAATGCATCTACGCTAAGAATCAGAAACGAATATTTCTCTTTTTTCGATACTGCTTCCATATTTTTATCCCTTTTTATTTTGTTTCTATTGCCTGTTTGGTTCTTTCTATTGCATCGCTAACGAATCTTCTTGGAATTTGTCCTTCATATGCAAGCTTTTTAACAACATATAATGCAAATCCTTTTGCTTCGCTTGGATCTGATATGCCTACTTTTCTTTGCACCCATTCGTATATTTCATTATAATTTGCTTTGTGGGGCTCATGTCCCCATTCCAATCCTGAAGCATACGGTACAGAAAAGTGAATTGTTTTTTTTATGTTTGTTTTATCTTGCGATATGCTTTTATACAACGTTCCTTTATCGTTAATTATAAAGCCTTCCATCGGTCTTTCAGTTATGTTTAATTTTGCTTCTTTTTCTATTGAATCAGCAATCATTCCGAGAATATAATTAACAAACTTTTCTCCAAGCGCTTTCTCATCAACCGCAACTTTTTTTACCTCAACTTTCAGAAAAACACCTTATACCAATAACGCATTTTTTTATTTAGTTCGTTGCGTCTTTCTTTTTCCATCGATTACCAAACCATCTTGTTTTCCAGCATAACCAAGTTCTCCAATGCGGGTAAGCGTCTCTTTTTGAGGATTTTCACCGACACCCCGCTCATAAGATTCTGTTGAAATCTTTACTTTCTTATATACGAACCCACCATGCACATCCAAATCAACATCAAAGCCGAGCTTAGCCATTGCAAGAGCTAAATCAGCCTTTGCTATTTTAATCTGAATATCCGCCATTACATCTGCTTCTTCGTGCTTTTCAAGATAGAACGTATAATCGTTTACTCCCAATTGTTTACAGAGCCATGGAAATATCTTTTCGTTATAGATTTCCTGCCCCATCTCAACCGCTTTTGCTGTAACTACCATCTGCTCTCTTTCAGTAGCAAAACCACCCGTTGTAGAAACATCACCAAGATATATCGGCATAACCCCGAAAACAGCTGAACACTCTCGTTTGAATTCGTTTCTTGTTTCGATATATTTTAACTCCTCTACTGTAAGCCCAAAATCTATCCATTCGAATTTACTTTCGGAATCACCAGTAACAAAAGGATAAATTCCATGCGGATTTTTTTGAATAGCCATAGTATTAAGTTCAAAACTTTTTCTTATTGCTTCATCATTTCCAGAGTTAGTCCACAATAAACCTTTTGGTGGTCTTTGCTTAAAGTACCAATCTTGCATATATTTATCCTGATTAAGAAGAATAGCAATCTTCATCCAAATTGCAAAAAAGGGCGGTATACCATAAGTAGGACTTGGATTATATTTACTGATGTGAACAACATCATCTTTTCCGTAATATATTACTTTTTTTGCTCCTGTTTCTGCTTTGTAATATGCTTTTACGGTTTCCAAACCGCATTGTGAACATTTTGTTTTTTCTGTTAACACTCCATTATGAGCCACACAAAAATATACGTTTTTTCCTTCTTGATTTTTTGCAGGTCTCCCACTTTTATCAGCTATTATTTTGAATACAAGCGGATCTCCTCTAACAAGTTCTTTAACCGTTGACGATGTGATATGTTTTCCTTCTATTTCGTATTCTTTTAACGCAACAATATATGCATCATCCACCACTTCCAAATCTTTTTCGATTTGGTAAAGGAGATCAATGAGATTTTGATCATTTTCATTTATAAACGTAAGCCATCTTTTTAAGACATCCTCATCAATATGCGAAGGTATACGTAGAGGAGCATTGCACGAATCGCATTTCATATCCAAATCTTTTTCATATTCTTCGCCGCATTTTGTACATTTGAATTTGAAATTTGGAATTACATTAACACCATTTTTGAATATTTCCCGTTGGAGAGCACGAATTACAATTGCAAACGTAGATGAGTATTGCGCAAATTGATATATGGTATATAGTGAAAGAGGATATATAGGATTTTTTATAGCGTTTTGTGTATAAAAAGAAAGTTCATCTATGTTTGGGCGTTCTGAATACACACGATTAGATAATTTTTCGTTTTCTTTTTTTAATTCATCGACATCGCTTTTTTTCAATATTTCGAAACCAAATATTTTCATACAATCCCCTATTTCTCATTTTTATACCCTGCTTCTATTAATACTTCGCATTATCGCCTGTTTTGTTCTTTCTTTATGCAACTTGTGCGCGTGTATAAGGTATCTATTTGCACATTTTCTACATACAATTGGATTAATCTCATATTTTACCACACTTTTTTTTCCGCACATTTCACAATGGAAATTAAAAATATCCAAACTGCTCGACAAAGTATAAACCATTTCCCGTATCCTTAATAATGTTTCATAACATTTTTCACATAATTCCATACTAATCGGAAACGTATAATCCGAATAACTAAGGCACATTTCGCATCTTCTTAATTTTGGAATTTCCCTACTTTTTAATTTTATATTTGTCGCAGCATGTTTACCGATTGTGCCGATTTCTTTTATTATTTGATTGGGTGTCATTTTACATAATTCAGCCATATGATTTTATCCTCTTCATTTTTTATGCCACTACATTTACGTCCATTTCAAGAAACCTCGGCTCTGATTTTTTTTTGAAGCTGTAAAGTGCCATAGCCAAAGCAATTGATTCATCAGCATGTCCAATACTGTCATTTCTATTTATATCATATTTTATACCCGTTGCTGTATTTTCTCTTTTTATTGAACGTAATGAATTCAGCAAATTATCATCATTTGGAATAATTATATCTCTATTTTCAAAACTTTTCCGTAGCCAAACCATCATGTCGTTTTTATTCCCCATAGTAAATGTAATAGGAGTTATTCTTCCATTACCATACTTTTTTAATAGAATTTCTGCCATCATAGAACCAATTCCTGTTTGGTCTATTAAAACTTGCTTCGGACTTGTTTTTTCTATTAAGCTACTAATATAAGCAAGTTGTTTCTCATATTCTGTTTTTTTCAAGACTTCGTTATGCACAACATAGAACTTACTTTCACTTTCTTTATCTTTTCTCAGTAATTTGTTAATGCAGTCTTTTTCGTTAACGCAGTCTATTCGCATTACCCCAATTATCGCCGTGAGGTCGCGTTTTCTTCCAATATCAATTCCATACGAAATGCTATATTTATCACTATATTCTACTCTTAAGTTTTCAGTTTCACCAATGCATGGCGTTGTCAGAGAAAAAGGAAAATAAGAATCCTCATCTTGAAGGAAACAGCAAGAATACTCCTGTTGAAAAATATCTTCTGGCAAATCCGATTTAATTTCTTCAATTACCTTATTTTCAAAATCAGGGCAATCCATCCATTGAATATTAAGCTTTTCATAGTCATCAGAGTTATATTTCTCGTAAAACAACCCAGAAGCTCCTCTCGGTGTCGATATCAATACAATATTTCCTCCTCTACTAATTGATGGCAATACAGAATTCCATATTTCGTTAATATTCTGGAAATGTGCCGCTTCATCGATAATTACCCAATCTGCTCCAAATCCTCTTACAGTTTCGGGATTGTTGGGAAGAGCAATAATTTCACCGCCATTCGAAAACGCTAACTCTGTTTTTGTATTCCTAACCTCAAACCCTTTTTCAAATTCAACATTAGCGTTGGTGTTAAGCCACATTACTTCTATATATTCCATGAACTTAATTGTCTGCCTTAAGCTTGGAAAGATGGATAGAATTTTTTTTCCATATATCACAGCCATAACAAAAGAAAACACGGCAGCTGCATATGTTATTCCTATTCTTCTACTTTTTACAACGACTACTCTGGAATTTTGATATACTTTTTCTAGGAAATCGATTTGATATTTATACGGTTTTTTTCCACTTGCCCAAAAAAATGCTTTAGCAGGTGAGAAAAATGAAGCATGGGAATATTGTACGTTCATAACATTACTTTTTTATTATTCCATTTTCGCGGATATACAGAACTTTTTCAGATTTTGATTCTATGAAATTTTTTACATCGTCGTAACTGAGTTTTTGTTTAATAGTATCTATCATTGCTTTATTATCTTCTGTTTGTAAGAAATATTTAAGATAACCATTAAGGACTATTAGAATTTGTGCTTTTATTCTCAGATTGCTTGTTTTTTTTGCATCATTCAGTAACTCGTTAATGCAATCTACTGCGACGTTAACAAAAGAAGACGATCTAATTAATTCCCTAAACTTTTTTTTTCTTTCTTGTAATTCTTGTTCGTGCCCATCAATTAATTGCAAAATTTCTTCCTCTTTAATTTCTCCACCCTTCCAAATATTTCTATAACGACTCTGAATCTGTTCTAACGACATCCTTGCAGCCAAACAATCTAAGCAAAAATCTAATACCGTTCCCTCATAAACATCATCTGTTTTTACTATTTTATCTATTTTTTTATAGAAATCATGCATAATTTTATTAGTATTCCTCATATATATATCTTTTTCTTATCTTTTTCAACTCTATTTAAACAGTAATTATAACAGAAACATTAACTGTTTTTTTTTCTGAGTGTGAAGCGCAACTTTTCTTCTTTCTCAACCAAATCATATGCACAACATTTGCGTTACTTTGCGTTACATTCTAATTACTGTTGACCCATCATCTACAATAACATAGAAATAGCATGTGCTTTGGTTGGTTTAGTACGGTACTAGTTGTGTTATCTCTGGTGGTGGTGTTCGAAGCCGTGGAACTGTCGGAAGCATTGTAATCTTTATCTTTCCAATTCTTTATCTCCTAATGCGTTAATCGATGCGTCAATAGAACGTGTATCTTTTATATCTCCAAGCGCATATGCAGCAATTCTATACACAGCACTATTTTCATTCGCTCAATCAATTTATCTACATCCTTTCTAACCATTTTCTTATCGTAGCGGACTTTTTCCATTATAATGGAAACATATAACATTTAAATAGATTTTGATAGGTTCGGATACTATCCGTTTATATAGCTTACCTAACTTATGCTTTGGTGAGCAAATCGAGAACCTAAAGTATGAGCTTCCATCAGCTCTCTGTTTTTCAGCCCCATAAATTCGGCAACAACCCATCAAATATCCTGCTTCTGTAATACCCTCCTCTTCCAACGCGCAGGCACAAAGCTTACGGTGAAGAAGCAGAAATAGTGCGATGTAACGAAAGATTTATAAACCTTTCTCTTGATATATAATAAGTAAAAAAGGTAAGAAAGAAAAGGTGATCAAATGAATAGAGAAAAAAAAACACAGTATTGGTTACATAAAATTAACCCCGAAGATGAATGTGGAAAAACTGGATATCGAATTGAAGAAGAAGAATATCCAACTCTTTCTGATGCAGTTACTTCTTTCATTGAGGTTGGGGGAGAAATAATCGCTAATTTTTCGGATGTTACAAGCAATGATTTGATCGAGTTGAAAAATGTTAATGTTGATGTTGATGGAGATAGAAGAACAGTAACATTCAGAAAATAATACACATTAGTGGTAATTAGTGGTAGAATTAAGCATGTGTTGGTATTGATGGAAAAATGTTAATGTTGATGTTGATGGAGATAGAAGAACAGTAACATTCAGAAACAACGTCAACTCTTATATTAGTTATATTACGTTGATTATTTTTTTCCTTTCTTTTTCTTAACCTCTATTCCACTATTTTTTATGACGTTAACTTTATTTCTTTCGTTTATTTCTTTTTATGCTAAACTTCTATATCTAACTATTCCATTATTATATATATAGGATTTTCTGAAGGGGGGGTTACAGTTAGATATCCAACTTTAGCAGAAAAAGGAAAATCAGAAAGAAAGCAAAAGATAGCGTTAAATGTGAGAGTTAATAACAACTAATTACCACATATGCAAGGAAAAAGAGAAAGCAAAATCAATTCATATTATCTTTTCTTTCGTTTATTTCTTTTTATGCTAAACTTCTATATCTAAGTGGGGGCAGCATGTACGAACTGAAAAAAAGCATGTATATATATATATAATCGACCTAGATAAATATACAACTTTAGCAGAAAAAGGAAAATCAGAAAGAAATAAAGTTAACGTCATAAAAAATAGTGGAATAGAGGTTAAGAAAAAGAAAGGAAAAAAATAATCAACGTAATATAACTAATAAAGAAAGCAATAAAAAAATAGTGGAATAGAGGTTAAGAAAAAGAAAGGAAAAAAATAATCAACGTAATATAACTAATAAAGAAAGCATAAGGTAGAGTTGAATGTAATAGTTAATAACTAAGAAAAATGGTAAAAGAAATAGAAAGCTGTTTTTCTATCTTCGAGGTGGAAAGATAGATATTTAAATATTAGTTTAGTATTTGTTTAGGTTTCGTTTAATAACAAATAAAAAAGGGTGAGTATATGACAAGCGAAAATGTGACAAGTGAAATATTATTCGAGTTTTCCTCTGTCTTATTTCGAAATGGGGGAAGTATACAGATAACAATTAAGCCAGAAATCGTGGAAAAGTTCGGTTGGGTAGAAGGCGATGAAATGACTCTGGCAATAATAAGAAGTAATTGTAGTGAATTTCTTGGAATCTGGAAGAAGATGAAGTAGAAGTAGGAGATGTTGAACAACGATGATTAGGATGTTTTGCGATGTTTGCTTCAAGAAATCTGATTTTCGTTTCTGTTCTATGGATTGTTACATACGGGCGATGGATTGGGGAGAAATTAGTGATAAAATAAAAAAATTGGACTTACTTCGTGATTATCAATGTGTATGTCTGGTGTGTGATGCTATATCAGAATCAGGTGAAGATAGCAACAGAGATAGAGATAGCAACACCTGCAACACCTGCGAAATCTGTAAAAATAGAGCAGTTCTTTCGAAAAATGAAGCGAAACGATATCATTTCAGAAAAGCCAAGCGAAAACTTTCACTGTTGGAATTCACGTCAGACGAAGAAAAAAATAAAATATGGAAAACGTTTCTGTCTCTGTCTGTTTCCGGGGAAAGATAGCAACAGAGATAGAGATAGCAAGGTAGAGTTGATTCACGTGGAGAAATATCTGAAATCCATCCTCAATTATGAACTGGCGAAGAATAATCTAACTGCAATTGAGATTTGCGATATCGAAGAAAAATTAACCGTGTTGCTCGACGAAGCGAAAAAAACGCAAGAATGGGCGAAAGTAATCATTGCACTTGCTGCCATTGAACGGGAAAAAGGTATCTCGCTTTCGAATGTGAAAGATTATTTTCTCGTAATCTCAGCAGAAGTCGTAAGTGAAGAAGAAAAAGAAACAGTAGTCGAAGGTGAAGAACTTCTTGTCCGTGCATTTCTGGAAAAAATGAACTTCGGAAAAAAACAGATGATAAAACTAGACAAGCAGATCAGTTACGAAACATGCAAGAAACTGATGAGAAAAATAATGCGGATGAAATATGACGAAGGAAATAATATCGAGAAGGCGAACGATATCGTGTATCCTTTCGTCATCAGCGAGAACCACGAATCGAAAGGTAATGTACTTTTCAAAAAAACTCCATATCCTGAAAATATAACTCTTATTTCAGTGAGACTTACCGACGATGACATCATTCCGAAATTCATAGGTGAACTAAATTTTCGTGAAATTCTGCAATCTCCATATTTCTATGCAGAGAGTTTTTTTCTCTATCAGTATGAAACAGACGGAAAAACGAAAATGTTATTGTCGAAAAACGAAATCAGAAGCGGACGGATTAGTCTTAAGGGTATGGAAATATATATCACTGATTGTATCAGGACGGGGACATCTGCCAGTGTTCCCGCTAAGAGTTCAATCATAATAGCAACAGAAATAACACCAGAACTGCGAGTAATTCAGACGGAAAAAGAATGTATGGATGTGATTGAAGAGAAGCAGTTGGATCACGAAAAATTAGCTCAGGCGTTACTTGGTAATCTTAGGCATCCGAAGAAATTCGAAAAACTTCTTCTGACGTGGTTGTTTCACTATCCCGTTAGCGGTTATCCATTCCATATATTCTGGATAGCAGAGCCAGGAACGGGAAAATCGTTTGCGTTGGATAGTATTATCAAATATGCCATGAAAGAACCGCAGGGTGTAGCAGCAGTAGATATGAGCACGATGAAGTCCCTTGTTCCGAGCTACGGCCAGACTAATTTCGAAATGGGCTACATGCTCAGATGTCAGCGGGTTGGTGGAATCGACGAACTGTTCAAGAAAATGAAAATCGAACATGAGGATGCAACTGGCTGGTTTCCTTCGATCCTCGAGTGTAAGGAAAGAATCGTTGGTAGTGGAAAGCATAGCGGAATTATTGTCAAGCCAACTGCGAGATTCATCATAGCAACCAATCCGAAATACAAGCTTGGTAACATATATGAAATGCACGAAAAGTTGGATCATGCCTTTCTAAGTAGACTATTATTCTACCGACAGACACGGCAACACATTCAATTCGTCAAGGAAAATCAGCCGATAATTAGAAGTATGTCGGAAAAACAATGGTTTCCGAAAGGCGAAAATTGGCTCATAGAAATAACCGATTATCTTCATTCTTATCATCTTCCTTGTAGTTTTCCACTGCAGAGAATCATCGAAAAATATAAAGCGCTATTGCCATGGGAAATATCAGAACATATATATGAACCAAGAATAGACCATCACCTAGCGTGTATAATTGACGGTGTAGCCAAGTATAATAGTATAATAGAAAAAAGGGAAAAATTGTGCGTAACCGAAAAAGACATGAGTGATGCGGAAGAATTGCTTGGTATGTGCATTGTGAGTATGTTGGAGAATGACGAAGAAAGTGTTGCGAAGCTTTCGCATGCAGATAGAATACATTTCTTGTCGTTGTCTCAACTTAAGCTTTATGATAAAATTAAGGCAGCTCCTGGGTTAATAGTGAGTGAACTTGAATGCGAGTTATCCGAACCCGTGAAACAGAATTTGGTCGTATTAGAAGAATTTCTTCTAATAAAAAAAGAAGAAAACAATGGACAGATGCATTATTACGTTACTGACATCTTTGATGAGATAGATAAGAAAAAAACCTATCCGTAATAAGTGAGTGAAAAAAAACATATATATATAAACCTTTCGTTATATATATTAGTAAAGAAGAAAAGAAAAAAAGGTGAGGATATGAGCAGCGAAGAAGTAGGAAAAAAGCGGTTTTCTCCACGTCGGCGACATGAAAAAATAGTAGCCGAATTAAAAGCATATGTGGAAAATCCAGAAAATTACAAGAGCGGCAGCAAATCGTTAAGTGAAATAGCTCGTGAGTTGACATATTCATCGTCGGTGATTTCCACCAACCTGAAAATAATGTACTATAAGGGAGAGTTGGACAAGAGAATAATACTTACTGAAAAGCCGAGAATGCTATCGGTTTTCATGAGGGAAAGAATATAGAGGTGGTATGAATGGAATTGAAAAATATCAATCCTTGGCTTGGGGTTAAGGATTTTGTGGAGAATAATATAAAAGAAAAAGAACTGAAAATAGTTGGTGATGTAATAGAAGAGCCAGACAGATTCAATGTCGGAAAAACACGACATGTCATGTTGGTTCTGGACGAGGTGAGTGGTATCGAATATAAGATGACACTTAATCAGACATCAGCGATCAATCTCGTGAAAACACTCGGGAAAGAAACGAAAAATTGGGTTGGGAGAGTTATCCTTATTAGACCCGTCAAAATAAAGGATAGGGATGCCCTGGTTGCATATTACTCCTCCACTCGAATCGAAAATTTGTTGAAGAAAACGTGAAAAAATGTTTGATGACTTGAAGTTGAAGATCGTTCGAATATACGGTAGGTTGACCAGAGAAAAGAAGAAAGAAAGCAATGATATTTTTCTTGTTGCTATTCCAGCACAGGCGATCAGATTATTCAATGCAAAAGAGGGTCAACGGTCTTATACGTTCAGAGGTGATTTGAACTTCTCAACGATACCTTCTTCCAGAGTTTTCGGTGATGGGACAATAAGTTTGAAGGAATTTCTGGAAACGAATCTGCCCGAACGATGTTATGATATGGTTGGCGGGAAAAAAAAGTTAATTAGAAAATTAACGGTCGAAGAATAGACGATGGTATTATGGCTGATTTGGTCGAAGATACAATTAATGAAGCGATAACAACGGGAGATAGTAGTATGGATTTAGGAACTGCGATATGTTTCTTTCCGCTGGCGATAATTATTCTTTACGGATTTTTTTTCTTCCTAACAAAAATGGGAAAACATGTAGCAGTTGCATATATTCGAGAAGGAAAGAAGTTGTGGGACGAAGCAACTGGAAAAAAGGAATAGATTACATGCATTCAAATAATCCGAAGTGTGTTATATGCCGTAGAATGGGGGTTCTTTACGAATATCCCTTTGGCGTTTCGTGTATAATGTGTAGCGAACATGCTCAGGAATGTATAACGCGTGTTCGACTTATCGAACAATTTTTCTATAATCTGAAGGAAAATGCGAAAAAGAAAGCAATCAATGGGTATATAGAACACAAGGAAACGTTGGAAGAATTGCGGAAGCGAATAGATATCGAAATAGGAGAAGAGATAATAGATATTCTGGTATATCTCTCTTTTAGGATGAAAAAAGTGGAAATATGAACAAAACATTGAAAGGAAGAACAGCTGAAAAACAATGCGAGAAACAACTGATCAGTGAAGGTTATACTCTCACGTGGAAGACGATTCGAAGTAAGTGGCAGAACATAGATTATTTCGGACTTTTCGACGTTATCGGTCGGAAAGGAAAAAACACGATCTACGTACAAGTTAAAACTGTCGGTAAGCATTCGTCATCACCGAATATACGAACAATCGAACAAACAAAAGGAAGTAAAGGAATCTCCATATCAGACTTCGTACAATATCACAGAAACGAATACGAAAGTGTAGAAGTGTGGATATTCTATAATGCTCGAATGAGAGGAAGGGGAAAGAATAGAAAATACGAAAAACCAAGATTGGAAAGGATTAAAATAGAAAAGTGTCTTCACCGATAATATTCGCTACCTTGTAGAATTGCTCTTTTCCGAATTTGAGATTGTCGGGAGAAATGACTGGCTTTGCATCTTTTATATTCGGGATATAATCAGCACTTTCTTCAACTTGAATAGGTTGATCTCGTTTTACAATTTCAATTTTATTATTTAAGGAAAGCAAAGTTCCATTCATGCCTATCTTCTCTTTGATAATTGAAAGAAACCCTTCGTTTATTTCGTATCCAATTGAATTTCTATCTAAGTTTAACGCAATCTTTATGGTTGTACCGCTACCCAAGAATGGATCCAAAACAGTGTCTCCAACAAAAGTAAACATTTTGATTAATCTTTTTGGTAGCTCTTCTGGAAACATTGCTTCATGGTCTGTTTGCCGTTCTCCATTGAAATTCCAATGTCCTGAAAAGTACGCCTTCCACTCTTCTTTTGTAAGCTTGGACTTTTCTTTAGCCTCTTTTGAAAACTCCTTCTTTCCTGGCTTTTTGAAAATAAGGATAAACTCGTAGTCTATTTCTACTAAACCGTTTGGTGGGTAAGGGTAAGATCCCATTACTGATGCTCCCCCAGTTGTGTTCATTGTTGTTTTTTTCTGCCAGATAATTGAGCCCATGTAGTCGAACCCGATGTTTTCGCATTGTGTAATAAACTCAGAATGCAGTGGAGCGATTTTATATCTTCCATAAATTATGCTTCTCAAAAATTGATCACCAATGTTTATGCAAAGTCTTGTCCCAGGCTTTAGCACCCTAAAACATTCCTTCCAAACAACATATAGGTTTTTGAGGTATTCATACAAGGACTGGCCATAACCTATCTGGCCATCAACTCCGTAATCTTTGATATACCAATATGGAGGAGAAGTTACAACTAAGTCAACAGCTTCACTCTTTACTTCGTCCATTTTTCCGCTATCGCCAATAATGATTTTTGCTGATGCCATTTTTACACCAAACATCGCTTGGATACGCGTTCTCATGCCTATTGTTAATTAAAGGTATTCCGAGGTGGGGTTTGCACCCACAATCACGCCTAAATGGTAACCTTTTGCGTTTCTCGGGGTTACCGTTTCCGTATGCTTTCGATGAAACACGGTGATTTTTTACAGAGTGTTATTTTTTTCGCTTCTTCCAGAAAGAAACTATGTCTACATTTCTCTTTTTTTATGCACGTTTTCGTGTTGTGATCTATTATGTTATACGGAAATGTACGCATTGCACCGAAAAGAAGAAGTTCACGTTGATACTTACAACTGCGTATTTGTCTACTCATAATTTCACCTCGATTTTTTTCAAGATCTTGAAAAAAAACCTAGTTAGATTCTGTAGAACAGGGATACCGATATATCCACTTAATCCGCATAATCCAGCAAGAATATTGGTAGAAATATAATTCTGCAATAGAAGAAAAATAAGCATGCCGATAAACATGGAGGTGAAACTTTCGGTAATTAGAATAATTGTGGTTTTTTTCGTATCTGGATCTGAAAGTATGTGCACTATCCCACCACACGCAGACAGAATAACCGAAAACGCCATTTCAATATATTGGATACCAATATTATCAGTCATTTATTCGCCTTTTTTTCATTCCAAATTAGGTATAACAACGCGAATAGATACATGAAAACCGAATAGGTATGTAGAACAATGTCGGCATTGTTAACGGTCGAAGGTGGTAAAACGCTTAGGTTTTCTACGTATTGCCATGAAAGAAAAACGTATCCTACGTATCCGATTAAGAGTATCAAGGAAACTGGGTATTTCAACATCTATACCCCTCCATTCTCTTTTTATTTTTTTCGAATATAGAAACACATATATTAGCAGCGATGTTGGTGAGATTCGTCAGACCGTATATCGAAAGCAACGTAGAGAAAATGTTGATATTACTGAAAAAACTGAAAATAACGAATCCAGCACTACTGCCAACTAAGATAGTCGTACCGAAGCGAAAAAAATTAAATACTTCTTTCGTTTTGATGTAATTTTTCAAGTAACCTGTCAATCCAACTATAATACTTGCTCCAACATACAGTAACAATTCATTCATACACTCACTTTTCTTCTTTTTCTTTCCATTCATCCTCTATTTGCTTTCTTTTTTTTTCTGAATTTTCCACTCTTTTTTCTTCTGCCAAATTATCACCCATTATTTAAAGCATTGTTCATACTCTTTTTTAATTACTCCAGAAAAATTCCAATTCGCTAAGCTATCTGGCAAATAATACGAAGAGGTAGTTTTCAGCGTTTTCGGTTTTTGTGGGTTCGTTCCTTGCGGCAGTGTTGTTTCGAAAATATACCAACCTTCAACCATATCTGCTGGTAATTCTTCCTTCTTGAAAAAAACTATAGGGTATGAATGATAGCCGAAACTACACTGTCCGACTGCATTGAAAACTTCATTAGGGGATAAACCTATTGCCATACATAGAGAAACGAATAACGTTGTTCCATCTTCACAATCACATTCTTTTCTACATATCGTAACTTGAGGAAACTGCCAATTATCTCCGCTATCGAGCGTGTATTTTCTAACGTCCAGAATAGCGTACCAGATACTCACGATTTTTTCATATTTTGTTTTTTTTTCAAATGCATCTCTGTTTATGTTGCTAAAGAACCAATCCTCTAGAAAAGGATTGGTTTCATAGACGCACTCTGGCCGTAATCCTACATTTCCGCCTTTCCATTGTACGTAAGGAAGATAAGCATTTTGTGTTGTATCGAGAAAAGCGGGAGGTTCTATTTCTAATTTAATTTTTACTTGTCTGGTTAATATTTTAAGTTCTTCGATTTCTTTAGTTAACTTATGAATTAAATTTAACTTTTCTTCTTTTTCTCTTTCCATGATTTCGATTACTTCATTTAATTTTCTTATTTCGTTATTATCTTTCTTTTTTAACTCATCGATTTCGTTTATATATCTTTCTGTGACTTTTTTAACGTCGTCTTCATGTCTTGTTTGTGATATTTTGACTATCTTTTCTATTATTTCGTTATGTTCGGTAATCGCTATATATCCAAAAGAAATCATAAGTTTTCTTATGTTTTCTTTGATGTATGTGAGTATATTTGCTATCATACTACATCTTAACCCCAACATTCTTTTTAGCCTCTATGGACATTCATATACAAGTTCATATATTATCTCCGTTAAGTTATTCTTAACTATACCATCATGCACATGTCGCGCGAACAATTTTTTTGTTGCATCGTTGTTGAAAACTCCTACTTCTGTCAGAGTATTTCCATTTGCTTCTGTTGAAAATATCTGTCCGCGTATAATTATTCTTCTGTCAATATCGTTGTATGTAGGATAACCCGTAAGAAAAGGTTTGTTGAGCGATAATGGAATCTGTAACGTCGTATCAGTTGCAGCAGGTGTGTTTGTTCCTGTTCCGATATCGAATACAGAAACTTCAGTTAACGAAGCGTCTCCACCTAATCTATGCAAAGCGATCTGTTTTCCAATGTTCGTTGCTACTGCACCATTAGACATATTTAACACCTCATCTATTTGATTACGTAAACTATATTCTTTTTGACAAAAGAATTAATATTGTCTTGGCTATATGGTGATCCACTTATTCCAACAGCAGCGTTAATGGAAACTGTAAGATTGTTGTTGAACTTGGTTAATGCATTATAATCAGTTAATGAACATACTGCTGTATGATAACTATCATTAGCACCTAGAGGACGAGCATTGTTAGTATTCGTTTCTGTTTTCGTCACCGTTCCATCTATTGTTACCGTTAATGAAGTCGTAGCATAAACGTATGATCCTTGCCCTGATCCTCCGGACGATGATATCTTAACACCTTTTTCTGCAAAAGCAGAAGCACTGAGAAAATAACCTTCACCATTAACGTTAATGTTATCAGTTGCAACCGTATAAGTATAACCACTCAGATTAGGTTGCGCCGTTGAACTGTATAAATAAAGCCTGCTTGAACTATCTACATATCCAAGAAGAAAATCTGAATTAGAGGTTATTCTTTCAGTGACTGTAATAAAACTTATACTTGCAGTATTTCCAACATCTGCTAGAGTAGCTTTGATAAGTTTATTTGTTTGTGAAATTCCACTATTCCCAGCAGATAGGACATAAGCTACTCCATTAACAAAGATACTTCCTGCCAACCAATAGACATAACCAGTAATTTTATCAGTGTAGAAATACACATTAGTTGCTACTGATTTAATGCTTGTAATTGCATTACCATCTAATACTTGTCCGTCTACCAATGAATATGTGCTTAACGCCATTTTTTCAACTTCAATAATTATACGTTGTTGTACCTATTAATGTTTTTCTATCACCAAGCATGGATGTTCCTATTATTCCATGAGTGGTATGCCCAATAATAAAACTATCATTGATTGCTGTTTGAGTGATATTCATCTGTTTCGGCTTTATTTCGAATGCAGCTAAAGATTGAACAAGATTAATTATTAATTCAGTATCTCTATATTCTTCTTCTTCGATTCTTTTCGTTTTATCGGAGAGCGCTGCAATAAATCGAGATAGATCCTTTTCTTTTTCTCCCACTTGTATTTCATCATAACTCATGGGGTAATTTTGAATATATTTCTGAACAACAAAAACAGCATCTACGTCATTAACATCATCATCGACTCTTATTCTATTTCCAATCTTTAGACTATAAAGATTATGCATATTGATTTTGATTGTAGCATACTTAAATGGTTCACAATACTTATCTAATATTTTATTTCCTCTATTAATTGCATCATCTATATTTATCACATCCATTAATGTCATTTCTTTTTGGTATTTTCCATAGGTATCAATTGAGGTCTGGCGAATTGAATGAATAGGAACTGGAGCAGTATAATCATATCCAACCGAAATCTGAGTTCCATTTGGTGGCGCAACTACAAATTCTATTGTTTTTGTTTGCTTGTCGACGTATACGTCCAAACCTACTCCACTTCCTTTTATACCGCATTTTTTAGCGGATGTACCAGTTGTTACTTTAATATTTTCAGGAGTTGCTGCGAGAACCCATATCTTCTGAGTTCCATTTCCAGTAAATACTTCACTAGGATTTTTTGTAACCAATTGTTTCGCTCCAATGATAGTCAAATCATTAATCATATCTTTCGTATCATATTCCCACTTTATTTTCTGGAGTATGTTATCCGTTCCTATTGTATTAGGATTAGTGACATATCCTTCTGGTTCAAAATATACTTTATCTGTATCAGCCCTATAATAGAATTGCCAGTCCAATATCTCTGCTAATTTCTGCAATCGTTCAAAAATATAAGAATTAACGCATCTGAATCTATTCAGTATAAGAATAGTTCCTGAATCTTGAATGGTTGTATCATCATAAGACAATCCTGCTTGAGTAAGAAGTGTCTTAAATATCTTGCTTAACACTCCAGCTTCAGCTTCAGTATTCAAAAATATTCGCGTATATGTTTTTCTCATCGCTAATCCAAGTTGATCTCTACACATAATAGTTATTATTCCGCCTTCGGTAACGTAAGTTTCTATATATCCTTTAAATATTCTATGATTAGGTTCAATAATATCGTTTTCATCAATTCCGTTAAGATTTCGCCACATGATTACTGTTTGTCCATTGTTCAGAGTGAGAACATCGGTAATTGTTTTCGATGCGACCAACTCACAGGTAGTGATAGCTTCTCCAGCGTTTTGATGAACAGTTCCTCTTTTAACGTGACCTGTAACGACTACACCAGCAATTGTTACTTTTCGACCTATCGCCATATTATACCTATACCTCCGCGCTCTGAATTAATCTAAGCGTATAATTTACCATCATTGGGCCTGTTCCTATAGAATCATATTGAATATCAACACTATCTACTTTTACTTTTATTGTTCCGATAATATCTGAAGTATAATTTAATGTTGTCTGATTTCCTGTTATAACCGCCAAAAGTGCTTGAACTTTTGCTGCTAGATCGATTTGGCTTGCTTCTGCGTATTTTCCAGCGAGAGTTATCTCCATTTGAGCTCCGTTATAATCCCAAACCATTGCATCATTCGAATTTGACAACGGAAGAGTGAAAGTATCCAGATTAGCTGTTTTTCTCGATACTTCTGAGATCACTACACCTAAATTAACCGTCCCTAATGAATATGTGATTTAGACCACCACCATACTGTTTTTAGTTTCTTTTTTTTCATTGTTTCTTCTCAATTCCCGATATATATTTGAAAGCAGATTGAGAGTTAACTTGTCAGTTTCTTGCTTATATTTTTTATAGCGTTCTATATCCTTTTCTACGTGCTCTATTTCACGTATAATTGCCTCTAATTTTGATTTAATTTCAGTATCCATATGATGACCTATTTCTTAATGCATATTGTAATTCCTTCGATATTTCACGTGCTAAATCACGTGGATTGGAAGCAGATGAATTAACTGTAAGATTAATTGTTACTTCTTCTCCACTACTATTTCTACCACCTAAACGTTCTGGAGTTCTTGTTGCTATTATATAGTCTTCGGGGTGCGTAGAAATAAGAGTTCCAGTTGGAGATATTACCATATCTTTTCCTGTTATCATTTTTGCAGCTATTTTTGTAACGCTATAAGTAGGTAAAGCAGTTTCAACAAGTTTATTAATAGCTGATTTTACCCATCTTTCTAAATTTGGAATTATATTTGTGTTAATATTTTTCGACCAATTCTCAAACACTGTCGCTAAAGCAGTTATCATCTTAACCAACGAATCCAAAGCAGGTTTTAGTGTTCCGTTCCAATACCCAATAATATCTATCCCTGTAAAGTCTTTCGCTAATTTATTCACCGCACCGATCAAACCTTGCTGTTCGAATATTTCTCCGAGTGTTAATTCTTCTTTTTCCTTTGTGACTTCTTTTAATTTCGGTGGTTCTCCCATCCACGTAGGTTCGAATTCAAGAGTAGTTTTATAAAATTTTTTTCCCGTTCCGAGTAGAAGTGCTTTGAATGAATCGATTATTAGCTTCAACGTTCCGACAAGCAGATCCCACAACGCTCCGAGTGGATCTGCCTTTAATTTTTCGATCCACGCACCAATTTGCGGAATTATAGTATCTACAAAGTATCCTAATAATGTTCCAAACGCAATTGCCATTTGTATCATAATCTTCGCTATTCCTTCCCCTAATCTAAAACCAGCATTGACTTTTGTAAGATTAGAAGTCATTTCTTTAGTTAAAATTCCCATATCCGCAAATGATTCTTTTCCAACCAATCCGACAATGAAACCGAGTATAGCTCCAATCAGCATTTGCATAGCTTTAATTGCGAATCCAATTACTCCACCAAGAATAGGAATCTGTTTCGTTACTTCTTCTACATTCATGGTTAAGAAATCGTAGATGGCTTGCCCAAGCCAACCTAAAACCCCCTGAATTATAGGGGTTATAACAGAAAGGAACGCAGCGAAAAAAGGAGCTAAAGTATCTATTATTACCTTTATTATGCTACCAAGTATAACTCCTAAGTCGCCTCCACCTTTTAGTATAGTAGAAATTAAGTCGTTAAGAAGTTTAACTGTTCCCTGCATTCCTTTCATTAAAATTAAGAAAATCGGCCTAAAAATAAAGTTCATAATCTTGAGAATTGGTACTAAAAGGTAAGCTATCAGCATCAGAAATGGCACAAGAAGATTGACTACTGATGCTACAATCATACCGACAAGTTTTCCAATGGTCCTCAAAACGTTATAAAGTGGCTGAAATGCCTCAAAAAATCCGCCCATCATTTCTCCAATTCCTTTTAAAAAGATAGAAGAAATAGCAAGCAATCCTATAGTCAAGGCATTAACAGATCCAATTACTCCACTAAGAGTACCGACAATACTATTTAACGTATTTGAACTACCTTTATTTATTATCGCAATTTTTTGCAAAGTGGTATCGGTTTCTTTTGTAATACTTCCCAAATCTTCTTTTTCTAATTTTCCAGGTTTATATGCTGCTTCCATCTTTTCAATACCAACTTCACCAACTGTTTCAACTAATAATTTTCGTGGTTCTTTAAAAACATTTTCAATACTTTTTATCATTTCTGCGATAAAAGGATATCCTTTGTAATATCTGAAGGCTCGCAAAGCATGTTCTAGAGCACCACCCATTGCAGTTTGTACTTCTTTACCAACTTTTTTTGCTGTTTGTTTTGATGTTTCTTCAGAAAAAGGACTTACCTTTGCAAGTTTTTTAACTTCCCGTTCAATCTGAACGGCAATATCTCTAACGGTCAATTGCAATGTAACAGGAACTTCTATTTCTGACATTTCTACCTCCTACTATGTTGCTTTATTAGCATTTCTTCGTGTTTATTTTGCTCCGATAGAGTATAAAGCATAGCATCCACCAACTTTGCATCCATTTTATCCACATTTTCAGGATTAACGCCAAATTCTTTCGCCATGATATAATATACCAAATAAGGTTGTATCTCTATATCACTCACTGGGAAACCTCTGGCGAAATTGGCAAAAAACCCTTTTCGCTTTCGGTTATACCTGTTAGTCTAGAAATTATAGAATACATCTTTTCGGCATCGGGAACGTCTAACTTTCTTATATTATCAATGTTAATAGAAAATGGCGCTTCTTTTAATCCCTTTAAAACAAAAAATTCCTGAAGTGAATAAATATCCAAATCCGCTTTTGGTTGGTTTCCTAGCATGGTTACCTTCATAGCTTTCCTATATGCATCGTTTCTATCGCCGAAATTTAGCTTATCAATTTTTACTTTTACTTTTGTGTTGTCCCAACTTATCTCTATTTCTTCCATTCATACCACCAACTTACTTAGTGACATACTCCCACCTATAAATAGGGTGGGCTTCTTGCTTCAACGACGAAGCTATTGCTTCATCTCCACAAGCGTTACTTTCCGTCTGCCCGACGGTAGCTCGTATAAGTATATTTCGTGCAGCGTTCAAATCTCTGTCTATAGATATTCCGCAGAAAGGACAATTATGCACTATTGTTTGTTCGCTTTCATCCCACCTCTAAAGAATGTGGGGTTTCCCACTCACGTTTGCTAAATTGCTTTTTATTATACTACCTGTTAGGTAGGTTCATTTACTGTATTATCCGTATAACTTGCCATTGTCCAAACACGCAATTTACCACTGATGTCTTGTTTTAATAAATCTCCAACATCTTGTGGAATAGAAAACTCATCTATCTGTAATCCAGTAAATTTCAGTTCAATTTTTCTATTGTCTATCCCTGTTAAGGTATTGTCGAAGGTGAATTCACAATCTGCAACAGGACTTACGAATTGTACAGGACCATAAGTTCCACCATAAAATTTCTCAAGAAGACCTGCATTTTCAAACATTACGGTAGCTCTGAAATCATATTCAACATTTTTAACTGGTGCGTGTGTTGCAAATCTGCTTCCAAGACCTCTCACCATTTCTGTGTTTCTATTAATGGTTAATTCGAAGCTTTGGACGTCTATCAATTCGGTTGCTGCTGGTATCTTTATTTTTCCATGCTGATAAGAAAAAGGTTCGGAATAAGTGTCAAAAACAGGAGTTCCATAAGTTGAATCTTTTTCTTCATTAGCATAATCCATTTCCATAGTAACTTTTGCCATTTCTCCAACAGCCGCACTTACAGTAGACGATTTAATCGAACATCCTTTAAGGAACGTTCTAACATCTGTTGCAGTTGTACTTACGTTCATTGCATTTTCTATTGTTATTGGAGATACTTTCGGAGCTATTGGTTTGCTTGCAACAGTATCTATATATTTATGGATATATGGTCCAGTTCCACTCACAGTTTCTGTATTACCCGTTAAAGCATGTAGCCAGTATGCATTTCCTGGAGTAAATTCAACACTTACAGAACCTTCATAATGCATTGCAGGTAAGGTTGTTGCTTCTATCCCCCCAAGCGTATACAATGGAGAAACATTATTTTTCTTAGATAATGTGCTTATTTTGAAACCGTGTCCGAATGGCTTATATACCGAATCAGTTGATTTCACTCCAAAAGTCGTTTCATAACCATATGAAGCATACGATAAAATACCACTGATTACTTCGTCTCCCATTTTATTCACCCTTTATTTTTTTATATTCTGTCAAATGTTTTTTTATTTCTTGTTTCAATCCGTAGAAATCAGGCAATTTATTGGTGTTTTCTACTAATTCTATTAATTCATCCAATGTCATGCTACCACCCTAAAGTCTTCACATCGAAGATCCAACACTTGACGGTAAAGACCAATACTTTTATCTGTTAAATCATTAATTCTTTCCATTCTGATGACGTTGAATTTTTTTAAATCGGGATTAAGAATTTTATTTTCCCTAAGAATACGCATAATTTCCTCTCGAATTTTGAGAGAATGAGAACGTGTAATCATAGTTCTAATGTCGATGGATATTACCAAACTTTCTTTTTCGTTAGTCCCTAATCCAAGAGGTGTTATAGTATAAGAACCAGAAACGAGATATAGAAGAACATAATCTTGATTGGGCGACATATCAGCTCTTTTAAGATTGAAGATTTTATCTATGATTGGTTTTCTATTATCAGTGTTATTTTTATTCCAATTATTATTCAAAATATCCTGTATAAACTGTAATTCATCAGCCATATTCTACACCAACTTACTTACAAACACTTTATTTTGGCTTTTTTTACTTATATAACTTTGTTTTATCGTCTGTTTTTTTACATAACTGCTACTACCTCTTTATATCTTCCTAAAAGTTGTTCTATATCTCTATTAAGAATATTAATTTTAGTTTCGAGGGGGATATTTGTAGTTCCTTCTGGCAAAAGTATGCTTCTATCATCGCTTATAAGCAAATCACGAGCCGCTATTTTGATACATAAATCCTCTATTGAATAGGGTACAATATTATCTCCATACCTATATTGTAGACGAACCTGCACCTGATTCATTTGAAAATACCATTTTCTGATAAAAAGTATTCCCTGATCATAATCAACCCAAAAATCCTTATCCCTACCTTCCGTTCCTGTTTGCAACAGATCTTCCCAATTTCCTACCCAAATCTCTATTTTATCTTTTGTTTTATCTAAAGTTTTGATTTTTCTGTGTCCCATATCTACGGGAATACCAGTATTCCAATAGCTTATATGCTTCATGGTTTTATAGATATACTGTGAGGTGGTATCTTGTCCGCTATGAGTTCCAGAATATCTTAATCTCCATGCATGTCTTGTTAATTCATCTATTTTATCTTCTGCTCTGTAAATTACATTCTCAAGATGACTATCGGAAACATTACTGTACCAATAATCAGAAGTTATGGCTACACCAGCCAGAGGAGCAACTACAAAAGTAATCTTTCCTTTATCTTTGTCCAATGAATAATCTGTAGGTTCAGATTTAGCAACAGCATCTAAATAAATTGTGTAAGTTTCATCTATAATATTTTGATTTTGCAGATAAAATATTTTTGTACTACCATCTCCTATTGCTACATTTTCATTAACTATTGCCTTTCTAATCATAAGAAATTCTGCCAATTTTTTGGTTTGGCAATAACTCAACGCCACTAATATCCCTTGTTTATTTTATCCTTAATCATATTAGCTATGATGTTTCCAATGTAACCTAAACCAGTACTCTGAAGAACACCTGCTAACGATAATATTATATCCGAAGATAAGCCAACTACAACTAACAAGTAATTAACAATTCCACACACTACTATTGTCGTACCAAACTTTTCAGCATTAAATTTTTCGTCTGGGTTTTTTCGCAACTCATTAATGTAACCAGTTACTCCGATTAACACACCTCCTATCACAACTGATATTATTGATGATATTATTTCCATATTTTCACCTCAAAATACATAAGAATGCTCTACTGACGTTACTGCATCTCCTTTAACGTACCCGCTCACTGGTGTCATCCAATTTGACCAATTACCCAAACTATCTCTTGCAGAGACTGTAACATATACCTTACCACTATCTGGTAATTTTAATGTTACAGAATATGTACCAGAAGCATTATTTACCATTGCTAAAAGTTCAGCGTCAATAGTTTTATAGACGGGTTTAAAAATATTATAAACTAAAGTATCTGTTTCTGTGCCAGTATGTGCTCCGCTCGGTAAATCGGTACCGATTCTTGCTATTGCTATCTCACAATGAGGAACTGTTGTTGTTTCTTCGTTATAATCGAAAGAAATATTAAGTTCGCCATTATTTGCTCCCGAAGAAACAACCAAATTAGATAATACAGGTGGTACTGCGTCTATAATACCGCTGAAACTGCCACTAACAGGGAGATATCTTTCGGATTCGAATAAAATTCTATTTGGACGATAAATAATGTTTGGATTTGCATATAGGGCTCTAATTTCTGCAGAGGTTAAGGCACGATTATAGATCTGGACCCCGTCTATAAGGCCGTTATAATATTGGCCATCATAATAGTAGCCCAATCTCTTTGTAGCGGTATCAAAATGCCCCGTGGTAGAATCGATTTTCTCACCATCTAAATTTGCATCTACATACAATCTAAACTTATCAGCGGAAACATCCCTTACCACGGCAAAATGATGCCATTGGCCATTATTATAACTATTTGTTGTGGCCAGGCCAACTTCATCACCACTACCTGACGAGCTCCGTGCCCGCTGTAGGCCGAATGTACCATTACTATTAACTCCTATATCTATTAATGGTTGGGACCCTCCTACGCGGAATGTTATAAATCGCGCTTCCCATGATGGGGTCTGGTTTGTCTTAACCCAGAGTAGGAAGGTAAAACTATCTGTTGCGCCAAAATCAGTTGCACTATTATCAGAGAATTCCACATAATCATCTGTGCCATCAAAACTCAAAGCATTGCCAAATTTTCCTGTTGTCCAAGTGGGTCCACTACCTGCTGGTAATAAAGTTCCAGTATTCCCATTTCCCGAAATATCACGAACAGTTGTTCCACCTCCCTCAAAGAACGACCAACAACCTACCAATCCTCTTGTCAAAGGATTTTTTCTATCCAAAACAGGTAATGGTGGAATAACGAATTGGTTTGCCATATTCTATCATCAAGTTAGAGTATTATTGAACTTCGGGAACATAATATACATATGCTTTTCTGAAATTTGCTTCTGTTGCATCCAAAGCTTGTCCAGAACTATTTTTTACTGCAATCCCCCACTCATTTCCCAATGGTCCAAGTGGAGCAGTATCAAACACACCATAAAAATCTTTACCTATAGTAGCAGTAACTACTATCGTTCCGAGCAAAGGAGCATTTTCTATTGTTATTGCTGCATCAAGAGCACCAGCATTATCATCTCGTATTGTTCCATCTCCTCTTAAAAGGTATACTTCATATAATGCTCCTGCAGTAGGAGCAACAGTTCCTGAACGAATTTTAAAGAATACTAACGCCGCAGGATAATCATTTGTATTTGTTACCATTGTGCTTTGTCTTGCACTCGCAGTAGCTAAACTTGCTAATGTGCAAGTAAATGTTGCTGCTGCAATGTCTTTTAATCTTATCTCATTTACCATTTTTTCACCTCTTCAATATCTCCACATTATATATTCAATATTTTTTTTACTTCTTCTTCTGTTAAAATATTTGGAGTGTTCGCTATTCTTACTAATATTTGATTTATTCTACTTGGAAATACATCTTCAACTATCCTTTGTTTCTTTACTGAGTTATTTAATAAATTTGTGATTTCTGCTGTTGTTTTTCCTTCATATCCTAATTTTTCAGGATCGTTTTGAATCTCTTCTCTCACTTTCTCATAAACTTCAGCAGTTAACTCTTTTTGAGATACCATTTTTAACATCTTATCAACCACTTATTAATTAATCAATTACCCATATTTCAGAACAAACACTATTTTTGTTACTGTGCTTGCGCTATCAACATTAAACTTTAGATAATCCCCCGCATTAATACCAACAGTCCATCCTGTTAATACACTACTTTGATTTTTTATTTGTGAGGATAAAGATGGCTTTGCTGTTCCTGTGATTGTATCTGCAACGGTAGGTGGAAAGTTAGCATAAGTATCTTTCCAAATATCCAAAACAATACTACCTGATACATCAGCAGTTAATTCCCACGACGTTATTGTACACGAAAAAGGTATTAATACCCATATTTTTGCACCAGCTGTTATTGCACTACCTCCTCCATCGATAACTAACGTGGTTTGTTTGAATATTGCAGAATTATTAACATTGACAGTTACATCACCAGTTCCAGTATCTACTCCTGTTGAACCTATATTTACATTCGTACCAGCAATTAATTTAGTAATAACGGCATTACCTATTGTAGCAGTATTCAGATCAGATCTTGTAACAGACGTGTCTAATATCTGCTCACTACGTATCTCCGTTTTTGCCATCTTTTATCCTCTTATTCTTTATCTATTCCAAATTTACGCTGTTTTTATGTAATTTACTTTTAGTCTATCTCCTGTCAAAGGAGCAGACAAATAAGTTATTGTTGTTCCTGAAATAGTATAATCGTTTCCTGCTCCAGGTTCCTGTAACAATCCATTGAGATATACTGTTTCTGTACCTGTTACTGGGGTATTTGCAAGCGTAAACGTTACATTAGTTCCATTAATTGCACCAGATGGCGTTTCTCTTATAATAT